>DASRDR010000073.1:0-8747 GCA_035652475.1 Candidatus Methylomirabilota bacterium | reverse complement strand
GTCGTGCCGCCGCGCGACTACCTCCCGCGCGTGCGCGAGATCTGCGACCGCCACGACATCGTGCTCATCTTCGACGAGATCATCACGGGGTTCGGGCGGACCGGGAAGCTGTTCGCCGCCGAGCACTGGGGCGCGTGGCCCGACATCTTCTGCCTCGGCAAGGGGATGAGCGGGGGGTACGCGCCGCTCTCCGCGAACCTCCTGACGACGCGCATCGGGCAGACGTTCTGGGGGAGCGCGGTCGAGCAGGTGCAGTTCCACGCCGGCCACACCTACGGCGGCAACCCGGTGGCGTCGGCGGTCGGGCTGGCGGCCATCCGGCAGATCCTGGACGAGGGCATCGTCGAGAACGCGCGGGCCCGGGGTGCCCAGGCGATCGCGCGGCTGCGCGCGCTGCAGGCGCGCCGGCCGGTGATCGGGGACGTGCGGGGCGAGGGGCTCCTGATCGGCGTCGAGTTCGTCCGCGACCCGGCCACCCGCGAGCGCTTCCCGGCCGAGGTGAACTTCGGTATCCGCGTCCGGGAGGCCGCCCGCCGCCGGGGGCTCCTCCTGCGGGCGAGTCACTGGATGGTCGCGCTCGCCCCGCCGCTCACCATCACCGCGGCGGAGGTCGACGAGATGCTGGACATCCTCGGCGCCTCGCTGGAGGAGGTCCTGGAGGGGGCGGCCCCCGCGCGGCCGGTGGCCGCGGGCCGCGTCGCGGGATGACGGCGGGCGATCCTCCGGCAGGGACTCGCTGGACGTGGGACGGCGCCCTCACCGGCGTCGTCCCGCCCGCGATCTCCCCGCTCGACGCCGGGCGCGAGGTCGACGAGCCCGCCATCGCCGCCCTGGTCGCCCACGTCCTCGACGCGGGCTGCACGGGGCTCTTCGTGCTGGGCGGGTGCGGCGAGGGAGCCTGGCTCACCGCCCGGCAGCGCGGGGCGGTCGTTCGGGCGTTCGTGCGCGCGGCCGCGGGCCGGGTGCCGGTGCTGGCGGCGGTCATGCTCCCCGCGACGGCCCTCGCCGTCGAGGCCGGGCGCCAGGCGGCCGGGGAAGGCGCGGCGGCCGTCGTGGTCGGCGCCCCCTACTACTTCGCGGTCGACGACGGGGCCCAGCGCCGGCACGTGGAGGCGGTGGTCGAGGGGGCCGGGCTGCCCGCTCTCCTCTACAACATCCCGCAGTCCACGCACCACGTCCTCGCGCCGGCCACCATCGCCGCGCTGGCGCGCGATCGCCGGGTCCTCGGGCTCAAGGACTCGGCGGGCGACTTCGGCGCGTTCCAGGCGTTCCTCGGGGTGAAGGCCACGCGTCCGGACTTCCGGGTGCTGCAGGGCAACGAGCCGCTCGCCGCGGCGAGCCTGCTCCACGGCGGGGACGGTCTGGTGCCGGGCCTGGCGAACGTCGCCCCCGCGCTCCTGGTCGGGCTCCGCGCGGCGGCGGCCCGGGGCGACCTCGCGACCGCGCTGGCCCAGCAGCGTGCCCTCACGGACCTGGGCGCCATCCACGAGCAGGGGCACTGGCTGCCCGCGCTGAAGGCCGCCTGCGCGCTGATCGGCATCGGTACCGGGACGCCGGCTGCCCCCTTCGCGCCCGCGTCGGAGCCGGAGCGCCGCGCCATCGCCGCGGTGCTCGCGCGGCACGGGCTGGGCCGGGCGGGCGCCGGGCACCCCGGGGCGGCGCGCCCGGTGGGCGTCCGGGGCTGACGTGGCGGCCGGGCCGGGCGCGGTGCCGCGCTGGAACGCCCCGTTCGTCGGCATCCCGTCCTTCCTGCGGTCCGCGATCGTCACGGACCTGGGCCAGCTCGACGCCGACATCGCGGTCCTCGGCGTCCCGCACGACGAGGGCTCCCCGTTCATGCCGGGGTCGCGGTTCGGCCCCCGCGGGATCCGCGAGCACTCGATGCGGTTCGGCGGCGACGGGCGGGGCTACTACGACCCCGGGCTCCGGCGGGAGTTCCTCGCCCGCGAGATGGCGGAGGGACGCATCGCCGACGTGGGCGACGCCGACGTGCTCCCGACGAACGTGGTCGGCACCTTCGCGAACGTCACCGACCTCGCGCGCCGGGTGCTCGCCCGGGGCGCCCTGCCGGTCGTCCTGGGCGGCGATCACGGGATCACGTACCCGGTCGTGCGGGCGTACGAGGAGCCGCTCCACGTCGTCCACTTCGACGCGCACCTCGACTACCTCCCGTTCGTCCACGGGCTCGAGCTGACGAACAGCCATCCGTTCCGTCAGATCGCGCGGCTCGCCCACGTCGTGAGCCTGACCCAGGTCGGGATCCGGAGCCTCCGCAACTCGCGCCTGATGATGGACGATTCGCTCGCCGACGGGAACCGCGTGGTCACGATGGAGGTCCTCCGCGACACGCGGCCGGCCGCGCTGGCCGCCTCGCTCCCGGAAGGGGCGGCGTGCTACGTGAGCGTCGACATCGACGTGCTGGACATGGCGCTGGTGCCTGGCTGCGTGTCGGCGGAGCCGAACGGGCTCGCCTACGCCGAGCTGCGCGATGCCCTCCGCGCGCTCGCCGAGCGGCTCCGCATCGTGGGGTTCGACCTGGTGGAGGTCAACCCCATGCTCGACGTGGGCACCGGGATCACCTCGTACCTGGCGGCGCACACGATCGTCGAGTTCCTGGGCTGGCTGTGCGCCCAGCCGTGGTGGACCGCCGGTCGCGCGGCGCGGCGGGCCGCGCGCGCCGGCGCGGCCCGCGTCTGAGCCGGCTCCCCGGCGTCCGTCGCCCGCCCGCCGGGCCGCCGCCGCTGCGGGTCACCGCCGGGCGGGGCGGCGCTCCGGCGACCCCGCCATGACGGCCGTCGCGCTCCCGGCCCGGGCGCCGCGCTCCGGGCCGCGTCCCGCGCCGCCGCTCGGCCGTCGGGCGACCGCCCTGCTGGTCGTCGACATGCAGCGGGATTTCCTCGACCCCGGGGCCCCGGCCGCGGTGCTCGGCGGGCGCGCTCTCGTCGGCCGGGTCAACCGGCTCGCCCGGGCGGCGCGGCGGGCGCGGGTGCCGGTCGTGTTCACCCACGAGCAGCACCGGGCCGACCTCTCCGACTTCGGGATCGAGCTCGAGTACGAGCCGGTGCACTGCCTGGAGGGGAGCCCCGGGGTCGAGCTGGCGCCGGGGCTGGTCGTCCACCCGCGCGACTACCACGTGCGCGGCAAGCGCCGGTACGACGCCTTCCAGGGCACCGATCTCCACGAGCTCCTCCGCTCGCTGGCGGTCCGGACCCTGGTGGTCGCCGGCGTGTGCACCGACGTCTGCGTGAGCGCGACCGTCCAGCGCGCCCGGTGCCTCGACTACCGCGTGTTCGTCGTCCGCGACGCGGTCGCGGCGACGAGCCGCGTCCGGCACGAGGCGGCGCTGCGCTGCCTGGGTCACGTGTTCGCCCGGCTCACCACGATCGCCGCCGTCGAGGCGGCCTTCCGTCCCTCACCCCGGAACCCGAGACAAGGAGACGCCCCATGACCGGTCCCACCCGACGCCGCACGCGTCCCGTCCTGGCGCTCCTGGCCGCCGTGGCCACCCTGGCGGCCGGGGCGCGGGCCGGACAGGCCGGCCTCCTCGACGACATCAAGAAGCGGAAGGAGATCGTCGTCGCGACCGAGGCCGGCTACCCGCCGTTCGAGTACGTCGAGGGCGGGAAGATCGTCGGCCACCACGCGGACCTCCTGGCCCTCGTGATGAAGGACCTCACCGAGCAGGGCGTGCGGGTCAACCAGCTGGACCTCCCGTTCGCGAGCCTGCTGGCGGGACTCCAGGCCAGGAAGTACGACATGATCGCCACCGCGCTGTTCGGCACCGAGGAGCGCGCCAAGCGCTTCGCCTTCACCATCCCGACCGCCTTCGGCACCACGGGGATCGTCACCCGGGCCAACAACACCGCCATCAACGGCCCCGACGACCTCGACGGGAAGGTGGTCGGGGCGCCCCAGGCGACCAAGTACCTGGACCAGATGAAGGCGCTCAGCGAGGAGTTCAAGAAGAAGGGCGGCAAGGGGATCAAGGAGATCAAGGAGTACGCCAGCGGCTTCACCGAGATCTACGCCGACATCGAGAACGGCCGGATCGACGCCGCGCCGAACGGGATGCCGAACCTGGCCGTGCTGCTCAAGCAGCAGCCGGGCAAGTATAAGATCGCCGGGCAGGTCGGGGCGCCCACCTACTTCGCCTGGGCCACCCGCAAGGAGGACCAGGACCTCCTCGGGTACCTCAACGAGCACCTGCTGAAGCTCAAGAAGGCCGGCACGTTCGCGGAGCTGCAGCGGAAGTGGTTCGGGTTCACCATGGAGCTCCCGGACGTCCCCACCCTGATGAAGTGACGGGCGGGCGCCGGGGGAGGTGACGCCGGCCACACCGGCCCGATGCGGGGATTCGACGTCCGGCTGGTCGTCGACAGCCTCCCGCTGCTCCTGCGGGGGGCGCTCGTCACCGTCGAGGTCTCGGCGCTCGGACTCGCCCTGGCGGCGCTGATCGCCGTCCCGGTCGCGTTCGGGCGCCTCTCCCGGCGGCGCGGGATCCGGGCGGTGGTGTTCCTCTACCTCGACGTGATCCGGGGGACGCCGCTCCTGCTCCAGCTCTTCGCGATCTTCTACCTGCCGCCGCTCCTCGGCCTCGATCTCTCGCCGTTCGCCTCGGGGGTGATCGCGCTGGGCCTGAACGGCGGGGCCTACACGGCGGAGGTCCTGCGCGGCGGCATCCAGGCGCTCCCGCGCGGCCAGACCGAGTCGGGCCGGGCGCTCGGGATGAGCGCGCTCCAGAGCGTCCGGCGCATCGTGCTGCCGCAGGTCGTGGTCGACGTGCTTCCGGCGCTCGCCAACGAGGCGGCGGCGCTGATCAAGGCCTCGTCGCTCGTCTCGGCGCTGGCCCTCGTCGAGCTGACCCGGGTGGGGTACCAGATCGTGAGCCGGGTCCTCCACCCGACCGAGATCTACGTCGCGGTCGGCGCCTTGTACCTCGGCATCAACGCCCTGGTCGGCTACGGCGCGGTGGTCGCCCAGCGGCGGCTGGGCGCCTACCGCGTGGCGGCCTTCCGATGAGGCGCGGGCCGGTGACGGCGGGTGGCCGGGGGGCCCCGCCCGCCGCGGGCCCGGGGCGGGGCCCCGGCGCCCCTCCGGTGCGCCGCCGGCGGTCCCCGCCCGCGGGCGGGGACCGGGAGAGGTCCGCCCGCCGCCGGGCGGCCCGCGCGCCGATCCGGGCCGGGGTCCCGCGCGCCCCGGGCGGGGGGCCGCGGAGCGCCGCACGCCGCGCCGCCGCGGGCGGCCGGGGCTGAGCCGCCGTGCCGACGTTCGACTGGTCGATCGTCGCCCGCTACGGCCCGACGTTCCTGGAGGGGGCGGCGACCACGCTGGCCGTCTCGGTCGTGTCCACCCTGATCGGGGTCGGCCTGGGGTTCGTGACCGCGCTGGCGCGGCTGTCGCCGTGGCGGCCGCTCCGGGCGGCGGCCCGCGCCTACGTCGAGGTGATCCGCGGCACGCCGCTGCTGGTGCAGCTCTTCTTCCTCTACGCCGCGCTCCCGCTCTACGGCGTGCGGCTGTCGGCGACCGCCTCCGGGGTGGTCGCCCTCTCGCTCTACACCGGCGCGTACGCGGGGGAGATCTTCCGGGCCGGCCTGACCGCCATCCACCGGGGCCAGGTCGAGGCCGCCCGCTCGCTCGGGATGAGCTACGGCCAGACGCTCCGGCGGATCGTGGCGCCGATCATGGCCGCCCTGGTGCTGCCGCCGCTCACGAACGAGTTCACCGGCGTGATCAAGTGGTCGTCGCTCCTGTCGATCGTGACCGTCCCCGAGCTCACGTTCGCGGCGTACCGGGCGATCGGCGAGACCTACAGCGCGGTGGAGCCGCTGCTCGTCTCGGGACTCCTCTACTGGTGCCTCAACGACCTGGTGGTGGCCGCCGGGCGGGGCCTCGAGCGGCGCCTGACGCGGCATCTGGCGTGAGTGCCGAGCCCGTCCTGCGGATCGAGGCGCTCCGCAAGGCGTACGGCGCGACCGAGGTGCTGCGGGGGATCGACCTGGCGGTGGCGCGCGGCGAGGTGCTCTGCGTCATCGGTCCGAGCGGCTCCGGCAAGAGCACGCTCCTCCGCTGCATCAACTTCCTCGAGGAGCCGACCTCCGGCCTCGTGTATTTGGACGGGGAGCCGATCGGGTACCGGCTCGACGCGGCGGGCCGGCGCGTCCGCGACGCGGCGCGCCGGATCAATGCGCTCCGGCAGCGGATCGGGATCGTGTTCCAGGCGTTCAACCTCTGGCCGCACCGGACCGCGCTCGGCAACGTGATCGAGGCGCTCCTGGTGGTCCGGCGACAGCGGCGGGCGGAGGCGGAGGCGGTCGGGCTGGCCATGCTCGAGCGGGTCGGGCTCGCCGACAAGGCCCACGAGTACCCGGCCCGGCTGTCGGGCGGACAGCAGCAGCGGGTGGCGATCGCCCGCGCGCTCGCCATGAAGCCGGAGATCATGCTGTTCGACGAGGTCACCTCCGCGCTGGACCCCGAGCTGGTCGGCGAGGTGCTGAAGGTGATGCGGGGCCTCGCGGCGGACGGGATGACGATGGTCGTGGTGACGCACGAGATGGGCTTCGCCCGCGAGGTCGCCGACCGCATCGTCTTCATGGACGGGGGCGTGGTGGTGGAGGAGGGCCGCCCGGCCGAGCTCCTGACCCGGCCGCAGAACGAGCGCACGCGGCGGTTCCTCGCCCGGCTGCTGGCGCCGGCCGGGGCCTGAGCGTGCCGTCCCGCCCGGGCGACCGTGCCGGTCGCGAGGGTCTGCCGGGCGGAGGTGCCGGCGCGCGCCGGGACGCCGTCCTGCCGGGCCGCGGCGGCGGACGGCGATCCGTCTCAGCGGCGGCCCTGCGTCGCCCACGCGTCGTGGCCGCGCGCGATCGCGGTATCCGGTTGCGAGGGCGCCGCGGAGCCTCAGGTCGGTGAACGGCGTGATCGGCTCGGCTCTCGTCCAGAGCCCGGTCCGGCCCACGGTGAAGCGTCCGCCCCGGACGTCGAGTCGCTGGGTGCCGTCCGGCGAGGCACGGTTGCGGTCCCCGACGGCGAGTCCCCGCATCGCGTGCCACGGCCCGGGGACGGGCGGGGCGACCCGGGCGCTCGCGAGCCGGTGGCGCTCCCCGTCGAAGCAGTGGAGGCGGGAGTTCCCCTCCGGGGCATTCGCCCGGACGACGTGGGCCGTCGCGGAACCGGAACACGATCCCGACCAAGCTTCCCGGGGCCGAGTTCGCGGCTCACGCCGGTGAGCCGGACGGTCGACTGGCGCGCGGGGGTCATCGCCGACCGGTGCGCGTGAACGGCGGCCGAAGCGGCCCGGCCGCCCTCGGGACCTGATCCTCCGCCCGCGGTCCTGGGGCCCGGCGTCGGCGGCCCGGCGGCCGCCGCTGGGTGTGCTAGACTGCCCCTCGCTTCCGCTCCATCCCTGGTTCCCCGCGACGAGGAGGGCTCGCCCATGCCGACGAAGGGCAGTGGCTGGAACCGCCGGGAATTCATGCGAGATGCCGCGCTCCTCTCGGGGAGCCTCGCCGCGGCCGGCCTCCCCGGTCGCGCCCGGGCGCAGGGGACCCCCGGCGCGCCACCGAAGCTCGGCGCTCAGCTCATCGGCAAGCTCGAGGGGCCGGAGCTGGTCCTGGACCCGGCCCGGTGGCCGAAGAAGTTCCAGGAGGCGCCGATGCTCGCCGAGCTGGTCAAGCAGGGGAAGCTCCCGCCGGTCGAGCAGCGCGTGCCCCGGGAGCCGCTCGTGATCAAGCCGGTGCACTCGATCGGGCGCTACGGCGGCACGTGGCGGCGCGGCTTCACCGGACCGGGCGACAGCGAGAACGGCAACCGGATCGTGTCGGCGGACAAGCTCCTGTTCTGGGAGTACACCGGCACGCAGGTCCGGCCGTCGGTGGCCCGGCAGTGGCTCCTGAGCGACGACGGGCGCTCGGTGACCCTCTACCTCCGCAAGGGCCACAAGTGGTCGGACGGGAAGCCGTTCACCGCCGACGACTTCGTGTTCTGGTACGAGGACGTCTACCTCTTCAAGGACCTGGTGCCGACGCCGCACCCGGACTTCATGATCAACGGCAAGTCCGGGGTCATCAAGAAGATCGACGAGACCACGGTCCTCTTCGAGTTCCCCGAGCCGAACTACCTGTTCCTCGACATCCTCGCCGGCTCCACGGCGATGGGCGGCGGGCAGGCGCTCTGGCAGATGGAAGGCCGGACGATGGGCGCCTACATGCCGGCTCACTACATCAAGCAGTTCCACCCGAAGTACATCGGGATGGACGCCGCGAACGCCAAGGCCAAGGCGGCGAACTTCGACGGCTGGGTCGCCTACATCAAGAACCGCTGGGACTGGCGGCTCAACCCCGAGCTGCCGGTGCTCACCCCCTGGAAGGTGGTCACGCCGATCAACAACCCGACCTGGGTCATGGAGCGGAACCCGTTCTTCTACGAGGTGGACACCGCGGGGAACCAGCTGCCCTACATCGACCGGCTCCAGATGACGGTGGCCGAGAACCTGGAGGTGCTGAACCTCCGCGCGATCGCCGGCCAGTACGACGTCCAGGAGCGGCACACGGCCATGACGAAGCTGCCGGTGTTCCTCGAGAACCGGGACAAGGTCGGCTACGACGTCCACCTGGACCCGGCGCTGAACGGCTCGGACGCGACGCTCCAGGTCAACCACGCTTACGAGGCCGACCCCGAGGTCGCCAAGTGGCTCCACACGGCCGACTTCCGGCGGGCGCTGTCGATGGGCATCGACCGCGACCAGCTGAACG
>DASRDR010000072.1:0-18568 GCA_035652475.1 Candidatus Methylomirabilota bacterium | reverse complement strand
CCTCCTACATCGCCCAGATGTCGGCCTCCGGCGGGGCGGTCTCCGAGCAGGAGGCGGAGGCGCTCCGGCTCGAGTACGGGCTCGACCAGCCGCTCTGGGTCCAGTACCTGCGCTGGATGCGGCAGGTCGTCCAGGGCCGCTTCGGGATGGCGCTCGAGTGGAAGCGCCCGGTGTCGGAGGTCATCGGGGACCGGCTGTGGCTCACCATGGTGGTCTCGGTGGCCGCGATCCTCCTCACCTGGCTCCTCGCGCTGCCGATCGGCATCTACTCGGCCGTCCGCCAGTACTCGGTCGGCGACTACCTCGCCACGTTCGTCGGGTTCATCGGGCTGGCCGTGCCGAGCTTCATGCTGGCGCTGGTCGTGATGTACCTCGGCTTCCGGTACTTCGACCTCAGCATCGGCGGCCTCTTCTCGGACGAGTTCGTCGACGCGCCGTGGACCCTCGCCAAGGCCTGGGACATGCTGAAGCACCTCCCGCTGCCGGCGCTGATCCTGGGGCTGGCCGGGACGGCCCAGCTGATCCGGATCATGCGGGCGAACCTCCTGGACGAGCTCCGGAAGCCCTACGTCATGACGGCGCGGGCGCGTGGCGTCCCCGAGCGGCGGGTCATCCTCAAGTACCCGGTCCGGGTCGCGCTGAACCCGTTCGCGAGCACGATCGGCTACCTCCTGCCGTACGTGGTCTCGGGCAGCATCATCGTGTCGCTGGTCCTGAGCCTGCCGACCGTCGGCCCCCTCCTCCTGAAGGCGCTGGTCGCCCAGGACATGTTCCTGGCCGGGACGATCGTGCTGCTGCTGGGGGTCCTCACCGTCGTGGGCACCTTCCTCTCGGATCTCCTGCTGATGTGGATCGATCCGCGCATCCGGATGGAGGGCCGGCGATAGCGCCACCGGCCGTCCCGGGGGTTCTCCGGGCGCCGAGCCCGCCGGGCGGCGGCGCGCTCGAGGTCGAGCCCGACCTCGCGGCGGGGGCGGTCGAGGAGCGCATCTCGGTCGCGACCCAGTGGCAGCTCATGTGGTGGCGCTTCCGCCGCCACCGGCTGGCGATGGTGGCGACCGCGATCGTCGCCGCGTTCTACGCGGTCGTCCTGGCGGCGGACTTCCTCGCCTACGCGCCCCCGACCGCCTCCGAGGCCCAGCGGTCGCTGCTGCCGCCCCAGCCCGTCCACTGGTTCGACGCCGGGCGGTGGCGGCCGCACGTCTACGGCTTCACCGGCGTGCGGGACCCGCTGACGCTGAAGCGGGTGTACACCCCGGACCCGACGAAGAAGATCCCGCTCCGCTTCTTCGCGTCCGGGTTCGAGTACCGGGTCCTGGGCCTGGTCCCCGCCCGGGTGCACCTCCTGGGCGTGGCCGACGGGGACGCCGAGGCGACGCTCTTCCTCCTCGGGACCGACGAGCAGGGGCGGGACCTCTGGTCGCGCCTCATGTACGCGACGCGCACCTCGCTGACGATCGGCCTCGCCGGGGTGGGGCTCTCGCTCGTGCTGGGGGTCCTCCTGGGCGGCGTCTCCGGCTACTACGGCGGCGCGATCGACACGGTGATCCAGCGCGTGATCGAGATCCTCCGATCGATCCCGACCATCCCGCTGTGGATGGGGCTGGCGGCGGCGCTCCCGAACGACTGGACGGTGGGCCAGGTCTACTTCGCGATCACCGTGATCATCTCGCTGGTCGGCTGGACCGAGCTCGCTCGTGTCGTGCGGGGGCGGTTCCTGGCGCTCCGGGAGGAGGAGTTCGTGATGGCGGCCGAGCTGGCGGGCTGCAGCCAGGGCCGCATCATCGTGAGCCACCTGGTCCCGTCGTTCCTGTCCCACATCATCGCGGCCACCACGCTGGCGATCCCGGCCATGATCATCAGCGAAACGTCGCTGTCGTTCCTGGGCCTGGGGCTCCGGCCGCCGGCGATCAGCTGGGGCGTGCTCCTCCAGCAAGCGCAGAACATCCAGGCGCTGGCCATCTCGCCGTGGCTCCTCCTCCCGGCGATCCCGGTGACCGTCGTGATCATCGCGTTCAACTTCATGGGCGACGGCCTGCGGGACGCCGCGGACCCCTACGGCCAGTGATCGGGGCGGACGCCGGCGGCGGGAACCGTGAGCCCGGCCGGATGGGGCCTCATGCGCGCCAGGGAGGCCGCCCGCCCAGCCAGACCGGGCGGGCCGCCGGCCGCGGGCGCCGCGAGCCCGGCCCGGCAGCCCGGACGCGCGGTAGCCGGGCGTGACCGGCGCCCTCGTGACCGCGGCCCCCGGCGCCGAGGCCGCCGCCGCGGTGCCGATCCTGGCGGTCCGAGACCTCCGGACCTACTTCTTCGCCGACGAGGGGACCGTCCGGGCGGTCGACGGGGCGAGCTTCGAGCTGCGCGACCAGGCCACGCTCGGGATCGTCGGCGAGAGCGGCTGCGGGAAGAGCGTGACCGCGCGGTCGATCCTGCGCATCGTCGAGCGCCCCGGCCGGATCGTGAGCGGCCAGATCCTCCTCCGGCGCGCCGTCGCCGGGGCGCCGGCGGAGGGACGGTCGGGGCCGGGCGCGGCGGTGGTCGACCTGGTCCGGCTGGATGCGGGCAGCCGCGAGATGCGCCAGATCCGGGGCGGCGACATCGGGCTCGTCTTCCAGGAGCCCATGACCTCGTTCAGCCCCGTCCACACGGTCGGCAACCAGATGGTGGAGACGATCCGCCTCCACCTGGGGCTCGGGCGCGCGGCGGCGCGCGCGCGGGCGATCGACCTGCTCCACCAGGTCGGCGTGCCGCGGCCGGAGCGCCGGGTCGACGAGTACGCGTTCCAGCTGAGCGGGGGCCTCCGCCAGCGGGCCATGATCGCCACCGCGCTGGCCTGCGGGCCGCGCATCCTCATCGCGGACGAGCCGACGACGGCGCTGGACGTCACCACGCAGGCCCAGATCCTCGACCTCCTGCGCCAGCTGCAGGCGCGGGAGGGGATGGCGATCATGCTGATCACCCACAACCTCGGCGTGGTGGCCGAGATGTGCGACGAGGTGGTGGTGATGTACCTGGGCCGCGTGGTGGAGCGCGGGCCGGTGGACGCGATCTTCCACGCCCCGCGGCATCCCTACACCCAGGCCCTGCTCCGCTCGATCCCGTCGATCCACGCGCCGGTCCGGACGAAGCTCCCGACCGTCGCCGGCTCGATCCCGCACCCGCACAACCGGCCGGCCGGCTGCCCCTTCCATCCCCGGTGCGCCCACTGGATCCGCGGCACCTGCGAGCGCCACGAGCCGGTCCTGCAGCCCGTCGACGGCGCGGCCGGCCAGCAGGTGGCCTGCTTCCTCCACCACCCGCCGGCCGGCGCCGGGACCCCGGCCGCCGCGGCGGCGGGCGCGGCACGATGACGGGCGGCCCGGGCGCGGCGGGCACCGCCACCGGCGCCGGTGCCGCCGTCGGCGCGGCCGGCGGTCCCGTCGGCGGAGCGCCACGCGGGGCGAGCGTCGACGACGAACCGCTCCTCCGGGTGCGAGGGCTCCGGAAGCACTTCCCCATCCGGCGCGGCGTCCTCCGGGGCCTGGTCGGCCAGGTGCGCGCGGTCGATGACGTGAGCTTCGACCTCCGGCGGGGCGAGACGCTGTCGCTGGTCGGCGAGAGCGGGTGCGGGAAGACGACCACGGCGCGCTGCATCCTCCGGGCGCTGGCGCCGACCGCCGGCGAGATCCGGTTCCGGCGCGCCGACGGGAGCACGGTCGACCTGGCAACCCTGCCGAAGCGACGCCTCCGGCCCCTGCGCCGCGAGATGCAGATGATCTTCCAGGATCCGTACTCGTCCCTGAACCCCAGGAAGACGCTGCTCGAGATCGTCGGCGAGCCGCTCCGGGTCCACGGCGTGGGGGGCCGCAAGGAGCGGGTGGACCGCGTCGCGGCCCTGCTCCGGATGGTGGGGCTCCGGCCGGAGTACCTTCGCCGCTTCCCGCACGCGTTCAGCGGAGGCCAGCGGCAGCGGATCGGCATCGCCCGCGCGCTCGCGCTGAGCCCGAGCCTCGTGGTCGCCGACGAGCCCGTCTCCGCGCTCGACGTCTCGGTGCAGGCGCAGATCCTGAACCTGATGCTCGACCTCCAGGCCGAGCTGGGGCTCACCTACCTGTTCGTCGCCCACGACCTCTCGGTGGTCAAGCACGTCAGCGACCGGGTGGCGGTGATGTATGTCGGCCGGATCGTCGAGGTCGCCGGGACGGAGCCGCTGTTCCGCGCCCCGCGCCATCCGTACACCGAGGCGCTCCTGTCGGCGGTGCCGAAGCCGGATCCCCGCCTCCGCTCGCAGCGCATCGTCCTGGAGGGAGATGTCGCCGACCCCGGCAGCCCCCCGCCGGGCTGCTACTTCCACCCCCGCTGCCGCTACGCGATACCCGCCTGCCGGGCCGAGGCCCCGCGACTCGACGCGATCGCGCCCGGCCACTGGGTGGCCTGTCACCGGGCGCGGGAGCTCACGCTGCGCGGCGTCGACGCCTGAGCGCGCGCCACGCTCCCCGGGCCGGCGGACCGGGCGCCGGGCGAGAGGGCGCCGGCGGGCGGGCCGCCGGCGCGTCCGGCCCGGGCGGCCGTCTCGTCGCGCCGCGCCCGCGGGTGGTCCTCCGCTGCCCCGTGCCGGCCGACGCCGCGGCGCTCCTCGGCCTCGTGCGGGCGAGCCGAGGGCTCCATCGGCCGTGGGTCTACCCCGCGGCCACGCCGGCCGGGATCGCCGGCTGGATCGCCGGCGCGGCAGCGGCCGGGCGGCGGTCGTTCCTCGTCTGCCGGCGCGGGGACGGCGGCATCGTCGGCGTGGTGAACGTGAGCGAGATCGTCCGCGGCCACTTCCGGAGCGCCTACCTCGGCTACTACGCGTTCGCGCCGCACGCGGGCCAGGGATACATGACCGAGGGGCTGGGCCTCGTCCTCCGGGAGGCGTTCACGCGGCTCCGGCTCCACCGGGTCGAGGCGAACATCCAGCCGGGGAACCGGCGCTCGCTCGCGCTGGTGCGGCGGCTCGGCTTCCGCCGGGAGGGCTTCTCGCCCCGGTACCTGGAGGTCGGCGGCCGGTGGCGGGATCACGAGCGCTGGGCGCTCCTCCGGGAGGAGTGGGCCGCCCGGCGCGCCGTCGGCGCGCGCGGCCGGGCGCCGGGGTCGCCCGCGGGCGCGGCGGCGAGCCGCGGGACGGTGTCCGGCCGCCCCCGTCCGACGGCCGCGGTCCTGGTCCGCGGTGAGGCGCGTGGCCGCCGGGAGTCCCCGGCCCGGAGGCGGGTGCCATAGTGCGGTCCGCTCGCCGCGCGGCGTTCGTCGCGCTCCAGCACCGCAACTTCCGCCTGCTCTGGATGGGGCAGTTCGTCTCCTTCGCGGGATCACAGATGCAGACGGCGGCCCTGCTGTGGCACATCTCGCTGCTGGTCCCGCCCGAGTGGAAGGCCCTGGCGCTCGGCCTGGTCGGCCTGTCGCGGATCGGCCCGATCCTCCTGCTGGGGCTGGTGAGCGGCGTGGCCGCGGACGCGGTCGACCGCCGCCGGCTCATGCTGGGGGCGCAGGTGGTGATGGCGCTCACCGCGCTCGCGCTGGCCGCGGTCACCGCGACCGGGCTCGCCACCCCGTGGCTCCTCCTGCTGGTCGCCGGGCTCGGCGCGGCGGCGGGGGTCGTCGACGCGCCGGCGCGTCAGGCGCTCCTCCCGAGCCTGGTCCCGCGCGAGCACCTCCCGAACGCGATCAGCCTGAACTCCATCGTGCGGCAGGCCGCGTCCGTGATCGGCCCCTCGCTCGGCGGGATCGTGATCGCGACCGCGGGGGTGACGCCGGTGTACGCGCTCAACGCGGTCTCGTTCCTGGGCGTGATCGGCGCGCTGCTCGCGATGCGCGGGCTGCCGCCCATCGAGAAGGCCGAGCGGGGGGCGCTCAGCGTGGGCGCGCTCGGGGAGGGGATCCGGTTCGTGTTCCGGGCGCCGCTGATCCGCTCGACCATGCTGCTCGACGGGCTGGCCACCTTCTTCTCGTCCGCCACCGCGCTCCTGCCGATCTTCGCCCAGGACGTCCTGGTGGTCGGCCCGCGAGGGTACGGGTGGCTCTACGCGGCGCCGTCGGTGGGCGCGGTGCTGGCGAGCCTGGTGCTCGTGCCGTCAGCCGACCGGATCCGGCACCGGGGGCGCGTGCTGGTCTGGGCGGTCACGGCGTACGGCGCGGCCACGATCGTCTTCGGGCTCTCGCGGGCGTTCTGGCTGACGTTCCTCGCGCTGGCGGCGACCGGCGCCTCCGACACGGTGAGCGCGGTGCTCCGCAACATCGTCCGCCAGCTGGAGACCCCCGACCGCCTGCGGGGCCGCATGGTCGGCGTGAACATGATCTTCTTCATCGGCGGGCCGCAGCTCGGGGAGTTCGAGGCGGGGGTCGTCGCGCAGTGGCTGGGCGCCGCGACCTCGGTCGTCCTCGGCGGGGTGGCCTGCCTGGCGGCGACCGGCTGGATCGCCTGGCGCACCCCCGGGCTCCGCGCCTACCGGCGGTGAGCCGCCCGGTGCAGGCTCGTTCGCCGAGACTGCTGCCGGCAGTCGTGACGGCGCCGGCGCCCACCGGAGGACGTCCAGTGGAAAGAAGCCATGGCCCGTGGCGAGCGCCGGGCGCCCCGGGCACGGAGCCCTCCAACGGCGGGTGGCGGCGAGGTACCATCTCCCGCCGGCGGGAGCCGCGGCACGCGCCAGCGGACCCTCGCCGTCGAGCTCCTGTCGAAAGCTGCTCCGGGGCGAGCCGGGCGCGCGGCGCCGGAGGAACGTCGTCCAGGGTCGGGTTCCCCGAGCGCAGCGGGGGGCACCGATCGCGGTGGGGCTCACCGGACCGGTCCGGTGAGGTGGGCGATCAGCTCGGGGTCGTTCAGCGCGGCGCTCACCGTTCGCGCCAGGGCGCCGCGCGCGCTCTGGTCCACTTGCCAGTAGGTCGTGTCCCAGGCCGGGCGTCCGCTGGCGGCGCGGTCCACCCGGAGCCGGACGGCGCACTCTGCCCGTGACCGCAGCGTGCCCGTGAGCCCGGCCGTCGCGATGCGTTCCTCCGCGAGCCGGATGACCTCACCGGACACGGACACGGGCGTCTCGGCCGGGGATTCGCCGGCCGCCGCGGACCGGGAGGGCGCCATGTCCACCACGTGGAAGCCGAGCGCGGTGAACCCGTCGGTGAAGGCGCGGGTGACGGCCACGGCGACCGGCTCGCTCACGTAGAGTGGCTCGGCTTTCCGGATCACGGTCCCGTAGAAGACAGAGGTCCCGATGCGCCGATCCTCCGTGTTCCGCCGGTCCACGAACATGTGGACCGCGAGCGAGCCGAGCCCGGGAAGCGGCGTGATGCCGGCGGGGACATAGGCGAGCGTGTACGGACCGCCGCACCCCGTCGCTCCGATTCCGATCAGGGTGACGACGACCAGGACATGGGCCGGGAGCCGCATGGCGGACCTCCCTGGCTATCCGCGGTCCGCCGGCCTCGCCGCCGGCGGCGCGGGGGCGAGGAGGCGATCGGCGTCGAGCTGGCGATACACATGGCGCATCATGTTCTCGACCACGCGCGTCGCGGCACGATCAGGCGTCAGGATCGCCCCGAGCGGGACGAACATGATCACCACCTGCTCGATCTCCCGGATGGAGTCCTCGAATCTGTAGGTCTTCAGCGCGTGACCGCTCCGGTCGGCGATCGTGGCGGTGAGGACGAGGTCGACCTGGCGGGTCAGCGGCAGCACGCCCAGCGTCATCCCGGCCGCGAGCGTGTACGCCACCTGCTTGCCGGTTGGCTGCCGAAGCCGGGCGTCGACGCTCACGCTCACCGTGCAGTCCCTGGACGACGTCCCGGCGGTGTTCGGCTCGACCGTGAACGCGCTGAACAGCCCGGACTCTCGCGTCGCCCGCTCGATCGGCGTCAGGAACTCCGGGCTCGAGAGGCGCACGGTGGCGGTAGGCCGGCCGGCGGGATCGAGCCGGAGGGAGGTGACGGTCGGAAGCCGCCCGCTCCGAACGTAGATGGGAGCGCAGGCGGCGGCCAGGAGCCACAGGGCCGAGAGCGTCGTCACGCGTGTCCACCCGCCGTGCCGCATGGTGCGTGTTCCTCCTTGGGTCGCCCGGATGCTGGCGACACGGACGGACGTGGCAACCCACGGGCCCTTCCGGTGGTGCAGAAGATTCGCGCGGTTGCGCCGGGAGAGCTCCCCCGGTCCGCTGCCCCGGGTGGGGGAGATCTCGCCGGCCGGTGCGTGGATTCCCGGCAGGAACGGCCGCGACGGCGCGAATGGGCACGGGCGCCGGGGGTGGCCCGAGCGTCCCGCTCCGGGGACGGTCGGGGGGTGGAAGGGCTCCGATCGGCGGCGAAGTCGGCGGCGGCCCGGGATCTCCCGATGCCGACCGCACGTAAGATCGGATCGATGTCCGACACCCAACCGGTGACGGTGGGAGAGCGGGCGCGGCGGACGCGGGCCGGAGCCAGGGCGCTCGATCGACCGTCGGGGAAGCGCCGAGCCCCGCGCGATCGGGTGCGGGGCATGGAGCACGATGGAGGCGTTCGCGGTCCGGGCGCTGGGCCGGGAGGGCCACCGAGCGAACGCGACGGGGGACGGTCCGATGATGCTGACCCTGGTCGGCAAGCGGCGCGAGGCGCCGGATGTGACGTCGTTCCTGTTCCGGAGCGAGGGGCCGCTGAGCTGGCGGGCGGGGCAGTTCCTCCGCTACCGGCTCCCCCACGCGGACCCGGACGGGCGCGGGACCGCCCGGTTCTTCACCATCGCCTCGGCCCCCCACGAGGGGCACGTGATGCTGACGACGCGCTTCGACCCCGCGCGCGGCAGCAGCTTCAAGCGGGCCCTCGGCGCGCTTCCGGTCGGCGCGCCGGTCGAGGTGGGCAAGCCCGCCGGGGACTTCGTCCTCGCCGACCCGGAGGCCCGGCACGTCCTGATCGCCGGGGGGATCGGCATCACGCCGTTCCGGGCGATGCTCGTCGATCTCGACCACCGCGAGCTTCCGCTGACCGCGACGGTGCTCTACGCCCACCGGGGAGCCGAGGCCGTGTACGGTGACGAGCTCGCGGCGCTGCATGGCCGGCATCCGCGGCTGACGGTTCAGGACATCGTGTCCCCCGAGCGGATCACCGCGGACGTGCTGCGGGCGGCGGTCGCGGAGTTCGAGGCTCCCACCGTCTACGTGTCGGGCCCGGAGCCGTTCGTGCGCGCGATCGAGAGCGTCCTCTCGGCGCTCGGGGTGCCGGAGGCCCGGGTCAAGCGCGACTACTTCCCCGGCTACGACTGGCGTGAACCGTGACGGCGCCGGGCGCGACGGGCCGTGCCGTGTCGCGCGGCGGGCCCTCGCTCCCCGGGCCGCCCGGCCAGTGCCGGCGGCGACATCGGCCCACCGTCCAGCGGCCGGCGTGGACCCCCGGAGGCCGACCGACCGGCGGGTCACCGCCCACCGGCCCCCCACCGGCGGCCAAGCCGGCCATCGGGGCCACCGAGCGGCGGGCCGAGCGGTCCCGGTGCTACTCTGATCCGTAGGAGAGTGTCGGCCCGTACCGTGCGCTCAGGGAGGTGCTGAACGTGTGCTACAACTGCGGCTGCCAGATGCCCGACAACGACATGGGCGACCCGAAGAACATCACCAGCAAGACGTTCAAGGAGGCGGCACAGGCCGCTGGCCAGTCGGAAGACGAGGCCAAGCGGAACACCCTCGAGCTCCTTCAGAAGACGCTGGCTCGCGCGAAGTAAGCCCATCCCGGCGACGGCCCGGTCGGGCGGCGGCCGTCCTGGCGGCCCGGGCTGACTGGGCGGCCCGGGCCTGCGCCGAGGGCGCTGCTCCTCGAGATCCCGTCGGCGCGCCGACGGGATCAGCCGTCCGTCGCCCGAGACGGCGCGCGGAGGCGCTCGGCCGAGCCCACGGGGCTCCCGGCGCCGGGAGGAGCGGACAGCGCGGGGCTCTGACCCGCTTGGCCGTTCCCCCGATCGCGTTCGCCCGGCGTGGGCGACGCCGACCGGGCGCCGGGCCCCGCCGCGGCGGCGGACGGGCCCGATCGCGGGCGTCAGGCAGGCTTGATGTTCTGGTTCACCCGGAAGACGTTGTCCGGGTCGACCGCCTTCTTGATCGCGGCCAGCCGCGGGTAGTTGTCGCGGTAGGCCGCCTTCACGTTGTCCAGGCCCTCGTCCATCATCATGTTGATGTAGCCGCCGCCCGCGGAGAACGGGTGCAGCGCCGACCAGTACTCGCGCGCCCACTCGATGAGCCGCGGGTTGTTCGCCGGATCGGGATCGACTCCCACGATCACCTCCGAGAAGCTGGCGTCGCGGAAGCTCCACGCGGTGTCGCCCTTGCCGACCCGGTGGGCCGCCCCGTCGATCGGGTAGAGGTGCATGGTCGAGTGCGGCGAGGGCAGGCGCTCGGCGTGCTTCATGTGCAGCTCGATCGCCTGGTCGGACAGCTCGCGGAAGAAGTCGGCCTTCCAGTACCACTGGAGTCCCGGCGGGTAGAGGCCGTCGAACATGCTCTGGAGGGCCGGGAACGGGATCGGGCCGGCGAAGTCCATCGCCGGCGGCGAGAACGCGCGGATCGGCCGGAAGACCTGGTCGGCCTTGCTCAGGTCTCCGGTGTAGCACCACACGATCACGCACATCTTCTCCAGCTGGTGCTCGGCCGGGAACATCGGCACCGGCGGCACGGTGACGAACCCGAACCAGCCGTTCAGGTCCTCGGGAGCCTTCAGGATGAAGTCCCGCCAGAAGCGGAGAACCTCCGGCCCCTTCCGGAGCGGCCAGAAGATCGGGCCGCCGTAGACGGTGCTGACCGGGTTGCCGCGGAACAGGAACGAGGTCACCACGCCGAAGTTGCCGCCGCCGCCGCGCACGGCCCAGAAGAGGTCCCCGTGCTCGCGCGAGCTCGCCGTGACGAGGCGGCCGTCGGCCAGGACCAGGTCGACCTCGAGCAGGTTGTCGATCGTGAGCCCGTACCGGCGCGCCAGGTATCCGATGCCGCCGCCCAGCGTGAGCCCGCCGACGCCGGTGGTCGAGATGAACCCGCTCGGCACCGCGAGGCCGAACGGGTGCGTCGCGTGATCGACGTCTCCCCACACGGCTCCTCCGGCGACCCGCACGGTCCGGCTCGCCGGATCGACGCGGACGCCCCGCATGGGTGAGAGGTCCAGCACCAGGCCGCCGTCGCACGTCCCGAGGCCCGGGCCGTTGTGGGCGCCGCCGCGCACCGCCAGGACGAGCCCCTGATCGCGAGCGAAGCGGACGCCCGCGATCACGTCGGCGGCGTCGTGGCACCGGGCGATCAGCGCGGGCCGGCGGTCGATCATGCCGTTGTAGACCTTGCGCGCCGTGTCGTAGCCGGTATCGGCGGGCGTGATCAGCTCGCCGCGGAGCTTCCCCCGGAGTTCCTGGATCGTCGTGTCCTTCATCGTCCCCTCCCGTCACGCCCCGACCCGGGTCGGTCAGGGCGGCTGCTGAACGCGGTGGCGACACGGCGCGGTGGCCTCGATCGTCTCGCCACCCCTCGCGCCAGCGTCATGGCGCCATCGTAGCGGGGGTCCGCGGGCAGGGGAATGCCCGGGCGTCCGCGGTTCTTAGCCGGCCGTTCGGCCCTGGCGCGGGCGTCGCCCGCGCCAGGGCCGGCGCGCGCGCCCGGTCCGCGCGCGGCGCGCGATCGCGTATCATGGGCAGTGCTGACCGGGCGGGCCGGGGAGCTCGCGCCGGAGCAGCCCGGCGCCGGCGGCCACCCGAGCAAAGGAGACGCCCAGCATGAGCGGCAAGACGACGGACACGACGGCCCTCGAGGCCATGGACAAGGCGCGCGTCCTGCACCCGGCGACCTCGATCGCCGACCATCTCCGCACTGGGCCCCGGATCATGTCCGAGGGCGCCGGCGTCTGGCTCACGGACCTGGAGGGCAAGCGCTACCTGGACGCGGTGGCGGGGCTCTGGTGCGTCAACGTGGGGTACGGGCGCGCGGAGATCGGGGACGCGATGGCCGCCCAGGCCCGGCGGCTCGGCTACTACCACACGTTCTCGTCGATGTCGAACGAGCCGCAGATCCGGCTCGCCGACCGGCTGCTCGGCCTGGTGCCGGCCGGGATGAGCAAGGTCTTCTTCGGGAACTCCGGGTCGGACGCCAACGACACCCAGGTCAAGCTGGTCTGGTACTACAACAACCTGCGCGGTCGGCCGCGGAAGAAGAAGATCATCGCGCGGCTCCAGGGCTACCACGGCAGCACGGTCGCCTCGGCGAGCCTGACCGGGCTCCCGATGTTCCACCGGGCGTTCGACCTGCCGATCGGGAACATCCTGCACGCCGCGACGCCGTACCCGTACCGGTCGGGGGCGCCCGGACAATCCGAGGAGGCCCACGCCGCGCAGCTCGCGGCCGAGCTCGACCAGCTGATCGAGCGCGAGGGGCCGGACACCGTCGCGGCGTTCATCGCGGAGCCGGTCATGGGGGCAGGCGGGGTGCTGGTCCCGCCGCGAACCTACTTCGAGCGCGTCCAGGCCGTGCTGCGGAAGCACGACGTGCTGATGATCGCCGACGAGGTCATCTGCGGGTTCGGGCGGCTGGGCCGGATGTTCGGCTGCGACGTCTACGGGATCCAGCCCGACCTCATGACGGTCGCGAAGGGGCTGACCAGCGGGTACTTCCCGCTCTCGGCGGTGATCCTCTCCGAGCAGGTCTGGTCGGTGCTCCAGGCCGGCTCGCCGGAGATCGGGGCCTTCGCCCACGGGTTCACCTACAGCGGGCACCCCGTCGGCGCGGCGGCCGCGATGGCGAACCTGGACATCCTGCTGGGGGAGGACCTGGTCGGCAACGCCGCCCGGACCGGGGCCTATCTCCAGGCCGCGCTCCGGGAGCGGATCGGCGCGCACCCGCTGGTGGGGGAGGTGCGCGGGCTCGGGCTCATCGCCGGGGTCGAGCTGGTCGCCGACCGCCAGACGCGGCAGCCGTTCGATGCCGCGCTCAAGGTCGCCCAGCGGGTGTCCGCCCACTGCCTCGAGCACGGGCTCATCGTGCGGGCCCTGCCGGTCGGTCACGTGGTCGCGCTCTCGCCCCCGCTCTGCATCACGCGGCCCGAGATCGATCGCGTGGTCGAGGGGCTCGAGCGCGCGGTGCGCGCGGTGGCCGACGACCTCGCCACCCAGGGGGCGTGGAAGGCGGCCTGACGGATCCCGCGCCGGGCGCGCCCGCCCGGGCGCCCGGCGCGCCCTCCGTCCACACCGGTCCCGGGCGGGCCCGGCCCGCGCCGCCCCGGGGCCGTTCTCTCGGGCGATCGCCGGTCGCACCGGGCTCGGTCCGCGGCCGCCGGCCGGGCGCGCGGGCCGCGAAGGGCCGGTGTCCCGCCGCGCGGCGCGACGCGGGTGACGTGGACGACCACCGTGCGCGCGGGCAGGGGCCTCCGCCGTCGCCGCGTCACTCAGCGCACTCTCCGGTGACGTCGACGGCCACGGTCCGCGCGGCTCGACGGGGCCCCTGCCGCGCTGCGCCGCGCGGTCTCCCGTGACGTCGACGGCCGCCGTCCGCGCGGCCGGTGGCGTCGTCCTCCGGGCGGCGGCGGACGGCCGCTCCGAGGTGCTGCTCGTGCACCGGCCCTCCCACCGCGACTGGACGCTGCCGAAGGGCAAGCTCGAGACCGGCGAGCCTGACGAGGCGGGGGCGCTCCGCGAGGTCCGGGAGGAGACCGGCTTCGTCTGCTGGCCGGGCCCGGAGATCGGCGCGACGCGCTACCGCGACCGCCACGGCCGCCCGAAGCGGGTCCGCTACTGGGCGATGACCGTGCGGGCCGGCGCCTTCCACCCGAACGACGAGGTGGACGCGATCCGCTGGGTGCCCGTCGCGGAGAGCGCGCGCGAGCTCTCGTATCCGGGCGACCGGATGGTGGTGGGCGCGCTGTCGCCGGCGCTCCGCCCGCTGGTGTTCCTCGTCCGCCACGGGCGCGCGGAGGCCCCGGCGCCCGGCGACGACCGCGGGCGGCCTCTGGATTCGCGGGGCCGCTGGCAGGCCGCGCGGCTGGCGGCCGCGGTGGCCGGCTACCCGGTGGCGCGGCTCCTGGCCAGCCCCGCCGATCGCTGCGTCCAGACGCTCGAGCCGCTCGCGGCGCGGCTCGGAGCCTCGATCGAGCGGCACCCGGTCCTGGACGAGGGCGCGCGGGCCCCGGCGGTACGGGCGTGGCTCCTCCGGCTGGGCGAGGGACCGCTCGTCTGCTGCACGCACGGCGACGTCGTCGCGGCGCTGGTCGGCGGCGACGGGCCGGTCGAGCCCGGCGCGGTGTGGCTGCTCGCCCGGGAGGGCGAGCGGCTGCGGCCGGTCGGGCGGTGGGGGCCGGTGGACGCGGAAGCCGCCTGACCGGCGCCGGATCCCGGAGCCCCGGCCTCACCGGGGCCGACGAGCGAGCCTGTGCTCAGACCCCCAGCTCGGCGGCGAGGACGCGCTCGTAGACCTGGACCCGGTGCTCCCACGTGTGGTGGGCCAGGATGTACGCCTGCGCCGCCCGCCGGTCCCACCGGCGGCGCGCTGCCGCCTCGATCATCTCCGCCATGACGTCGTCGTCGCCGCAGGGCGCGACGAGCCCCGCGCCCGACTCCGTGACGAGGTGGTTGTTCGGGACGGGCGCCTCCGTCACCGCCGGGAGGCCCGCCCGCAGGTAGTAGTACAGCTTGCTGGCGTCGTCGATCTGCACCGCCCCCCGGGCGAGCACGATCCCCACGTCCGCGAAGTGGAGGTAGTCCCACACCGCCTCGTGGGCGATCGGCCCCACCACGGTCACCGCGTCGGGGTCGAGGCGATCCGTGCGGCCGGGCCCCACGAAGTGGAGGCGCACCCCGCGCCGGAGCAGCCGCGCCCCGAGCGCGTTCAGCCGAGCCTGCCAGTGGAGGTTGAGCTCTCGCTGGTGGCGCGTGTAGAGGTTGCCGACGTACACCGCGCGCCGGGGCGGCGCCGCCGGGAACGGATCCCGGCCGAGCGGCGGGATGACGCGGTCGACGCCGGTCGGGACGAGCAGGACGGGCGGGTCGAGGCCGAACTGCGCCTGCCAGAGCCGCCGGGCGGCATCCGTGACCAGCGTCACGTACCGCGCGCGGGTCCGGACGGCCTGGTGCACCTCCCAGATCGCGCGCCGCTCCTCTCCGAAGAAGTACACGCCGGGCGTGTCGTCGGTCGGGCCGACGACGGCGCCGACGCGACCGATGATGAACGGGTGCCGGTCCCCGCCGGTCTCGGCGAGCGTCCGGAACCCCGTCGGATACAGCGTCTTCACGACGTGGTACCGCGACCAGTCGACCGTGTCCGGCGAGACCTGGCGCAGGGTCGGCCGCGGCGCGCCGAGCGGGGCGGGCGCATCGACGATCATGTCCACCGAGAACCCGAGGTCGGCGAGCCCCTCCGAGATCCGGAGCCATCGCAGCCGGTCCATCGCGTGGATCTGGGACCGGTCGAGCGGCGTCCGGAGGTACACGGTCGCGATCCGGACGTCCGCGCGGGTCACGCTCGGCCGCCCGCCATGGCCAGGATTCGGGCCGTCAGCGAGGCGTCCTCGTAGGCCTCCGGCCCGAGCGCGCACTCCAGGGCGGGGACGGTCGCCGCGAGCTCCCGGCAGCGAGCCTCGGCGCGCGCCGGCAGTGCCGAGGGGAGGACCGTGTCGGGGGAGGGGTCCCACGGCCATTCGGGGCCGCCCGCGCCCGGTGGCGCGTCGCGGAACGGGCCCAGCTGCCCGGCGGCGATGGCGGCGGCCGCATCGGCCGCGGGGAGGCGTCGCAGCACCGCCGGTCCCGGATGCCCGTCGATCCGCGGGAACACGATCGCGGCGAGCCGGCCGCCGGGCGTCGCCTGCACCGCCAGCACGGCGCAGAGCTGCGCCGGGCTCAGCGTCCACGGAAGCCGTGGGCGCTCGGGGCCGTGGCGTTCCGGCCGCCGACGTCCCTCGCGCAGGGTGAGGCGGTGACGGAACCGGGCTGCCTCGAGCCGCGTCGGCAGCCCCGGAAACCAGGCCGCCGAGTCGTCGAGGAGCTTGACGATCGTCGGGAGGCCGCGGACGGTCGGCGGCGGCTCGCCGCCGGGGATCACGACGCGGTCGTTCGCCACGAACCGCACGCCGGGGGTGCGGAGGAGGTGGACCAGGAGCGTGGTCTTCCCGGCGCCCTTCGGCCCTGCGATCGCGACCACCCGCTCGCCGACCGCGGCGGCCGCCGCGTGGAGGACGAGCGCCCCCTCCCGCCAGGCGTGCGCCATCGCGAGCTCACGCACGACCCGCATCAGCAGGTCCCGGACGGCCAGGCTCTCGCCCGAGGCGAGGAGCTCGATGTTCCCCCCGGGACCGAGGGTGCAGAAGCCGCCCCGATCACGGTCGAACACGACCCGGTCCGGGCCGGGCGCCGTCCAGCGCGGCAGGCGCAGGATGCCGCTGTCCAGCCAGAAGCACGCGACGGTCTCGCCGTCCGCGACCGGTCCCCGGCGGAGCGCGTCCGCGTACGCCGCCGGGTCGGTGACGAGGCGCACGGTCCAGGCGGGGCAACCGTCGCGGGCCGCCTCGAACGACGGCGCGAGGAAGTCGCGAAGCCACTCGAGATGCCCGGCGTCCTCGCTCTCGACGCGGACGACGAGGCCCCCGTAGCGGAGATCGAGCCGGGCGCCCGCTCCGGTGTCGACGAGCCCCACGCTGGCCACGAAGACGCGCGCCCTCAGCGGCGGGCGGCCCGCGCGGCGGCCGGGGTCTCGGCGGGAGAGGGCCCGGCGGGGCGGGTCCCGGCGGGAGAGGCCTCCTCGGGGGCGGCGAGCAGCGCCCGCAGCCGGGCCAGCGGCTCATCCGCCGCGGCGCCGGCCCGGAGCCGGAAGACCGCGGACTCGACCAGCACCGTCACCGCCCAGTGGACGAAGTGCCGGCCGAAGGCGTGCACGCCGCGGAAGCGCCGGTAGCCCTCGCAGTACGCCTGCCACTCCGCGGCGGTCATCGGCCAGCGATACCACGTCCGCGCGAGGTCGTGGTCCACGGGCGCGACCCGCAGCCCCTCGGTGTCGACGACCCGGATGCGCCCCTCGGCGACCACCAGGTTGTCGGCGCACAGGTCGCCGTGCGCGAGACCGAGCTCGGCGGCGGCCGGCCGCCCCTCGCCCACCGCCGCCCGGGCCGCGGCCGCCGTCGCCGGATCGAGCCCGCCGGCGGCGACCAGGACCTCGATCTCGCGCCGGCGCCGCGCCGGCCCGTCCTCCCAGCGCGCGAGCGCGGCCGCGTGCTCGTCCGCCGGGGCGGCCGTACGGTGGAGGGCCCCGTGGAGCGCCCCCGCCTGCCGGCAGAGCTCGGGTCCCGCGCCCGGCGACTCCGCCACGGGGACGCCGTCCACCCACTCCGAGAGCAGGGCGACGCCCCGCCGGCCCAGGAGGCGCGGGAAATGTCGCGGGTCGAGCAGCGGCCAGATCCGCTCGACGCGCGCCGCGCATGCCTCGTCGTCGACCCGCCGCCCCTTCAGCACGCGACCATCCGCCAGCTCGAGCCGGAAGGCGGCCCGGATCCGCAGGGGCGAGGCGAGCGTCCCGACCGAGGTCGCCCGGAGGAGCCGGCCGCCGTGCGCCTCGACCAGCGCCCACAGGTCGGGACCGAGCTGCGCTGCGAGCGCTCCCTCGTGCGGCGTCGCACGGGGCCCGGCCGGCCACCGCGCCGCGCCGCCCTGCCCGGCGACGGGGAGGGGGCGGTCGGCCCCGGGCGAGGCGTGGGCACGGTCGCGCACCACCTCGGCCAGGACCCGGACGTATTCGGCCAGGATGCGCGGGGTCGCGTGGGCCTGGACCGCCGCGCGCGCCGCGCGGCCGATCGCCGCCCGGAGCGCCGGATCGCCGGCGGCCCGGAGCGTCTTCGCGGCGAGGTCGTCGACGTCGCCGCAGCGGGCCAGCAGGCCGGTGACGCCGTCCGCCACGACCTCGCGGGCCGCGGGGATGTCGGTCGCGACCAGCACGCGGCCGACCGCCTGGGTCTCCAGATAGACGAGGGAGAGCCCCTCCCGCTCCGAGGGCATGAGCACGACGTCCGCGAGGCGAAGATGGCGGGCGACGTCGCGGTGGTCGATCCAGCCGACGAACCGCATGCGGGCGGCGATGCCGAGCCCGCGCGCGCGGGCCTCCATCGGCTCCCGGTACGGCCCGTCGCCGACGACGAGGTAGACCAGTCGCGGGTCGACCGCGAGCGCCCGGCCCGCCGACTCGACGACGTCCAGGGGCCGCTTGAGGGGACCCAGGTTCGAGAGGTGGGCCACCACGACGTCGTCCGGTCGGATCCCGAGGCGTCGCGCGAGCTCCGGAGGGCGGCCGCCCGGGGCGAACCGGGCCACGTCCACGAAGTTCGGGATCACCGTCACCCGCGGGAGGCCGAGCGGGAGCAGCGCCCGCTCGAGGTGGCGGGCGATGGCGATCACGCCGTCGACCTGGCGGAGGCGCTCGAGCTGCCTCCGGGCCAGCGGATCGGGGTCGTCCGCCAGGATCCCCGCCAGGGCGCGGCCGCCCTGCACCAGCGCCACCGCGGGCACGCCGTGGCGCCGCGCGATCGCCGGCACCTCGCCGACCACCGACTCGCGCCCGATCACGATGACGTCCGGCCGCCGCTCCGCCAGCATGGCCGGGAGCTC
>DASRDR010000071.1:0-4893 GCA_035652475.1 Candidatus Methylomirabilota bacterium | reverse complement strand
AACCCGAGGCCCAGGCACAGCGCGGTGCACACGGTCGCGACCCGCAGCGTGCGCGCCAGGACGCCGAGGTAGAACGGGTCGGTCACGAACTTCACGTAGTTCTCGGCCGTCACCGCGTCCACCATGACGCGGGCGGGCGTGAAGCGGTTCAGGCTGTAGCGGAACAGGATGACGATCGGGAGCAGGATCCCGAGCGTCACCACGACCGATGCCGGGCCGAGCAGGGCGGCGGCGGTCCAGCCGGCCCCGTGCCGGCGGGCGGCCGCCGCGGGTGCGGCCGTCATGGGGCCGGCCCGGCGGGGCGGCGGCGGAGGCCGTCCGGGTCCGGTCGCGTCACACGGGCCGCCGCGCCGGCGGAGACGGCCCGGCGCCCCCGCCGGACCGGGCGGACGCGGGCCGGGCCCGGCGCCCCCATGCCGGCTCCCACCCGGGTGCCCCGGCTCAGCCCTTGAACACCTTGTCCCACCACTCCTTCAGCGCGGCGTCGTGCTGGGCCAGGTACGCATAGTCCAGGTCCTTGAGGCGCTTCTGCTCCTCGGCGGTGAAGCCGATGCGCTTCTGCGTCTTGTCGGGGACCTTCGCGTTCGTGACGGTCGGGTTGTAGCCCATGTCCTCCGCGAAGGCCACCTGCGCCGACGGCTCGAGCATCGCGTTGAGCCAGATGTACGCGCCATCCTTGTTCGGGGCGTTCTTGGGGATCACGAACCCCGAGACGTAGAGCGGGACGCCCTCGGCGGGGGCGACCGTCTCCACGGTGATCCCGGCGTTCTGCCACTGCACGGCCCGCGCCTTCCACATGATGCAGAGCGCGATCTCCTCGTTCTTGAGCCCGGCCGCCAGCGCCTCGTTGGTGGGGTAGATCTTCGCCCCGGCCTTGCGGCACGCGAGGAGGCGCTCCTTGCCCGGCTCGTAGTTGCTCATCGAACCGCCCGAGGCCAGGGCGGCTGCCATCAGCGTGAACTGGTACTGGATGTCGATGATGCCGAGCTTCGGGCCGTGCTTCGGGTCCAGCGTGTCGGCGAAGCTGGTCGGCGCCTTGGTGAGCTTCGGGTTGTAGAGCAGCACCTTCCCCGAGTAGATGTGGCCGATCCCGTAGAGGTACTTCATCTCGGGCAGCAGGTTCTTGGCGTTCGGGATCCGCCCGTAGTCGACCGGCAGGACCAGGCCGGCCTCCTGCATCTCGAACATCTGCGCGGCGCTGAGCGCCTGCAGGTCCGTGGTCCCCCGGGGCAGGCGCGCCTCGGCCCGCATCTTGGCCCGGCGCTCCGGGTCGCCGCCGATCGCGTGCTCGACCTGGAGCCCCTTCGGGGCCAGGAGCGGCGCGTCGATGTTCTTGCCGAGGAGCTTCGAGTAGTCGCCCCCCCAGGTCCCGAGCACGATCTTGCCGCCGCCCTGGGCGTGGACCGGCGACCGGGGCGCGGTCGCGGCGAGCGCGGCCGCCGCGCCGGCGCCCTGCAGCCACCGCCGCCGCGTGAGGTCGAGCGTGCGCTTCTCCATGGCGTGCCTCCCCGTGAGGATGGTCGAGGACCCTCCCTCAGCCCGGGCCGCCGCCATCCTCGGCGACCACGAGCCCGGCCTCGGCGGGCCAGTGAAGGTAGACGCGGGCGCCCACCGGCGGGCCCGGCGCCCCGACCCGGTTGGCCGACTGCACGACCAGCCGCTCCTGCGGCGTGACGCGGACGTAGTGCTCGAGGATCCCGCCCAGGTACGACACGAACTCGACGGTGCCGGGGAGACAGTTGTCCGCCCCGGCGACGGGCGCGTCGGCCAGCGCCAGCCGCTCGGGCCGGAGCGCGAGCACGCCGCCGGTCGCGCCGGGCGCGCAGCGGATCGCGAGCCCGCTCTCGCTGACGAACCGCCCCGGCGCCTCCAGGCGGCCGCGGACGAAGTTCGTGCGCCCGATGAAGCCCGCGACGAAGGCGCTCGCCGGGCGCTCGTAGAGCTCCCGCTGGGTCCCCACCTGCTGCACGCGCCCGTGCGCCATCACGACCAGGCGGTCGGCCATGATCAGCGCCTCCTCCTGGTCGTGGGTCACCATGACCGTGGTGAGCCCGAGCGCGCGCTGCAGCTCCCGGATCTCCACCCGCACCTCCTGGCGGAGCTTCGCGTCGAGGTTCGAGAGCGGCTCGTCGAGGAGCAGCACGTCGGGGCGGATCACCAGCGCCCGCGCCAGCGCGACCCGCTGCTGCTGGCCCCCCGAGAGCTCCCGCGGGAGCCGCCCGGCCAGCCCCCCGAGCCGCACGAGCCGGAGCGCCTCGGCCACCCGCGCCTCGACCTCCGCCCGCCCGAGCCGGCGCATCTCGAGCCCGAAGGCGACGTTCTGGGCGACGTCGAGGTGGGGGAACAGGGCGTAGCTCTGGAAGACGAGCCCCATGTTGCGCCGCCAGGGCGGGAGGCGCGTCACGTCGCGCCCGCCGAGCCGCACGAGGCCGGCGGTGGGCTCGACGAAGCCGGCGACCATGCGGAGCGTCGTCGTCTTGCCGCACCCCGACGGGCCGAGGAGCACGACCAGCTCCCCGTCGGCGACGTCCAGGGTCACGCCGGCGACGGCCCGGACCTCGCCGTAGTGCTTCGAGAGGCCGACCAGCTCGAGCCGCGCCACCGCTCACGCGCCCCGCGCCGGCCGGCCGGAGCCGCCAGCGGCGAGCCGGTCCGCGCCGCGCCCGGCCACCGTCACAGGACCTGCGTCAGGCGGACGAAGCGGTCGGTGACCAGCATCCCGGCCCCGATCAGGACGATCTGGAGCAGCGACACCGCCGCGATGGTGGGGTCGATCCGCCACTGCAGGTACTGGAGGATGGCGATCGGGAGCGTGATCTGCCCCGGCGCCACCAGGAACAGCGTCATCTCGAGGTTCCCGAACGACACGATGAAGGCGAACAGCGCCGCCGCCACGATCCCCGGCCGGATCACCGGCAGCGTGACCCGGAGGAACGCCCGGAGCGGCGTCGCGCCCAGGCTCAGCGCCGCCTCCTCGACCGCCCGGTCGAACCCGGCCAGGCTCGCGGTCACGAGCCGCACCGTCCACGGCAGCGTGATCATCACGTGCGCCAGCAGGAGCCCGGCGAACGACCCGAGGAGCGGCAGCGTGGTGGCGAGCTCGGCCTCGATCTGGAAGACGTAGATCGCGGTCCCGGCGACCACGCCGGGCACGACCAGCGGCATGAGGAGGAGGGTGTTCAGCGCCTCGCGGCCGGGGAACCGCCGCCGGGCCAGCACGAGGCTCGCCGGCACGCCGAGGAGCAGGCCGCCCGCCATCGCGGCCAGCCCGAGCCGCAGGCTCGTCGTGAACCCGCTCACGAAGTTGTTCTGGTCGGTGATGCGCGCGAACCACCGGAGCGTGTACCCCGAGGGCGGGAAGGTCACCACCTGGTCGGCGAAGAAGGCGAGCCAGCAGACGAAGAGGATCGGGGCCAGCACGACGGCGTAGCCCAGCGCGGCCGCCGCGAGGAGCGCCGCGCGCCCGAGCGGACGCGGGTCGATCCCGGCCCGGGGGGGGACGGCGCGAGTTCCTGGCGCCGCGACGGGGACGTTCGGGTCCGTCCCCGGCCGCGCGCCGGCCGGGCGCGTCGCCGCCGGGGCCATCAGGCACGCAGGCGGTTCTTGTGGAGGCGCCCGGCGGCCATGATCACGGACAGGTGCTCGCCCTGGCCGGCCAGGAGCTCCAGGCGCTCGAGCGGGTCGCCGTCGACCACGAGCAGGTCCGCCCACGCGCCGGGGGCGATCACCCCGAGCCGACCGGGGTGCCGCAGGACCTCGGCCCCGACCAGGGTCGCCTGCCGCAGGATCTCGATCGGGCTCAGCACCTCGCGCCGGAGCAGGAGCTCGCGGGCCTGGTCGGCCTGGAGGGCGCCCAGGAGGTCGCTCCCGTACGCCACCGGGACGCCCGCCCGCTTGCAGATCTCGAGCGAGCGGAGGCCGCCGTCGATCACCAGGTCGTTCTTCGCGAGCATCTCGGCGCTCATGCCGAGGCCCGCCGCGCGCTCCCGCATCGCGTGGTACGCGACCAGGTTCGCGACCAGGTAGGCACCGGCCCGCTTCATGAGGAGGGCCGCCTCCTCGTCGATCAGGTTGCCGTGCTCGATCGTCCGGACGCCCCGGCTCACCGCGCGCGTGATCGCCTCCGGGGTGTAGGCGTGGGCCTGGACGTAGCGGCCGAAGCTCTCGGCCTCCTCCACCGCGGCGGCGATCTCGTCGGGCGAGAGCTGCCGGCTGTCGAGCGGGTCGTAGGGGCTCGCGACCCCGCCCGAGACCATGATCTTGACCTGGTCGACCCCCTGCCGGAGCTGCTCGCGCACGGCCGCCCGCACGGCGTCGGGGCCGTCGGCGATCTCCAGGCAGAAGCGCATCGCGTTCGCGCACCGGCAGCCGCCGCCGTCGTCGGTCCGCCGGCGCGCGTCGGAGTGGCCCCCCGTCGGGCCGATCGCCCGGCCGGCGATGAAGAGGCGCGGCCCGGGGACGAGCCCCTGGGCCACCGCGTCGCGGATCCCCCAGTCGGCGCCGCCGGTGTCGCGGACGGTCGTGAACCCGCGGTCGAGCATCGCGCGGAGCGCGGCGGCGCCGCGGGCGGTCATGAGCGTGAGCGGCACCGCCTCCAGGGCCCGGATGTTGACGTCCGAGAGGAAGACATGGACGTGGCAGTCGATGAGGCCCGGCATCAGCGTGCGCCCGCCGCAGTCGAGCACGACCGCGGCGGGGGCGGCGATCGGCCGGGTCGAGACCTCCCGGATCGTGTCCCCCTCGACCAGGACGGAGGCGCCGCCGACCAGCTCGTCCTGCCTCGGGTCGAGCAGCCGCGCGTTGCGGAACAGGACCTGAGCCATTCGACTCTCCGACCAATGAGCGGCAGACGGTCGCCGCGGGCCGCGGCCGACGCGCGCCCGGACCTGCGGC
>DASRDR010000070.1:0-16551 GCA_035652475.1 Candidatus Methylomirabilota bacterium | reverse complement strand
TACCGGATCAGCGTGGTCGCCGAGATGCTGTCGCTGCACCCGCAGACGCTCCGGCTCTACGAGCGGAAGGGGCTCATCCGGCCCAGCCGCACGACCGGCCGGACGCGCCTGTACTCGGCGGCCGACGTCGAAGACATCCGGCTCATCCTCCGTCTGAGCCGGGACCTCGGCGTGAATCTCGCCGGGGTGGAGATCATCCTAAAGATGCGCCGCCAGATGCAGGCCCTGCAGCGCGAGCTGGAGAGCCTGGCGGCGCACGGACGCCGGGAGGCCGGACAGCCGCAGCCCGACGGGGCGGCGGCGGAGCGCGGGGCCCTGGTCCGCGTGGCGGACCGCCAGCTGCGAAAACTCAACGTCCTGTAGAGGGAGCGAGAATGGCACGCACACGATCCACGAAGCGAGCGCCGAGCCCTCTGGCGGAGCTCAAGGCGCTGCTGCTCCAGAAGCGCGCCGAGCTCGTGGCGAAGCTCCGCGAGGAGCGGGAGGGTCGCATCGAGGCGACCGCCCAGCGCGAGAAGATCGAGGGCACCCCGTTCGGCGACCGGCCGGCCCTGTCGCCCGACGATGAGATGGGCATCGCCGTCGCGGACCGCCGGGCGGGCATGCTCGCCCAGATCGATCTGGCCCTCAAGAAGATGGACGAGGGGAGCTACGGCCGGTGCGAGGTCTGCGAGGAGGACATCGCGCCGGCGCGCCTGCGCGCCCACCCGTTCGCGGTCCGCTGCACGCGCTGCCAGGAGCTCTGGGAGCGCGACCAGGCCCGGGGCGGGGACGGCATCGGCCTCCGCGCGCGGGCGGTCCCCGAGGAGACGGTGTGAGCGAGGAGCAGGTCCGCCTCGAGGCCCGCGCCCAGGCGGCACCGGGGACGCGTCCCCCGGCCGCCGCCGCGCCCGACGAGCTGCCGGTCCTCCCGCTGCGGGAGGCCGTCCTCTTCCCCCAGGCGGTCGTCCCGCTGGCGGCGGCGCGGCCGGCCACCGTGCGGGCGATCGACGACGCGGTGCTCGGGCACCGCCTGCTGGCGGTCCTGGCGCAGCGGGACCCCACCCAGGAGGCGCCGGCGCCGCAGGACCTCCACCGCACCGGCACCATCGCGGTCATCCACCGGCTGCTCCGGCAGCCCGACGGCACCGTGCGCCTGGTCGTGCAGGGCATCGAGCGGTTCCGGGTGGCGGAGTTCACCCAGGCGTCGCCGTACCTGCGGGTCCGGGTGGAGCGCGTCGCGGACGTCGCGCCGCCGCCCGACGACGTGGAGGCGGAGGCGCTCGGGCGCCAGGCGCTCGCCCTCTTCCAGCGCATCGTCGAGCTCTCGCCCACGCTCCCGGACGACCTGGTCACGCTCGTCGGGAGCGCCGGCGACGCCGGCCGGATGGCCGACCTCATCGCGGCCGGGCTCCCGTCGCTGACCCTCGAGCAGCGGCAGACCCTCCTCGAGACGCCGGACGTCAAGGCGCGCCTCCGGACGCTGGTGGCCGCGCTGACCAAGGAGGCCGAGGTCCTCGAGCTGGGGTCGAAGATCCACTCGCAGGTCCAGAGCGAGATGACGAAGACCCAGCGCGAGTACTACCTCCGCGAGCAGCTCAAGGCGATCCAGAAGGAGCTGGGCGAGGGCGACGAGCGCGGCCAGGAGCTGGCCGATCTCCGGAAGAAGCTCGAGGACGCCGGCCTCCCCGAGGAGGCCCAGCGGGAGGCCGCGCGGGAGCTCGACCGCCTGGCCGGCATGCCGCCCGCCGCGGCCGAGTACACGGTCGCGCGGACCTACCTCGAGTGGCTGGCCGCCCTGCCCTGGCGCCGGGAGACGCCGGACGACATCGACCTCGGCCGCGCGCGGGCCGTGCTGGACGCCGACCACTGGGGGCTCGGCCGGGTGAAGGACCGGATCCTCGAGCACCTGGCCGTCCGGAAGATCCGGCCGGAGGGGAAGTCGCCGATCCTGTGCTTCGTCGGCCCGCCCGGGGTCGGCAAGACCTCGCTCGGGCGCTCCATCGCCCGCGCGCTCGGGCGGAAGTTCCACCGGATCGCGCTGGGCGGGATCCGCGACGAGGCGGAGATCCGGGGCCACCGGCGGACCTACATCGGGGCGCTCCCCGGGCAGATCATCCAGGGGCTCCGGCGCTGCGAGTCGCGCAACCCGGTGTTCATGCTGGACGAGGTCGACAAGCTCGGGCACGACTTCCGGGGCGATCCGGCGTCGGCGCTGCTCGAGGTGCTGGATCCCGAGCAGAACGCGACGTTCCGGGATCACTACCTGGACGTGCCGTTCGACCTCTCGCGGGTCATGTTCATCACGACCGCCAACGTGCTCGACCCCATCCCGGGGCCGCTGCGGGACCGCATGGAGATCATCGAGCTCGGCGGCTACACCGAGGACGAGAAGGTCGAGATCGCCCGCCGCCACATCTGCCCGCGGCAGGCGGCCGAGCACGGCCTGGCCCTCGACACGGACGTCGTGTTCACCGAGCCCGCGCTCCGGCTGCTCGCCCGGAGCTACACGCGCGAGGCGGGCGTCCGCAACCTCGAGCGCGAGGTGGCGGCGCTCTGCCGGAAGATCGCCCGGCGCCGCGCCGAGGGCGACGCGGCCGCGGTCACCGTCGATCCGGACCGCGTGATCGCGCTGCTCGGGGCCCCGCGGTTCCTCCAGGAGGAGGAGATCGCCGAGCGGACCCGGATCCCCGGCGTCGCGGTCGGCCTGGCCTGGACGCCGGCCGGCGGCGACGTGCTGTTCGTCGAGGCCTCCCGGATGCCGAGCGGCGGCAAGTCGCTGACGCTCACCGGGCAGCTCGGCGACGTCATGAAGGAGTCGGCCCAGGCCGCCGTCTCGTGGGTGCGGGCGCACGCGGCGGAGCTCGGGATCGCGCCCGGCTTCTGGACGCGCGACGACCTCCACCTGCACGTGCCGGCCGGCGCCATCCCGAAGGACGGCCCCTCGGCCGGCGTGACGCTGGCGACCGCGCTGGTGTCCCTCCTCCGGGAGCAGCCGGTCCAGCCCGGCCTGGCCATGACCGGCGAGATCACCCTGACCGGGCGCGTGCTGCCGGTGGGCGGGATCAAGGAGAAGGTGCTGGCCGCGCACCGGGCGGGCCTGAGGGCGGTCGTGCTGCCGCGCCGGAACGAGCGGCAGCTCCTCGAGGACGTGCCCGCCGAGGTGCGGGCGCAGCTCGACATCCATCTGGTGTCGACCCTGGCCGAGGTGTTGCAGATCGCTCTCCCCGATGGCCCGCGACGGGAGTGGGGGGGAAGCGAGGCGGAGCCGGCGCTCCCCGCGAGAGCTCTGGCCTGACGCGTCAGACGGCCCGCCCGCGCGGGCCGTGATACGCTGGCGGTCGGCGTGCGAGCGCTGGCTGCCCTGTTTCAGTCCCGCCCCCGCCCCAACGGCGGACCTCCCGAGCCCTGCAAGGCCAGTGGCGACACGCCACCCTGGGGCCGGATCGGACCGGCGCTGGGCGCCATCGCCGCTGGCTCACTGTGCGTCCTCGCCGTGCTGTTCCTTGTTCGCAGCCGGCCATTCGTCGGCGGCGTGGATTTCCTCGACTACGCGCTGTACTCACGTGACCTCGCCAGCAACGTCCCCGATGTTCCCCGCGCCCGCTACGTCTTCTTCCCGGGAGTGTACGTATTCTGGAGCTCGGTGATCCGCTGGTTCGGGGTCGACCTCGCGCCCCTGCAGCGAGCGCACATCGGCGTTCTGGCCGTCGACGCGGCCTTGATCGTCGCGATCGCGCATGCAATCACGCGAAAGGTCGGTCTATCCCTGATCGCCGCTCCGGGGTACGTGTTCGTGGCGTGGCGGCTAGAGGGGCTCGCAGGCACCACCGAGCCGCTCGGGACCATTCCGTTCCTGGGAGGCCTGTACTGCTGGGTCCTGGCCCGCCGCGCCGACCGACCCCTGTTGGCGAACGCGCTGCTCGGGTTCGGGCTCGGTCTCACCCTCTTCATGAAGCAGCAAGGCGGCCTCCTGTGGCTGGGCATCCTCGGCCTGCTCGCCGAGCGCCGGGGAGGTCGAGGCGCGCGATCTCGTATGCTGTCGCTTCCGATGTTGTCGCTCGTCGCGTGCGGCACCTTCCTTGCGTCGATGGCGATCGAAGGCGGGGGCATTGCGGCCCTGAGAGCAGGCATCGAGAAGGCGGTGTCCTACCCGGCCCGGGGCAGCCCCCTGGAGAACCTACTTCAGGCCCTCGATCGCTGTGGGCCTTTCGGACCTCTCCTGGGGCTCGGGGCCGGTCTCTGGGTTGTCATGCTGTGCCGCCGCAACGGTGACGCGAAGACGGAATGCTTCGCGTCGACCCTCGGCGTTACCGTCTTCTCGGCGATCGGGGCGCTGCTCCAGTACTGGACGCGTCCGTACCTCCACTATGCTCTCTACGCCCTGCCTTCATTGGTCATGACCGGCGTCCTCGCCGTCTATCGAATCCAGTTGGCCCTCCAGGACTGGGCGTCGTCGCGGATCCTGCGGCACAGCTTGGGGGCACTGATCGCGTCACTGCTCGTGCTGGCGTCCGGCGAGGTGCTGGCCGATGCCGTGGTCATCTCCGGATGGCCGAGCGGATCGACGTTCCAGGCGATGCTCGAGCGACGCTACGCACCGCTGTGCCGCTACGTGCGCGCGGGCGAGGATGTCCTGCTCATCCCCTCACGGCAGAACGGCTTTCACTGGGTGTGCCGGACACGTGCCATTCGACGGCGATGGGGCTATGGCTTCAACCTCGACAACAACCGGGTCGAGAACGTACTTCACACTCTGGAGCAGACGCCCTATCGCTCCGTGGTCGTCGTCGATGCCAACCTCTCGTGGTTCGAGCGCACGGTGTTCTCTCACGGCGACTGGCGACCGGTCACTCTCCTGCTCTCTCGGCGCGGCTTCCGGGCCGTCGCGCACACCGACGCGGCCACGCTCTACCAGCGACCCACATCGTGATCCTGCGGGGCCATCGTCGAGCGGCCGGCACGGGCCGCCAGTGCGTCCGGGTCTGACGGAGTGCAGATCGCGGGCAGCGCCCGCTCGTGCGCGAGCTCCCATCCCGCGGCATGGCGGACGTCTTGCACGTCATTCTCCCCGATGGCCCGCGACGGGAGTGGGTGGGGGGCGAGGCGGAACCGGCCTTCCCCGCGAAAGCTCTGGCCTGACGCGCAGATAGCGCCCGGGTTGACAGCCCGCGCCCCGGGTTCATAGACTGGCGCTCTCCGGGCCCACCATGCACCGGCGCGTGTCACTCTTGCTGGCAGGGGGTATCGTCTGTGCCGCGATCGGCATGGTCGCCCCGCCGTCCGTCCGGGCGGGCGCGATGTACCGCTTCGTGGACGAGCAGGGCGTCGAGCACTACACCAACGTGCCCTCCGATCCCCGGTACCAGTTCGTCCGGCGCGACCCCGAGCCGGCGCCGCCCCCGCCCGTCCAGCCCGGCGTCCTCGCCGGCGCCCTGGCGTCCGGCGGGCGCGCGTTCGCGCAGCTGATCCGCGCCGCGGCGGCGCGCTACGGGGTCGACGCCCGGCTCGTCGAGGCGGTGGTCCAGGTCGAGTCGGCCGGGAACCCCGGCGCGGTCTCCCGGAAGGGCGCCCAGGGCCTCATGCAGCTCATGCCCGACCGGGCGGCCGAGCTCGGCGTCCGGAACGCCTTCGACCCCGCCCAGAACATCGACGGCGGGGTCCGGCACCTCCGGGAGCTCCTGCAGCGCTTCGGCGGGGACGTGTCCCTCGCGCTCGCCGCCTACAACGCGGGCGAGATGGCGGTGCGGAGCTACGGCGGGATCCCGCCGTTCACCGAGACCCGGGAGTACGTCCGGCGCGTGCGCCAGCTCTACGACGGCGCCGGGGTCGTGACCCAGGCGGCGTTCGCCGCGCCGCTGCCGCCCCAGGCGCCCCAGCAGGTCTACCGCGAGGAGACTCCCGACGGCACCGTGATCTTCACGAACCTCCCGCCCCGCCCCGGCGCCGCCTCGAAGCGCTTCTGACCGGCTGGGCCGTCGCCGCCTCGCGGCCCCTCCGCGCGATACCCGTCCAGTCTCGACCGGCGTTCAGGCACCGCGCTCGACGCCGGCCGCACTGCGCACCCGCTTCAACCGGCCATACTCAAGCCAGGTGAGGGCGATCACCACCAGGTCCAGGACACTCAGGACGATCATTGCCAGCGACGGCTCGAGATAGTACCGGTACAGCTGGTAGGCGATGAAGAAGACGAAGAACACGATCGCGGTGGGATACGCCCACAGGCGACCGCGGAACAGCGACTCGACCAGGAAAATCTTGATGAGGCCGTGCGACAGGAGGTAGACGCCCGCGAACGTCCGCGAGCCGGCCGCGATCTGATCCGCCGCCCGCACGAGGCCCCGCGCGATCGCGTCGTGGGGATCCTCGCTCAGCTCGTGCTGCGTGAGGGCGCCCACGATCCGGCCGATCGTCTCCGGCCTGACCAGGAACAGGAGCACGCCGCCGACGATCTCGAGCACCCCGTCCAGGCCCTTGAAGAAGATGCCGACCTCGAACGCGATCCGGACGGGCGGTCGCGCAAGGAAGTCGCGCACGCGCATGGCCGCCCATCTCCAGCGTGCGTTCATCGCGTCGCGAGTCGCCTCACGAGAGCCCGCCCTCGGCCCGCGGACCTCACGGCACCACGGTGACGCAAGCGGGTCCGGACGTGCAAGGCGCCGCGATCCGTGTCGCCGGCCTCGGGACCTCCCGACCGGGGAGACGGCGCCCGCCGGAACGGCGAGGCCGGCCATGCCGTTCCGGCGGGGCCGGCCTCTCGCACGAGGCCCGGCCGGCCCGGCGCGGGCCAGCCCCACGAGCCCCGCTCCGCGTGCGCGTTCGCCTGCGGGCTGCCCCGCTCGCCTCCTAGCCCGGTCGCCGGTCGAGCACGCGATACGCCAGCGCCTCGGCGACGTGCTCGGCCGCGAGGGCGTCCGCGCCGGCCAGGTCGGCGATCGTCCGCGCGACCCGGAGCACCCGGTCGTGGGCCCGCGCCGAGAGCCCGAGCCGCTCGGTCGCCCCGGCGAGGAGCGCCTCCGCCTCGGGCGGCAGCCGGCAGTGGCGGGCCAGGACGGCCGGCGCGAGGCGCGCGTTGACGGCGCCGCGGTCGCCCTGGCGCGCGCGAGCCCGGGCCACGCGGGCCCGCATCGCCGCCGACTCCCCCGCCGCCCCGGCCGGCGCGCCCGCGCGGGCCGCGACCGGGCCGACCTCCAGGTGGAGATCGATCCGGTCGAGGAGCGGCGCCGACAGCCGACCGAGGTAGCGGGCGCGCTCCCCGGGCGTGCACCCGCACCGCTCGACGCTCGGGCACCCGCGGCGGCAGGGGTTCATCGCCGCGACCAGCTGCACCAGGGCGGGGAGCCGCACGGCCCCGCCGGCCCGCGCCACCGTCAGCACGCCGTCCTCGAGCGGCTGCCGGAGGGTGTCCAGGACGTACGGCGCGAACTCGGGCAGCTCATCGAGGAACAGGGCCCCGTGGTGCGCCAGGCTCACCTCGCCCGGGTGCGGCGGGCGGCCGCCGCCGATGAGGCCGGCGGCGGAGACGGTGTGGTGGGGCGCGCGAAAGGGCCGCTGCGTGACCAGCCCCTCGGACGGCAGGAGCCCGGCCACGCTCCACACCTGGCTCACCTCGATCGCCTCGGCCAGGGTCAGCGGCGGCAGGATGGTCGGGAGCCGCCGGGCGAGCAGGGTCTTCCCCGTGCCGGGCGGCCCGAGGAGCAGGACGTGATGGCCGCCCGCCGCGGCGATCTCGAGCCCTCGCTTGGCGTGCGCCTGGCCGCGCACGTCGGCGAAGTCGTCGCCGCCCGGCGCCGCCCGCTCGAGGAGCCGCCCGGGATCGCCCCGGGCCGGGGCCACCGGTCGCTCGTCGTTGAGGAACGCGGCGGCCTCGGCCAGCGACCCGACCGGGTGGACGGCGAGCCCGTCGAGCAGGGCGGCCTCGGCGGCGTTCCCCGGCGCCACCAGGCACGCCTCGAGCCCGGCGCGCCGGGCGGTCAGCGCCATCGGGAGCGCGCCCCGGACGGGATGGATCGCGCCGTCGAGCGCGAGCTCGCCCGCGACCAGGCACCGGCCCAGCCGGTCCGGCCGGAGCGCCCCGACCGCCGTGAGGAGGCCGAGCGCGATCGGGAGATCGAAGCTCACCCCCTCCTTGCGGACGTCGGCCGGGGCCAGGTTCACGGTCACCCGCTCCAGCGGGAACGCGAACCCGGAGTTCCGGATCGCGGTCCGGACCCGGTCGCGGCTCTCGCGCACCGCCGGATCCGGGAGCCCGACGGTGGCGAACGCCGGCAGGCCCTGGCTCACGTCGACCTCGACCCGGACGAGGGTCGCGTCGACCCCGGCCAGGCAGGCGGAGAACACGCGCGCCAGCATCACGCGCCCCGGGGATGGGACCCCGACCCGCGATCCGCCGCGGCCACCCCGTCCGTCCCGGCCACGCGGGGAGGCGCTGCAAGGCGCGCTCCGGGAGGCGCCGCTCGGGGGGGCGCCTGGCTGCGGAGGCTTTCCCGGGCCGGCGGCCGGCGAGGCGGCGTCAACCCCATACGGGGCGTATCCGCCAGGAGCCCCGGCCGTCGCGGTCGACCGCGTGCAGATGCCGCACCGCTGCCGACGCGGCCCGCGACACGCTGCAACTGTCGCACCCGGACGTGGAGCACGATCTCCACCGCCCCGGCGATGATGGCGATCACCAGCAGGGACGGAATCTCCCGGTAGAGGCCCAGCCCGAGATAGGCCAGCAGGAAGTAGCCATGGACCGCCGCGCGCGCCACCCCGTACACGCCGATCGCGGGCGCCGCCGCGACCGGCCCGGCTGACCGAGACAGACTCGCGCACAGGACGCACACGAGCAACGTCGCCCAGAATACCGGGAGCTTCTCCGCTTCCGTGTGCAGGCCCGCGAGACGCAGGAACCCCCCGTGGGCGATGAAGAGCAGGAACAGCAGGAGATAGGCGCCGGGCACGACCAGGAGCAGCGCCATGACGCCCCCCCGGCGCCGAGCCAGGCGGGCGCACGCGGAGAAGCAGACTCCCACGCATATCCAGGCAAAGAGGTTGCTGGCCGGCACGCCGTAGAAGCCTTCGTGCAGCGGGATGTTCCACGTCCAGTACTCGAGCCGGATCGCGACCGCGTCCATGCCGAGATCGACCAGGACGCACAGCGCGCCATCGGACAGCGGCCGCGCCCACCGGACCACTCCCAGCCCGTCCGACAGCCTCATGGACGACACGAGCACCAGCCCCCACAGCGGCCCGATGACGAGCGGGGCGCCCCACACGCGGACGAAGTCGCCGTGGTAGTGGTACGTCCGGAAGACGTGCATGTTGAGGATCTCCAGGACGAGCCCGTAGACACCCGCCACCGCGAGCAGCAGCGCGGCCCGCCCGGATCGCTTCCATTCCCGGCACATGGCCCCGCCGAACAGGAGCGACGCGACGATCTCGATCACGGCGACATCGAGCCGGTGACTCCCGCCCCTCATCAGCGAACGCCTTCAGGAGGGCCGGCTCGGGGAGCTTCCACGCGAGCGACCGGCCCGCGGCGGGCCGCCGCTCGCGGAGGGTCCGGCGTCCGCGGCGCGTCGCCGCCGACCGGACGGGCCGGCGCCGGTGGCACCCGCGCGCGCCGCCCCCCGCCCCGTTGTCCCGGCAATCCTAGGCCTGCGCCAGCGAGGCGAGCCGGACCCAGACGAAGGCTGCGCTGCTCAACGCGTACATCGTCCGGTAGCTGAGGCGATAGCGCCGGAGCGTCCGGGCGAGGTCGTCCTGGTCCCGGAGGATCCTGCCGGCAAAGCAGGCGTGCGCGGCGACCGGCACGGAGAACACCCACGCGTCCGCCCACGACAGGACGGTCAGCTCGGTCAGGATCAGCAAGTAAGCATGCGCGCAGACGAACATCAGGAGTCCGACCCTCGCGCAGTGCCGGACCCCCCATCGGGTCGCCCACGTGTGGACGTCGTGGGCCCGGTCACTCTCGGCATCGATGCACTCGTGAAAGAAATGGCCGGCCATGATGATCCAGCCGAACGCCAGCCCGATGGCGACGCCCCTGCTCAGGTGCCCGGAGAACACCAGGTAGCCCCCGAGAAACTGCACGGTTCCGCCCGTCACGTGAAGCATCTTGGAGCCGATGACATGCTCTTTCAGGTGAATCGCCGGATGCGAGTAGAGCACGCTGATCCCGATGCCGAGACCGGCCATCACGAGAAGCATCCGCAGCGGAAGCAGGTAGAGCCCGCACGCGAGGCCGGCGGCGAGCGTCAGCGCGGCGCCGTTGCGGAGCGTGTCCGCGAGCGCGGTCCCGTCTGCAACGTGGCGGTAGCGCTTCACCTCCAGCGGATTCCGCCTCAGGCCGCCCCAGTCGTTGACCAGCAGCAGATGGGCCATGGCCGCCGTCATGGCGACGACGAAGACGACGAACCGTCCGAGCGGGATGGATTCGCCCGCCGCGAACGCCCCGAGCAGCGGAATGCCCATCCACACGAGGAGCTCGGGAGCGCGCCGGCGCGCGTACTGGATCGCGGGCTCGATCGTCGACGGCGCGCATGCCCGGGGGTGACCGACACGCTCGCCCGGCGCCACGCGGCCGGGGCAACTGGCGCGCTGCGGCGGCGGGTGGGCGTCGCAGCCGTCGTGGTCCGCGACGGCCCCGGGCCGGCCCGAGGCGGACCGCGAGGCGTGTTCACGCGGGCCCGATCCCGTGCCCTCCCGGGCCTCCGGCCGAGGCGTCTTCTCCATTGCGCCGATACTACGCAGGCCGCATCGTCGGCCCAATCCGAAATTCCTCACCGGAGGCGATCGGGGGCCGGTGGAGCGCCGCACGCCGGGGGCCGGGCCCGCGGCGGCCCTGGAGCGCCCGGGTGGCCCCCGGCGGGACGGGCCGCCGCCGGCCCGGCGAGTCGGCCGCGCGGGGGCGGCCGCCGGCGACCGGGAGAGTCCGGGAACCGCGAGGTCGCCGGCGCGGCTCCCGAACCCTGGCGCGCGGAGTCGCCGCTCGTCCCTCCCCTCGGCCCCTCAGCAGGCGCGCCGCGGCCGCGGACCCTCCGGCGTCTCCACGAGCACCGAGAGCACCAGGGCGGAGAGGCCGGCGAGCTGCACGACGAAGCCCGCCGCGTGTCCGTACTCCCAGCGCCCGCGCAGCCGCATCCAGAGCGCCGGCACCGAGTCCGGCGCCGACCGGACCGCCGCGGCCACCCGGGCGTTCACCGGGGCGACCGCCGCGAGCCAGATCCCGAAGGTGAGGAGCAGGCAGAGCGCGCCGGCGAGCGTCCAGCCGGAGGACGGGCGACGGCCGCGGACCGGCATCGCGAGCACCCCGGCGGCCACGATGGAGCCGACCTGGTACACGCCCCCGACGACGGCGAAGTGGCGGTAGAGGGTCCCGTTGACCGCCGCGTACAGCTGGGGGTCGTACCGGAGCTTCTGGGGCAGCTCCAGCACGTGCGCGGACTCCATCGTCAGCGCGAGCGCGGCCAGCACGAGGGTGACGAACCGCCAGGCCCGGAGCCCCATGCCTCTCCTCCTCTCCTCAGAGCCAGCGACGGACGCGACGGCGAAATCGCCGCGATCCGGACCCGCCTCGGCCGGGATGCGCTCGGGGGCGTCGTCCGCGTCCGCGCCGCCCGCCCCCGCGGGCCGGCGTGACGGGGCCGCTCCGGCCGGCACCGGTCGGCCGCATCTTCGCGCCAGCCCGGCCGGGACGCCTCGACGCACGCCCTGCCTCCGCTTGCCGGCCGACCGCCGCGGGCGCAGCGCGCCGGCGAGCGCGACCCGAGCCCGCACTCGTCGACTCCGGCACGCCGCCGCCGCGGAGGGGCCGGGCGGCGGCCATCCGGACACGATACGCGCGCGTCACCCGAGCCACCCGTCGGCGGCGAAGGCGGCCGCGAAGTGGCGGAGCGCCGCCACGTGGCCGTCGGCGGTCAGCGTCACCGCGACCACGTCGAACCGGCACCGGCACTCGCCCGCGCGGCGCGCGGCCACGTACCCGGCCGCGAGCCGCGCCAGGCGCGCCCGCTTCCGCGCGCCGACCGCCACCTGCGGCGGCTCGGGCGCCGACGCCTGCCGGGCCTTGACCTCCACGAAGACCAGCGTGGCGCCGTCGCGCGCGACCAGGTCGATCTCGCCGAGGCGCGAGCGGAGGTTCCGCTCCAGGATCACGAGGCCGCGCCGCGAGAGGTAGCGCGCGGCCGCGTCCTCCCCGAGCCGCCCGGCGGCGCCGCTCTCCCGCCCGCCTGTCCGCGCCGGCATGGTCGGACGCGCGTGCAAGGGGGCGACCAGGGGGATGCGCCGGCGAGTCCGCCGGGCGGGACGGCTCTGCCGGGCGGCGCGCCCTCCCGGCCCGCGGCGGGGCGTCACGGGCCGGCGACGCCCCGTATCCGGCCACGGACGGACCTGCCCGCGCCGTCGAGGGGGGGTCCCGGTGGTCGGGGGGACGGCCCGCCCCGGTCGCCCCGACGCGCGCCGGCAGGCGCGCGCCGGCCCACCCGCGGCGGCGGCGCGGGGGGACGGCGCGGCCAGGCCGGTCGCTTGCCGCGAGGCGCCGCGTCGCGGATCGCTGCGCGGCCGACGGCACCGCCGCCGGGCCCGGGCCCCGTGCGGCGGGCTCAGGCGGAGGGCGGCGACGTGAGGGCCACGCCCTCCAGGGGATCGGAGCCCGGATGGTAGTAGATCCACTCCGACGCCGCCTCGGCCACCGTGCGGTTGAGCGCGCGCGCGTGACGCTCCTCCAGGTCGCGGACGATCTCGCCGGCGCGGGCCCGGCGCGCGACGATCAGCGCGTGGCGGGAATCGAGCGGGACGCGGATCTCGTCGGCGGCGCCGAGCCCCGCGTGGTAGGGCTTCGCGGTCGCCGACGGCGCCCAGAGGACGACGGGGGTGTCGCTGGTGAGGAGCACGGGCTGCGGGAACCGCGCGAGCTGCCAGGTGCGCGCCGTGACGTGGCGCGCGAGGGCGACCACCGACGCGAGCGAGTGCTCGGTCCGGCGGCGCCCGGTGCGGAGGACGAGGTCGCCGCCGGCCGGCGCCGGCGCCGGGCGCCCGACCGCTGCACCCGGAGCGCCAGGATCGCGCCGCGCGGCCCCGGGCGCTCCCGGCGGCGCCGCCGCGAGCGGCGCGTCCCCGGCCTCGTCGTCCTCGGGCTCGGTCTCGCCGTCATCGGCGCCGGCGGCGGCGCCGGCGTCCGCGTCGTCGTCCTCGTCGTCGTCCTCGGCGCCCTGCTCGGCGTCCTCGCCGGTCCCCTCGTCCTCGGAGTCCTCCCCCCGCGCCGCCGCCTCGAGGGCGTCCAGCCGGGAGGCGATCAGGTGCCCGACCAGCTCCGCCGCGTGAGCGGCCGTGGCGCGGTGCCGCGGCGCGACCAGGAGCTGGAGCGCGACCAGCAGCGCGAAGGCGGCCCGGCCGGCGGGCGGCGGAGGGAAGGTGCCCGCGAGCATCGCGTCGACGGCGGTCCCGGCTGCCGCCTCCGCCTCGGCGAGCAGCCCCGCCAGCTCCCGGGCCCCCGGCCGCCCCGGCGGGACCGCGTAGCTCCCGAGCTCCGCCAGCACGGCGTCGACCGTCACCAGCCGGCGGCGCGTGCGGTCCCGCCGCTCCGCCATGAGCTGGCCGGCCTCGTCGGCGAAGCCGCGCAGGAGGAATGCCGGGACGAGCGGCCGCGGCGGGAGCGGTGGATCACTCACGGACGCGCTCCGCGCAGCGGCCGCCGCACCGGCGAGCCGGAGCGCCCGAGGGGCCCCCGCCGGGGGAGCCGACCGCGGAGCACCCTCCGCGCGCGCGGCCCCCGCCGCGGAGCGCGCCGCTGCGCGATCGGCGTCGGCTGGCCCGGGGCGGCCGCCCAGTCCCCCGAACGCCCGGGCTCGCCGAGCGGGGCGCCCGCGCCGTCGCCGGGCGCCTCACAGGAGCCGCTCGGTCGGCCCGGGCGCCGCCTCGCCGCCGCCCACGCCCCGGAAGGAGCGCCGGTGGAGCGGGCACGGCCCCAGCCGCGCGAGCGCGGCCAGGTGCTCGGCGGTGGCGTAGCCCTTGTGGCGCCGGAACTCGTAGCCGGGGAAGCGGCGATCGGCGCGGGCCATGAAGGCGTCGCGGACGACCTTGGCCAGGATCGACGCGGCGGCCACCGACGCCGACCGGCGGTCCCCGTCGACGATCGCGCGCTGGGGACAGCCGAGCCCCGGAATGCGCAGGTGGCCGTCCACCAGCACGAGCCCGGGCGCGACGCGCAGCCGCCGGAGCGCGTGCCGCATCGCGTGCCACGTCGCCTGGAGGATGTTGACGGCGTCGATGCGCTGCGGCCCCGCGCGGGCGACGCTCCAGGCGACGGCGCGGACGCGGATCTCCCGGGCGAGGCGACGGCGCTGCGCCGCGGTGAGGAGCTTCGAGTCCCGCAGTCCCTCGATCGGAGCGGTCGCGTCCAGGATCACGGCCGCGACCACGACCGGGCCGGCCAGGGGCCCCCGCCCGACCTCGTCCACGCCCGCCACCCGGACGCCCTGCGCCCACGCGGCCCGCTCCTGGGCATAGAGGTCCTCGTCCAGCTCGAACAGCGTCGCCTGGGCGGGACCGGAGCGGCGGCGGGGCACGCGAGGCGGTCGGCGGCCCCACCGAGCCCGGGGCCGGCCGACCCGGGTCGCCTACTCCGCGGTCGAGGCCGGGATCGCGGGGCCCGCCTGGCGCTTCTCGCGCAACCGGGCGGCCTTGCCGGTGCGCGCCCGGAGGTAGTAGAGCTTCGCCCGCCGCACGTGGCTCGACTTGACGACCTGGATGCGCTCCACGCGCGGCGAGTGCAGCGGGAACGTCCGCTCCACGCCCACGCCGTAGGAGACGCGGCGGACGGTGAAGGTGGCCCGGGCGCCGTCGCCCCGGCGGCGGATGACCACGCCCTCGAAGATCTGGACCCGCTCCTTCTCCCCCTCGATGACCTTCACGTGCACGCGCACGGTGTCGCCCGGGGCGAACGCCGTGCGCTCCCGCTCGCGCTTGAGCATCCCCGCCTCGACGACCGCGATCGCATCCGTTCCCATCCCTGTCTCCTCGGTGCCTCGCTGGCGCGCGCGCGCGTCACGGGCTCTTCGGTGTCAGCTCCTGTCGCGTCAGCTCGTCCAGCCAGGCCCGCTCCTCGCGGGTGAGCGGCACCCGCTCGAGGAGGTCGGGCCGGCGCTCGAGCGTGCGGCGGAGCGCCTCGCGGCGCCGCCAGCGGGCGATCCGGCCGTGGTCCCCCGACAGGAGGACCTCGGGGACCGCCAGCCCCCGGAAGTCGGCGGGCCGGGTGTACTGGGGGTAGTCGAGCCGCCCGGCCGCGAACGACTCGTTGGCCGGCCCGGCCGGATCGCCGAGGACGCCGGGCAGCAGGCGGACCACCGCGTCCACGACGACCAGCGCGGGCAGCTCGCCGCCGGTCAGCACGTAGTCCCCGATCGAGAGCTCCTCGTCGACGAGGTGCCTCCGCACGCGCTCGTCCACCCCCTCGTAGTGGCCGCACAGGAGCACGAGGTGCCGCTCCCCGGCCAGGCGCGCCGCGACGTCCTGCGCGAACGGCGCGCCCTGGGGGCACAGGAGCACGACGCGGGCCCCCGGCGTCCGGAGCGCCTCGACCGCGGCGAACAGGGGCTCGGGCTTGAGCACCATCCCGCCGCCCCCGCCGAACGGGTAGTCGTCGGCGACCCGGTGCCGCCCCTCGGTGTGGTCGCGGAGATCGACGACGCGGAGGTCCACCGCCCCGCGCTCGCGGGCGACCCGCAGCATGGACTCGGCGAGCACGGCCTCGACCATCGCGGGGAACAGCGTGACCACGTCGATCCGCATCATGCGTCGAGCTCCACCAGCCCCTCCGGCGGCTCGACCACGATCCGCCGGCCCGGGAGGTCGACGCGCGCGACGATGGCCGCCACGGCGGGGAGCAGCCAGGCGCGCCCGTCCTGCTGCACCGTCCAGTAGTCGTGCTCCGGGCCGGCCGCGACCGCGGTCACCGTGCCGAGGCAGGCCCCGGCCGCCGTCTCGACCCGGCAGCCCAGCAGGTCGAACGCGTAGTAGCGGTCCGGCGGGAGGCGGCGGACCGCCTCGCGCGGGATCGCCAGCAGGCGCCCGACGAGCCCCTCGGCGGCGTCCAGGGTGTCCGTCCCGCCGAGCTTCACGACCGGCGCCGCTCCCTGGAACCAAACCGCCTCCACCGGCCGGCGCTCGCCGGCCGGTGGGGGGACGAGCCAGCACTCGGCGAGCTCGGCGATCCGCGCCGGGGCGTCGGTCAGGGGCTCGAGGCGCACCTCGCCGCGCCGCCCCTGGGGGCGGAGGACGCGCGCCACCGCCACCAGGGCCGGGGCGCCCGCCTCGAGCGCCGGCCCCCCGGCGCCGGCCGCCGCGCCGCGCTCGCTCACCCCCGCGCCTCCGCTCCGCGCCCGCCTCAGCGCGCCGCCACCCCGGCGCGGCCCAAGAGGATGCGGACCGTGTTCGACGGGAGCGCCCCCTTGCGGAGCCACGCCGCCGCCTTCTCCGTGTCGATGCGGACGGTCGGGGGCTCCGTCAGCGGGTCGTAGAAGCCGATCTGCTCGATGAACCGCCCGTCCCGCGCGGTGCGCGAGTCGGCGACCACCACGCGGTAGGCCGGGC
>DASRDR010000069.1:0-29246 GCA_035652475.1 Candidatus Methylomirabilota bacterium | reverse complement strand
CCGCCGGCGCCGTCCCGGCCACCGACCCCGGCGAGTTCCGGATCGCGCTCGACGGGCTCACCGGCCCCGGCCGGTACGAGATCCTCGCCGCGCTCACGGTGGACGACGTGAGGACGAACCTGCCGGTCCGGATCGTCACGTGGACACGCTAGTCATCCAGATCCTGAACTCGCTGTTCTACGCCTCGATCCTGTTCCTGATCGCCTCCGGCCTGACCCTGGTCTACGGAGTCATGCGGATCGTCAACATGGCGCACGGGAACCTGTATGCGATCGGTGCCTACGTCGCGGCGTGGATCATCGGTCTGGTGGCCGGCGCGGTGCCGCAGGGCGCCCTGTTCGTGCTCCTCCTGCTGGGGGCGGTGGCCGCTGCGGCGGCCGGGGCGATCCTGGAGCCGACCATGCTCCGGCCGCTCTACCGGCGCCCGGAGGAGTACCAGCTCCTCATCACCTTCGGCCTCCTGCTCATCCTGGAGGACGTCCTGCGGCTGGTCTGGGGGCCGCATCCCCTGACGGCCAGCGCCCTCTCGGACGCGCTCGGCAGCCTGACGATCCTCGGCGCGACGTATCCCGGCTACAACCTCTTTGTCATCGTCGTCGGCGGCCTGGCCGCGGTGGCGCTCTGGGCGTTCATCTACAAGACGCGGTTCGGCATCATGCTCCGCGCGACGTCGCAGGACATGCGCATGGCCTCGGCGCTCGGGATCAATGTCAAGCGCGTCTACGTCCAGGCGTTCACGCTCGGCTGCTTCATGGCCGGGCTCGGCGGCGCGGTCGTGGTGCCGATCTCGGGGGCCGTGCTCGGGATGGGGGTCGAGGCGCTGATCCTGGCGTTCGTGGTCGTGGTCATCGGCGGTCTGGGGTCGCTGGAGGGGGCGCTGGTCGGCGCGGTCATCGTGGGAGTGGTGCGGACGCTCGGGATCACCTACTTCGCGGAGGTCGAGCTGGCGGTGCTCTACCTGATCGCGGCGGTCGTGCTCTTCGTGCGGCCGGCCGGGCTGTTCGGGCGCGCGTGAGCCCGCGCGAGTCCGGGGCGGCGGGCCTCCTCACCCCGCGCCGCGTCGCCGGGGGGGCGGCCGTCGTGCTCGTGCTGGCCGGGCTTCCGGCGGTGCTCCCCCCGTTCGAGACCCTCCAGGTGTCGTACGGGCTGATCTTCGGCATCGCCGCGCTCGGCTTCAACCTCCTGCTCGGCTACACCGGTCTCCTCTCGTTCGGCCACTCGGCGTTCTTCGGGACCGGCGCCTACGTCGCCGCGCTCCTGGTCAAGTACTGGGGAGTGGCCTCGATGGAGGCCTTCCTCGTGGTCGGGGTGCTCGCCTCGCTGGTGGTCGCGGCGCTGATCGGCGCGGTGTGCGTCCAGTACACGCGGATCTTCTTCGGGATCCTGGCGCTGGCGCTCTCGCAGGTGCTCTGGAGCCTCGCCCTCAAGCTGTTCTGGGTCACCGGCGGCACCGACGGCCTCCGGGTGCCGACCCCCGCCCTGCTCGGAGGGCTCGTCTCCCAGGCGCTGGGCGCGTCGGCGGACAAGACCGCGTTCCTCGCCTACCGGTACTACTACTACGTGCTCGTCGTCTTCCTGGTCGCCACGGCGGTGATGTGGGTGATCGTCCACTCCCCGTTCGGCAAGGCTCTCCAGGCGATCCGCGACAACGAGGTCCGGGCGGAGTTCGTGGGGGTACAGGTTCGCCGGTACCGCTACGTCGCGTTCCTGGTCTCGGGGGCCTTCACCGGCCTGGCCGGCGTGCTCTGGGTGCCGCTCAACGGGCTCACGACCCCGGACATCCTCTACTGGCCGTTCTCGGGGCGGATCGTGTTCATGGCGGTGCTGGGCGGCTTCCGGACGTTCACCGGCCCGATCGTGGGCGCCCTGGTGTTCAACTACCTCGAGGTGTTCGCGGTCGGGGCGACGGTGTACTGGCAGCTGGTGCTCGGAGTGATCCTGGTCGCCCTCGTGCTGGCGATGCCGACCGGCCTGGTGGGCACGGCCGGCCAGCTGTGGCGGCGTCTCCGGAGGCGGCTCGGGCGGTGAGCGCGCTGGCCCCGTCCCCCGCCGGCCCGCCCGTGCTCGAGCTCCGCGGGATCAGCAAGTCCTTCGGGAGCAACAAGGCCGTGGACGACGTGTCCCTGGCCATCCGGCCCGGGGAGTTCCTGGCCCTCATCGGCTCCAACGGGGCGGGCAAGACCACGCTCGTGAACCTGATCAGCGGCTACTTCCCAGCCGACCACGGCACGCTCCTCTTCCACGGCCGCGACATCACGCGCCAGTCGATCAACCAGCGCATCCGGAGCGGGATCGCCCGGAGCTTCCAGCTGGTCAACCTGTTCGACCACCTCACCGTCCTCGACAACGTGGCGCTCACGATCTTCTCGCGCCAGGGGAAGGCGCGCTGGTTCTGGCGGCTCGCGGACCGCGACCAGGCGGTGCGGGACGAGGCGCTCGCGGTGCTCGGGCAGTTCGGGATGGAGGCCCACGCCGGGATGCCAGCCGGCGCGATCTCGCAGGGGGAGCGCAAGCTCCTGGATGTCGCGGTCGCGTACGCGCTCCGGCCGAAGCTCCTCTTCCTGGACGAGCCCACCAGCGGCGTCAGCACGCGCGAAAAGGCGCCGATCATGGACATCATCACGAACGTCGTCCGCGCGGAGGGGATCACTGCCGTCGTGATCGAGCACGACATGGACATCGTCTTCCGTTACTCCGATCGGATCGTGGCGATGCACCAGGGCGCGGTCCTGGCGACCGGCTCGCCGGAGGAGATCCGGTGCAACGAGCAGGTGGCCATGACCCTTCTCGGGACGCACGCGGGCGACGCCACGTGACCGGGCCGCCGGCCGTCCGGGCGCGGGAGCGCCATCCGGCTGCCGGGCCCGGGCGGGAGGGCTGACGGTGCTGGAGCTGGACGGGATCCACACCTACCGGGGGGCCGCCCACGTGCTCCAGGGCGTCTCGCTCCGCGTCGGCCCCGCCGAGGCGGTCTGCCTGGTCGGCCGCAACGGCGCCGGGAAGACGACGACGATCGAGAGCGCGATGGGCCTCCTCCCGGTCCGCTCCGGCCGGGTGCGCCTCCGGGAGCGCGACATCACGCGACTCCCCACCCACGAGCGCGCCCGGCTCGGCATCGGGTACGCGCCCGAGGACGCCGGCATCTTCCCGGACCTGACCGTCGCCGAGAACTTCGCGATCAGCCAGGCGCTGGCCGGCGGCCGGCCCGCCGGGACCGGCCGGCGCGACGGCGGCGGCGTGGACGCGCGCGTGTTCGAGCTCTTCCCCGAGGTGCGGCAGTTCCTGGACCGCCGCGGGCTCAACCTCTCGGGCGGGCAGAAGAAGATGGTCGCGATCGCGCGGGCGCTGACGCTCTCGCCGGCGGTCCTGCTCCTCGACGAGCCGTTCGAGGGTCTCGCGCCCGTGGTGGTGACCCGGTTCATCGAGGCGGCGCGGCGGATCAAGGCGCTGGGCGTGTCGCTGCTCATCGCGGAGTCGAACCTCGCCACGGCCAGCCGGATCGCCGACCGGCTCTATGCCATCGACCGCGGCGAGATCCTCTTCGAGGGGGCGCCCGCGGCGGCGATGGCGAACGAGGAGGTCATGCGGACGCTCCGGGGGTGACCCCGGGCCCGGGCGGGGCGGGCGCGCGTCCGCGATCGCCCGCCCGGGCCCGCGAGGAGGCCGGTCCCGCCGTCGGCGGGGACGCCGAAGCGTCCGCCGCGGCGGGACCCACCCGGGCGAGATCGACCGTCAGGGGGGTCGCGGCGGCACGCCGGGTCGCGGGCGCGGCCGGAGCCGCGCTCCTCCTGCTCGTCCTCGGACTCGGGCTCCCCACGGCCGGCGCCGACGAGCCGCTCTCCCCCGCCGAGGCGGCGAGCCTCCGCGAGATCCGGGACTTCGTCGCGGCCGCCGCGCGCGCGTACCGCATGGCGGCGCCCCTCGAGATCTCCGTGGCGCCGTGGATCGGCTCGCCCGCGCCCCCGCAGTACGCGGCGACGCCCGCCGTCTACACCGGCGGCGCGCTCTACCTGAACCGCCGGCTCCTCGGGCATCCGAGCCGCGATCTCGTCGTGGCGAAGTCGCTCGCCTACGAGATGCTGCGGGCGCCCAGCGCCGCGACCAGTCTGGCCGACCGGGAGCGCGAGCGGCGCCTCCGGGAGCTCGACGCCGACGCCCTGGTCGTCGACATCCTGGTGCGGGTGAAGGGCTGGCCCGAGTCCCAGGCCCTCGAGGCCACCTACGGGTGGCTCCTCGCGATGCACCGGGTGGCGGCAGCGAGCGGCCAGCCGCCCCGGCCCGGCGGCGTGACGCCGTGCGAGGAGATCGCCGCGCTCCTCCGCCGTTTCCCCGCCCATCGGGATGCGTTCGCGGCCCGGGAGTGCGCGCCGCGGTGACGCGGCGTCAGCCGCGCGGCGCCTGCCCCCAACGCGGCGCGATGGCCGCCGGGGCCGCGACGGAGCGGCCGCCCGCCCGCCAGCCCAAGCCGATGACGGCCACGACCAGGACGCCGAACACGAGCGCGGTGACCACGCGCGAGAGACTCGCCAGGAGCGCGAGGGTCCCGCTGGAGAGCCCGGCGAAGGCCAGGCCCACGACCGGGATGACGGGAGCGCCGCAGCCCATGACGCTGCACGGCGAGGTCGACAGCCCCACCAAACTCGTGAGGATCCCCGCCGCCCCGGCCCGCCGCCCGGGCGGCTTCCCGGGCCCTGGCGGCGCGGTCGGCGCCGCCCCCGGGCCGGCCAGCAGCGCGAAGTAGACGCCGAAGAGGGCGCCGAGGGCCAGGATGCGGGTCACGTCCCGCACGTCGACCGCAAAGCCCCAGTCGGTACCCCCGTACGGGCTGTCGGCCGAGAACCAGAAGAGGGCCAGGTCCGGCAGCTTCTCGGCCTTCCGCGACCAGGGGATCGTCGGGTCGACCAGGTACGCCGGCAGGCGCTTGAGCCAGGGGTTCAGCGTGGCGTAGTCGACGGGCCGGCGGGCCAGCGAGAGCACGAGCGGCGGGCCCAGGACCGACAGCGCCGCCACGATCGCCGCCACCCCGACGACCCGGCCAGGATGGGCCGCGACGGCGCGGGCGATGCCGCGGCCGACGCGCGCCAGGTGTCTCATCCCCGGGGAGCCCGCGTGGCGGGTGCGGCCGGCCAGCGTCGCCCGAGCCCCCGGCGGCGCGCCCCGGCCGCCATGCGCGAGGCGCGCGCGCGCAGGGCGCGCGCGGCAGCCGGCGCGGCCCGGGACACGCCTGCCCTCCCGAGGGCGACGGTGGCGCCCCCCCACGAACCCTGGCAAGCTGGCGCCGTGCTGCCGGCGGCTCGACGGGTGGCGCTCGTCGCGAGCGCCGCCGCTCTGGTCGCCCTCGCGGGCCCGCCCCGCCCCGGCCCGGCGCAGCAGGCCGGCGGGAGCGAGGGCGAGGGCCGCCCGCCGAGCTTCCAGTGGACGCTGTACCCCGGGATGTGGGCGGAGCTGGACGTGCGCCTGGGCGCGGGCGCGGAGGCCGTCGCCGAGGTCCGGACCGAGGGCGGCGAGGTGAGCTGGGACCTCCACACCCACCCGCCCGACGCGCCGCCGACCGCGTTCGTCACGCTCGAGCGAGGCCGGGCGGCCAGCGCGACGATCCGCTGCGCGCCGACCACGCCGGGGTGGTACTCCGTTCTCCTGGCGAACGATGCGGGGGCGGCGACCGTCCGGGTCCACGTCGAGCTGTGGCTGCGTGGCGACGCACGCCTGACCGGGGTCCGGCCCTGAGCGGGGGTCCGCCGGGGGGCCCGCTGGCCGGCGCGCCGCGGGATCCCGGCGTCGCCGGGCTGGTCGCGCTCGGCCGGCGGGGCGCCGGGCGCCGCCGGGCGCCAGGGCGGGCCGCTCACGACCGCTCCGCGCGAGCGGCCCGCGCGCCCGCCACCAGCGCCACGATCCGCGCCGGCGTCACGGGGCCCTCCGTGATCCGGATCCCGAACGGCGCCAACGCGTCCTCGATCGCGTTCGCCAGCGCGGCCGGCGGGGCGATGGCGCCGCCCTCTCCGACTCCCTTGACCTGGAGCGGGTTGCGCGGAGACCGATGCTCGAGGTGGACCGTCTCGAGCGGCGGGAGGTCGTCGGCCCGGGGGAGCGCGTAGTCCATCAGTGACCCGGTGAGGAGCTGTCCCGTCCGATCATACCTGAGCTCCTCGGCCAGGCCGCCCCCGATCCCCTGGGCCACGCCGCCGTGGATCTGGCCGTCCACGAGCATCGGGTTGATCACGCGCCCGCAGTCGTGGGCGACCACGTACCGGAGGATGGTCACGCGCCCGGTGTCCGGATCCACCTCCACCAGCGCGACGTGAACCGCGCTGGCGTAGGTCACCGTGGGCACGCCCTGGTAAGTCGTCGCCTCGAACCCGGGCTCCACGACGCCCGGGCCCTGGAACGTCGGAAGGCTCGCCTCGACGATGCGGGCGAACGGGAGCCCGCGCTCGCGGCTCCCGCGCACGAACACCCGGCCACCCTCCACCTCCAGGTCGGCCTCCGCCGCCTCGAGCAGCCGGGCGGCACCCCGCACGAGCCGGTCCCGCACCACGCCGGCCGACGCGGCGATCGCGTTTCCGGCCAGGACCGTGCTGCGGCTCGCGAACGTGCCGACCCCGAACGCGATCGCGTCGGTATCGCCGCCGATGACCGTGACGTCCTCCAGGTCGACGCCCAGCGCGTCGGCGGCGATCTGGGCGAACACCGTCTCGTGCCCCTGCCCCTGGGAGCACGCGCCGGTGGTCACGACGACCTTGCCGGACGGCGCCAGCCGGACGGTCCCGCCCTCGTACGGCCCGATGCCCGTGCCCTCGACGTAGGACGAGATGCCGAGGCCGCGATACACGCGGCGGCCGCGCAGCGTGGCCTGTTCCGCCCGACGCTCGTCGTAGCCGATCGCGGCGAGCGCCCGGTCCAGCGCCTCCGGGAAGTCGCCGCCGTCGTACACGAGCGGATTCCCGTCCCGGTAGAGGAGCCCGACGTCGTACGGCATCTCGTCCGGTCGCACGAGATTCCGGCGGCGGAGGGCGGCCGGATCCAGCCGGACCTCGCGGGCGAGGAGGTCCAGCATGCGATCCATCACGAACACGGCCTCGGGCCGCCCGGCCCCACGGTAGGGCGCGTGCGGGGTCTTGTTCGTCACCACCGACCGCACGTCGAAGGTCGCGTGCGGCACGCGGTAGGGCCCGAGCAGGTGGCCGACCGTGTTGTACGGCTGGACGATGCCCCACGGGTTGTACGCGCCCTGGTCGAGCAGGATGCGGTCCCGCAGCGCGAGGACGTCGCCCTCGGCGGTCGCCCCGATCTCGACGTCGTGGACCTGCTCGCGGGAGTGCGTCGCGCTCACCAGGTGCTCGCGGCGCGTCTCCACCCACTTGACCGCGCGCCCCAGCCGCACCGCGACCGCCGGGATCAGCAGGTCCTCCGCGTAGATGGAGCACTTCGTGCCGAACCCCCCGCCCACGTCCGGCGCCACGACGCGCAGTCGATGGAGCCCGACGCCGAGCGCCTCGGCGAGCGTCCGCTGGAGCCAGTGCGGCACCTGGGTCGAGGCCCACACGGTGAGGGCGTCCACCCCCGGCCCGGGCTCGGCCAGGACTGCGCGCGTCTCCAGCGGGATCCCCGCGTACCGGGGAACCCGGAGCCGTGCCTGGACCCGCACCGCCGCCCCGGCGAGCGTCTCGGCGGCCCGGCCGACCGCCGCGGTGAACGCGACGCACACGTTGTCGCCCCACGCCTCGTGGATCAGCGGGGCGTCGGCGGCGAGCCCCTGGTCGACGTCGACCACCGGCGGCAAGGGCGCGTAGTCGACCTCGACCCGCTCGGTCGCGTCCTCCGCAACGTACCGGTCGGCCGCGACCACCACCGCGACCGGCTCCCCCACGTAGCGGACCTTGCCCGTCGCCAGCGGGAGCTGGGGGGCGGTCTTGACGCGGAACGCGACCCGCTCGGCGAGCGGGCCCGGCGGCACGCCGGCCACCGGCAGCGGGCACAGCAGGTCGGCGAGGTCGGCGTGGGCGAAGCAGGCGACGACGCCGGTGTGCGCCCGCGCGCGGTCCAGCCGGACGGCCCCGAGCCGCGCGTGGGCGTGCGGGCTCCGGACGATCGCCGCGTGGAGGCAGCCCGCGACCCGCAGGTCGTCGACGAACCGGCCGCGGCCGGTGAGGAGCCGCGGGTCCTCCCGCCGCCGCACCACCGCCCCGACGTAGCGCCCGCTCACCGGGACCACGCCCTGCGCCCGGCCGGGAACCGCCGGCCGGGCCCGCCCGGCCCGCGGGCGGCCCGCCACGGGCGGGCCGGCGCGCGCATCACGCGAACGCCGGCATCACGTGCCTGGCTATGAGCTCGATCTGCCCGGGATCGTCGGTGACCGGGCCCAACACCAGGTACTCGAGCCCGGCGGAGACCAGGTCGTCGATGCGCGCGTTGATCCGGTCGATCGAGCCGATCAGGTAGCACTCCTGGAGATGTTCCCAGCTCCGGTGGGTCCCCATGGCCCGGAGGAACGGCCCGCGCGAGGCCTCGATCGCGCGGTCGTGGCTCGCGGTGTCGACGAGGTGCGTGAAGTTGCAGTGCCCGAAGACGAGCCGCGCCGGATCGCGCCCGTGCTGGGCCGCGTACGCCTGGAGCTCGGCCCAGTCGCGCTTGACCCAGTCCTGCTTCCCCGAGCAGCGGGACAGCCAGTGCCCGGCCCGGACGATGCGCTCGGCAACCGTCGGCGCGAGCTTCGGCACGTCATGCTCCCCGGGGTCCGGTATCCGCGACCCCCCGGATACCCAGATGTCGGGCAGCCGGGGCGGCCGCGGGTCGATGGTCACGTCGTCGAAGCGGTAGTGGCGCCCGTGATAGCTCGCGTGGGGCCGCGAGAGCAGGCGCGTGACCGCCTCGATGATCTCGTCCGTCCGGCGGCCCCGCTCCTCGATCCGTGTCCCGGTGACCTCGTACTCGCGCGCGTACCAGCCCGGTCCGACCCCGAACCAGTACCGGCCCGCCGACAGGTGACAGAGGGTCGAGATCTCCTTGGCGAGCATCACCGGGTGCCGGACCGGGAGCACCAGGATCCCCGTCGCGAGGTTCACCCGCGAGGTCAGGGCCGCGGCGTAGGAGAGGACGTTGAGCGGCTCGAGCCAGGCGTTGCCGTACAGCCCGGGCGCGGAGAGCAAATGGTCGATGACCCAGACGTCGATGCCGTACGCCTCGCACCGGATGATCGACTCCCGGACCTTCGCCATGTTCTCGCGCACGCTGGCCGGCGTGCCCGGGTCGTCCGCCCACGCGTAGGTCGGGATCCACATGCCGAACCGCAGCCTGGCCATCGACGCTCCTAAATCTAGGGGTGATCGGCCGCGAGGGGTGGGACCGGAGCCGGAACGGCCCGCGGCGACGGGGACCGGTCAGCGCCCGGGGCCGGCACGCTTGCCGTAGCGCATCTCCAGGGTCACGCACCCGCGCGGCACCCGGTACGGGCCGTGGACCATGCCCGGCGGCCGGCAGGCGTACATGCCGGCGGTGAACGTCTGCTGCTTGCCGAGATCGATCAGCTCGCCCTCCAGGATCCAGACCTCCTCCCAGAAGTCGTGGGCGATCCTCTCGCGCGTCTCCACCCCGGCCGCGAACCGCAGCAGGCGCGTGACGTCGCCCGTCTCGGGATCGCGGGCCAGGATCCGCTGCTCGACGCCGGGCCCACCGGCTCCGCCGGTGACCGAGCCCGCGACGGGCTCCCACGCGAGGTGGTCGGGCCGGAAGAACTCGAGCTCGGGCTTGGGCATGGGCGCTCCTCCGCGGTCGGGTGACGCGGCCAGTATCGGGAGCGCCCCGCCCGACGTCAAGCCGGCGCGGCGCGTTGACGCCGCGCAGTGGCCACGGTATTCAGGGGACGGACGCGACGAGGCGCCGGAGCGCCACCGGCCGGAACGGGCGCGGCGCACCGGGGCGAGGAGGTGGCGGCCGATGCCGATCCGGATCACGCGGGTCTACACGCGCACGGGCGACCACGGCGAGACCGCGCTGGTCGGGGGCCGGCGCGTCCCCAAGGACGCGCCCAGGATCGAGGCGTACGGGACGGTCGACGAGCTCAACGCCGTGCTGGGGCTCGCGCGCGTCTTCAACGCCGAGCGGCTCGCCGAGGCGGAGGGTCATCGGTGGCTCGACGAGACGCTCCGGCGGCTCCAGAACCAGCTCTTCGACCTGGGCTCGGAGCTGGCCACCCCGCCGGATGCGGACTACGCCGGGATGCACCGGGTCGGGCAGGCGGAGGTCGCCGAGCTGGAGCAGCTGATCGATCGCTGCCAGGAGGAGCTGCAGCCGCTGAAGTCGTTCGTCCTGCCCGGCGGGGGTCGGATCGGGGCATTCCTCCACCAGGCGCGGACCGTCTGCCGGCGCGCCGAGCGGGAGACCCTGCGCCTGTCACGGGCGGAACCGCTCACGGAGTGGCCGCTCCGGTACCTGAACCGGCTGAGCGACCTCTTGTTCGTGCTCTCACGCTGGGTCGCCCGGCGGCTCGGGGAGCCGGAGTACCTCTGGGAGCGTGGACTGGAGAGCCACCGCCGTGGCGACTGATCGCCGCCCGGCGGGCTCGGGCCGGACCCCCGGCGAGGGGGCCCGGCCAGGTCCGGTCGGGGCTACTCGAAGCGGCGCGGCGCCTCGCGGGAGATGATCAGCTCGGGCATGTGCGACTGGTACCGGTGGGCGTCGTCGGCGGTCAGCCCGAACCACTCCGGCGCCAGCCCCGCGAGCATGTAGAAGGGCCGCACCAGCGCGTAGTCGAGGGCCACCCCGATCGGGTGCAGGGCGAAGCCGAGCGCCCTGAAGGGGTGCCCGTACCCGCTCGGGAGCGGGTCGTCCTGCGACCACGTCGGATCCGGCAGCGTCGAGAGCCGCGGCAGGGCCGAGTCCACGACGTGCGGCCCGTCGGGGAGCGCCTGCGGCACGTGGGACCAGGCAGCGTCCTTCCGAGCCTTGAGCTCGTTCCCCGCGCATCCCGCGACCACCGCGGCCGCCAGCACCAGCACCATCAGCCCTCTTGCGCGCATGGTCTCATCCCCCGTTCGCGTTGCCTGACGCCGCTCCGTTCGTGGCCCCGACGGGGCCGCCGCTCGAACACCGTACCATGCTCGCCGTCCGCCCCAGCAAGGATTTCAGACAGGGTCCAAAAGTATACAAACCTCGTGGCCCTCGGCTAGACTGGCGCTCGGTCACCCGAGTCCGGGTGGCCGGGGGAGGGTCTGTGCCGCCGGCCGGTCGTGCGCTCCTGGTCCAGCTGCGGTCCTGGCTCACGGTGCCGCGCCTGCGCCCCCGCCTGACCCGGCCGGACCTCGGCGCCGCCGGGGCAGCCGGCGACCGCGACGATGAGCCCGCCGAGGGCCGATGGGAGGAGATCCTCCGCGTCCAGGAGGCGACGTTGAGCCTCCTCTCGGGCAAGGTCACCCCCGAGGCGCTCTTCCGCCACGTCGTCGAGGGCGCGGCCGAATCGCTGCGCGCCGACGAGGCCTCGCTGATGCTGCTCGAGGGCGAGCACCTGTCCGTCGTCGCGTCGACGCGCGCGACCGGCGAGCTCGCGGAGGGCCGGAGCCAGCCCAGCCGGCTCGGCGAGGGCGTGGCCGGCTGGGTCGCCCAGGCGGGGACCGCGGTCCTCCTGAACGAGGGCGACGACCTCTCCCGATTCCCGAACCTGGCCCCGAAGGGCGGCCGCATCAAGTCGGCCCTGTCGGTCCCACTCGAGGTGGGCGGACGCGTGGTGGGAGTCCTCAACGCGAACCGGCTCGACGGCCCACCCTTCACCCGCGACGCCCTTGCGGTGCTGCGCCTGTTCGCCGGCACCGCCGCGCTGGCGATCGACCAGGCGAACCTCCTCCAGCGGGCGCAGGCCCGCACCCGGGCGGTCGAGGCGCTGCTGGCGACCGTCGACGCGTTCGGGGCCGACGGCGACGCCGGGCGCGCCCTCCTCGCGGTGATGCCCCGCCTGGCGACCGCGTTCCGCCCGAGCCAGGCGTTCGCCTTCCTCGCCCCCGCCGAGGGGGCCCCACTGACGGCGGTCGCCGGATGGGTCACGGGCCCCGTCGACCAGGAGGGCCTGGGGGAGACGAGCCTGGCCGCCGACGAGGATCTCCGGCGGCGCCTCACCGTCGCGCAGCCCGTGTGGCTCCCCGCGTTGCCGCTCGAGCGCACCCCGGCATGGCTCAGGGCCGCGACCGGCCGGACGGTGCTCCTGCCGATCCGCACCGGTCCCGCGGGGCCTCGGTCCCTCCTCACCCTGGCCTGGGAGGATCCGCGGTTCGAGCTGGCCCCCGAGGAGCTGCGGGTGCTGGAAGGGCTCGCCGGTCAGATCGCGCTGGCGCTGGCACGGGAGGACCGCGCCGCCGTGGTCGGCGCCCTCCAGGAGCAGATCGCCCAGGCCCGCGCGCACCTGGTCGAGGTGGAGCGGCTGGCGACCATCGGCCAGAGCATGGCCGGGCTGGTGCACGACATCAACGCCCCGCTGACCGCGCTGATGACACTGGCCCAGATCATCCAGGGGGATGCCGGAGCGGACCCGGCGAGCCGGGAGCGCGCCGGCCAGATCGTCCACGCGGCCCAGCGCGCCCAGCGGCTGGTGCGCGAGCTCCTGACGATGGCGCGGCCGCGGCCCCCCACGCTCGAGCCCGTCGACCTCCACGCGCTCCTCAAGCAGGCGATGGATCTCGAGCGGCCGCAGTGCTCGGTGGCCGGCATCAGGCTAGTGGCCGACTTCGATCCCGAGCTGCCGCGCGTGACCGCGGATCCGCACCGGCTCGGCCAGGTCTTCATGAACCTCCTGGTCAACGCCCGCCAGGCGATGGAGAGCGCGGAGCGGGGGCAGCGGCTGACGGTCCAGACGCGCCGGCGCGGCGAGCGGGCCGAGATCCGGGTGATCGACGACGGCCCCGGCATCCCCGGCCCGCTCCACTCGAAGATCTTCGAGTGGTTCTTCACGACGAAACCGCCCGGCGAGGGCACCGGGCTCGGGCTCGCGGTCTCGCGGGAGATCCTCCTGGCGCATGGCGGGAACCTGCGCCTCGAGGACACGCCGGGCGGCGGCGCCACCTTCGTCCTGGAGCTGCCGCTCGAGGGCCCGGCCGGGTAGCGCGCCGCGGCCCCGGAGGCCGCGGCGGGGGCGGCGCGCTCAGCCGGCGCGGCCCCGCGACCGGGCCAGCAGGCGCGCCAGGTACGTCTCCAGCTCGACGAGCACCGTGCGCTTGACCCGGACCGGCAGCGGCTCCAGCGGATCGGCGCTCCCGGGCCGGTGGACGAGCAGCGTCCCCGCGAACTCGTCGGCGCACTCGTCCGTGGCAGCCAGCTGGCGAATGCCGAGGATCTCCCATTCGAGCTCCGGGCGCGTCATCGTCGCCACCTCCACTCCGTCACGCGGGCCGGGTCGGGCCCCGCCGGCCGCCCGGGGCGCGGCGGCGCGGCGGGTCGGGGCCGCGCGGCACGGCGCAGCCGGGACGGCCGCAGTGTAACCGTCCCGGATCGCTCCGGTACAATGCCCGGAATGCGATTCGTCTGGGGGCTGCTCGGCGCCCGCCAGCTGCCGGCCCGGTCCCGCGTCAAGCTCGGCAGCGTGGCGCTCCTCTACTTCATCGAGGGCAGCCCCGTGAGCGTGCTCTGGGAGGTGCTGCCCGTCTACCTGCGGCTGCACGGCACGTCCCTGCGCGCGATCGGCGGACTGCGGCTGCTCGAGCTGCCGTTCTCGCTGAAGGTGCTGTGGTCGCCGCTCGTCCAGCGCTACGGCGACCGCCGGCGCTGGGTGACCGGGGCGATGCTGGTCATCGCGGCGACCGTGGCCCTGCTGCCCGCCGTCGACCCGGCGCGGGCGACCGCGGTCCTGCTCGGGCTGGTCCTGGTGCTCACGATCGCCTCCGCCACCCAGGACATGGCCATCGACTCGTACACCGTGGCACTCGTCGGGCGCGACGAGGAGGGCGCGGCCAACGGCGTCCGGGCATCGGCGTACCGCGTCGCCCTGGTGCTGATCGGCAGCGGCATGGTCGCGCTCGCCTACTGGCTGCCCTGGGGCGCTCTCTTCGCCGGGGCGGCGGCCGTGTTCGCCGGACTGGGACTCCTCGCCCGGACGGTGCCCCGCCTCGACATCCCGCCCGAGGCGCGCCGGCGCTGGCTCGAGCCGTTCCTCGACTGGATCGGGACGTGGCGGGCGGTGCCGCTGGTCGCGTTCGTGCTGACCTACAAGCTCGGGGAGTTCGCCATCGGCCCGATGGTCAAGCCGTTCTGGGTGGACCGGGGCCGGTCGGTGCTCGAGATCGGCCTGGTGCCGACGGGACTCGGCATCGCGCTGTCGATCGCGGGCGCGCTCGCCGGGGGCGCCGTCATCCAGCGCCACGGCACCCTGACCGCGCTGTGGGCGCTCGGGCTGCCCCAGGCGTTCTCGAACCTCGGCTACGCCGCGGTCGCGGCATGGGCGCTCCCGTGGCCCGCGCTGTACGCCGCCTCGATGATCGACTCCTTCTCCGGCGGGCTCGGGACAGCGGCGTTCCTCGCGTTCTTCATGGCGGTCTGCGACCAGGAGCGCGCGACCCTGCAGTACGCGTTCCTCTCGTCCCTCTTCTCGCTCACCGGCCGGCTGGCCGGCGCGGTGAGCGGCGTCGGCGCGGAGCAGTGGGGATACGCGACCTACTTCGCGGTCACCTTCCTGGCCTCCCTGCCCGGCCTCTGCCTGGTGCCCCTGATCGCGCCGTGGCTCCGGCGGCCCGCGGCGGCGACCCGGCCCGGCGCATGACCGAGCCCGCGGGCGGCCTCCTGGCGGTCGGGTTCGACGGCACGACCCTCCCGGAGGCAGTGTCGGCCCTGGCCGCCGACGCGGAGCTCGGCGGGGTCGTCCTGTTCGCGCGGAACTGCCCGACGCTCGAGGCGGTGCTGGCCCTCACCGAGGCGGCGCACGCGCTCTCCCCGGACATCCTGGTCCTCGTGGACCACGAGGGAGGGCGCGTCCACCGCCTGCCGCCGCCGTTCACGCACTTCCCGCCGGCCGGTGCCGTCGGCCGGGTGGGCGACCCGGCGCTGGCGGGACAGGTCGGCCGCGCGATGGCTCGCGAGCTGCGGGCGGCGGGCTTCGACTCCGGGCTCGGCCCGGTGCTCGACTGCGCGACCGACCCGGGCAGCGTGATCGTCGGCGACCGGGCGTTCGGGGCCGATCCGGAGCAGGTCGCCGCCTGTGGGGTCGCGTTCGTCCGCGCCCTGCTGGCGGAGGGGCTCGCGCCGGTGGCGAAGCACTTCCCGGGTCACGGCCGGACGCCGCTCGACTCCCACGTCACGCTCCCGGAGGTCCACGCCTCGGCCGAGGAGCTCGAGCGGGTGGAGCTGGTGCCGTTCCGGCGGGCCCTGGCCGAGGGCTGCCCGGCGGTCATGGTCGCCCACGTCCGGTATGGCGCGCTCGACCCCGAGCGGCCGGCTTCGCTCTCCCCGGCGGTGATCGGGGAGCTCCTGCGAGCCCGGCTCCGGTTCGACGGGCTGGTGCTGAGCGACGACCTGGAGATGCAGGCGGTGGCGCAGGGGTGGGGCGTCGGTCCGGCCGCGGCGGCGTTCCTCACGGCCGGCGGCGACCTCGCCCTGGTCTGCCGGGACGCCGAGGCCCGCCGCAGCGGCCTGGAGGCGGTTCAGCGTGCGCTCGACCAGGGCGCCCTGGCCCCGGGCCGCGTCCGCGCCGCCCGGCTGCGCCGACGGGCGATCCGCGCCCTGGTCCGGGGCGCAGGCCCGGTCCCGAGCGTCGACGTGATCGGTTGCCCCGAGCACGCCGAGCTCGCTGCCGAGGTCGAGCGGCGCGCCGGCGACGCCTCAACAGCCGTGCACCCCTGATCCGCTCGCCCGGCGGGGGTCTCGGCCGCCCGCACAGGAGGCGGCCGGCAACGCGGCGGTCACGTCGGGGACGAACGCGGTCGGGACGCCCCGGCCCCGGGGGCCCTCGCCGGCGGGCGTGCCGGCGTTGCCCCGCCCGGCGCCCCCCGGAGGGCCCTCGAAACCCCGGCAAACGCCGGGACATCCAGCATGTGGGGCCGGGCCCTCGCCAGTGTCCATGAGGTTGGGTGTCCATTTTCTTTGACAGGATTCGCGACGAGCAGGGTGTAAGTTATCGCCACGTCGTCTCATTCGGCGTCAAACTCCGAGGGGCTGAGGAGAGCGATGCGGCGCGTGGCCGTGACCGGTCTGGGAGTGGTGTCCCCGCTCGGCGTCGGCGTCGACGCGTTCTGGGAGGGCCTGAGCCACGGCCGGAGCGGCGTGCGCCGGATCACGCGCTTCGACCCCACGCCCTTCCCGACCCAGATCGCCGGCGAAGTGCCGGACTTCCAGCCCTCCGCGCACCTCTCCCGCCGGGACGTGGTGCGGACCGACACCTTCATCCAGTACGCCCTCATCGCCGCCCAGGAGGCGGTTGCCGCTGCGGGGCTCAAGATCGCGGCGAGCGACGGCGATCGCGTCGGGGTGGCGATCGGCACCGGGATGGGCGGGGTCCCGCTGCTGGTCTCGTCCTGGGAGGCCCTCCGGAACGAGGGGCCCGGGGGCATCAGCGCCTACGCCCTGCCGGGGAGCCTCCCCAACATGGCCGCGGGCTGGGTGTCGATGCGCACGGGCGCGCGTGGCCCCCTGCTCGCCCCGACCACCGCCTGCGCGGCAGCGACCCAGGCCATCGGCGAGGCGTTCCGGCTGGTCCAGCGGGGGGACGCCGAGGTGATGCTGGCCGGGGGCAGCGACGCGCTGATCCACCCCCTGGTCGTCGGCGGTTTCGCCGCGGTCCGGGCGCTCTCGACCCGGAACGACGCGCCGGAGCGGGCCAGTCGGCCGTTCGACCGGGACCGGGACGGCTTCGTCCTGGCCGAGGGGGCGGGCGTGGTGGTCCTGGAGACCCTCGAGGCGGCGGAGGCCCGCGGGGCGCCCGTGCTGGCCGAAGTGCTCGGCTACGGGCTCACGGCCGATGCCCTCCACCCCACCGCGTCCTCGGCCGACGGGCCGGCGCGGGCGATGCGCCTGGCGCTGGCCGACGCCGGCCTGGCGCCCGAGGAGATCGACTACGTGAACGCCCACGGAACCTCGACCGCCCAGAACGACGAGCACGAGACCGAGGCGATCAAGACGGTCTTCGGGTCGCATGCCCGCCGGCTGGCGGTCAGCTCCACCAAGTCCATGACCGGCCACCTGGTCGGCGCGGCCGGCGCGGTCGAGGCGGTCGCCACGGTCCTGGCGCTCCACCACGGTCTGCTCCCGCCCACGATCAACCAGGAGACGCCGGACCCCGCCTGCGATCTCGACTACGTCCCGAACCACGCCCGCCGGCAGCCGATCCGCACCGCGATCTCGAACTCGTCCGCCTTCGGCGGGATCAACGCGATCCTGGTGCTCCGACGCGGGGAGCGGCGGTGAGCGCCGCCGAGGTCGCCGCCAGCCTGCGCGAGGTCATGGCGGACCGGCTCGGCATCGCGCCCGAGCAGATCACACCGGAGGCCCGGCTCGCCGAGGACCTGGGGCTGGACTCGCTGGACGCGGTCGAGCTCGCCATCGCGGTCGAGCGCCGGTTCGAGATCGAGGTCGCCGAGGAGGAACTGGCCCGGCTGCAGACGGTGGCGGACATGCTGGCGCTGGTCGAGAGCCGGACGGCGGCGCGCGGCGGATGAGACGGCGGGTCGTCATCACCGGCCTCGGCGCGGTGACGCCGATCGGCATCGGCGTCAAGGCGTTCTGGCACGGCCTGCGGGAGGGGGTGCTGGGGATCGCGCCGATCACCCGGTTCGACCCGGCGCCGTTCCCGTGCAAGGTCGCGGCGGAGGTGAAGGGCTTCGATCCGGCGGAGTACTTCCCCGAGGAGGTCACGCCGCCCGTCCGGTTCGCGCAGTACGGGATGGCGGCCGCCCGCATGGCGTACGACGACGCCGGCCTCGGCGCGGTGCCGGCGGCGCGCCGGTTCGCCCTCTGCTTCGGCAGCGGCGCCAGCGGCGCCCCCGAGTTCCAGGGCGTCGTCGAGCGGGTCGGTGAACGCGCGATGCGGCGCCGGGACGCCTCCGCGGTGATCGAGAGCATCGGCCTCAGCCTCACCAACTACGCGGCGGTCGCGATGGGGATGGCCGGGCAGACGATGACGCTCGCATCCGGGTGCGCCTCCGGCATCGACTCGATCCAGTGGGCCCACGCCGAGATCGCGGCCGGGCGCTTCGTCGGCGCGTTCGCCGGCGCGGCCGACGCGCCGCTGACGACGGCCGTCCACGGCGCGTGGGGCAAGCTCGGGTGGCTGTCCCGGTGGGAGGGCCCGCCCGGCCAGGCGCTCCGGCCGTTCGACGCCCTGAGCGACGGCTCGGTGCTCGGGGAAGGCGCCGGGGTCTACGTGCTGGAGGACCTGGACCACGCCCGGGCCCGGGGCGCCCACATCTACGCCGAGGTGCTCGGCTACGGCACCGGCAGCGACGGCCTGGACCTCCGGTCGGTCCACCCGGCCGGCGCCTCGCTGCAGCGGGCGATGCGGCTGGCGCTCCGGGACGCCGGCCTCGAGCCCGAGGCGGTCGACCACATCAACGCCCACGGCGGCGGGGTCCCGAAGCACGACCGCGCCGAGACCGCGGCCTACCGCGCGGTGCTCGGCCGTCACGCGGACAGCGTGGCGGTCACCTCGATCAAGGCGATGATCGGGCAGCCGTTCGCGGCCGGCGGGGCGCTCCAGGTGATCGCGGCGTGCTTCTCGCTGGCCGAGCAGTTCGTGCCGCCCACGATGAACCACGACTTCCCGGACGTGGGCTGCGATCTCGACTACGTCCCGTATCGCGGCCGGCCGGCCCGCGTGGAGCGCGTGCTGGTGACCGCCCGCGCCATCGGCCCGACCCACGCCGCGGTGATCCTCGGCCGGGTGGGCGACGCATGACCCCCCGCCGTCGCGCGCCGGCGATCCGCCGATGAGCCCGATCGTCGGGCTGTTCCTGGTCGCGCTGGCCGAGATCACCCTGGCGATCCTGGTCTGGCGCCGGAACCCCTCGCGCTCCGTGAACCGCTGGTTCGCGGCGCTCTCCACGACCCTCGCGGTCTGGGGCACGCTGGTCGGCGTCCGGCGAAGCCTGCCGGACCCGACGGTCGTGCTCACCGCGGTCCGGATCCTCTGGGCGACCGCCGCGCTCGTCCCGGTGGCGTTCCTGCAGTTCGCGGTCGTGTTCCCCCGGCCGGCCCCCCGGCGCCCGCCCCTCACCCAGGCCGCGGCGTTGCTGGGGCTGTTCATCTCGGGCCTGGCGTTCTCGCCGTGGGTCGTCGCCGACGTGCGGCCGGAGGTCGGCTATTTCCAGCCGGTCTACGGCCCCGTGTTCGTGGTGGTGGCGGTGTACATCGTCGGCTGCTGCGCCTGGGCGCTGGTCCACCTCGCCGAGAAGCTCCGGCGGGCGACCGGATTCGCGCGCGCCCAGCTCCAGTACGTGTTCCTCGGCGCCGGCCTCACGGCGGCCGGCAGCCTCACGCTCGGCATCGCGGTCCCCCTGGTCACCGGCTCGTCGCGGCTCGGCGTGTTCGGACCGTACTTCACGGTGATCTGGCTCGCCTTCACGGCTCACTCGATCGTCCGCCACCGCCTGATGGACGTCCGGGTCGTCGTGAGCCGGACGGCCGCCTACGTCGCCGGCTGGATCCTGACCTCCGGGGGGCTCGTGGTCGCGAGCGTGGCGGTCGACACGCGCATCCCGCGCGCGAACCCGACGCTCACCGCGCCCGGCGCCGTCACCCTGGGCCTCCTCGCCTCCGCGGTCTTCCTCTGGTTCGCGCCGCGCCTCCGGCGGCTGGCCGACCGGTACCTCTACCGGCCGGCCTACGACCCGCGCGTGCTGGTCCGGGAGGGGAGCCGGGCCATGGGCACGTTCGGCGACCCGGCGGAGGTCGCGCGGGCGATGGCGGAGCTCATCGACCGGGCGCTCCGGCCAGAGTCCGTCGCGATCCTGGTCCGCAGCGGCGAGCGCGACGCCCTGCTGCCGCTGGTCACGCGCCACGTCGACCCGCAGGTCCCGCGGCCGACCGGGCCGCTCGCGCTCGCCGGCCCGCTCCTCCAGGAGCTGGCCGGATCCGCGACGGCGCTCCTGCGGGAGGACTTCCCGGCCCGGGTCGGCGTCCAGGACCCGGACGCCGTGCTCCGCGAGCTCCAGGCGTGGGGCGCCGACGTCGCGGTCCCGGTGCGCGACGGCCGCCTGATGGCGGTCCTGCTGCTGGGGCCGAAGCTCTCCGGGGACTCCTACTTCGGCGACGACCTGGACCTCCTGGAGACGCTCGCGAGCGAGCTGGCGATCGGCCTCAAGAACGCCCAGCTCTACCACGAGATCGTGTCGATCAAGGAGTACAACGAGCGGCTCCTGACCAACATGGACTCGGGCGTGATCGCCACCCGCAGCGACGGCGTGGTGACCACGTTCAACGCGGCGGCCGAGCGGATCCTGGGGGTGGAGGCCGCGCGCGTGGTGAACCGCTCGCTCGACGTCCTCGACCCGACCATCCGGACGGTCCTCCGCAGCAGCCTGGTCGAGCACGCCGAGGCGCAGACGGAGGTCACGGTGAGCCACCCGGAGGGCCGCGTCCTCCCGATCGTCATGCACACCTCGACCCTGCACGATCACAAGGGCGAGATCAGCGGAGCGATCGCGGTGCTGAACGACCACTCGCGGCTGAAGGCCCTCGAGGAGGACAAGCGACGGGCCGACCGCCTCTCCGCCCTCGGGTCGATGGCGACGGGCATCGCGCACGAGATCCGGAACCCGCTGGTCGCGATCAAGACGTTCGCCGAGCTGTTGCCCGAGCGGGCCGACGACCACGAGTTCCGGTCGACGTTCGCCAAGGTCGCCGCCAAGGAGATCCAGCGGATCGAGCAGCTGCTCGGGCGGCTGCGGGCGCTCGCGGTCCCCACGTCGTTCGCCCTGCGGCCGCTCGACGTCCAGGTGCCGCTCGCCGAGACCCTCGACCTCCTCCGGGGGGAGGCCGACCGGCGACGCGTCCGGTTCCTGGTGGAGGTCGAGCACGACCTGCCGCCGATCCTCGGCGAGCCGGACCAGCTGAAGCAGCTCTTCCTGAACCTGTTCCTGAACGGGCTCGAGGCCATGACCGCCGGCGGGACCCTCTCCGTCACCGTGCGCGCCGACCGGGAGCGCTCGGACCGGGGGCTGCTCACGGTCCGGGTCACCGACACCGGGCCCGGGATCCCGCGCGAGGACCTCGCCCGCGTCTTCGAGCCGTTCTTCACCACGAAGTCCAACGGCACCGGCCTCGGGCTCGCGATCTCGCGCAGCATCGCGGACGCGCACCGGGCGGCGCTGTGGGCGGAAGCCGGGCCGGCCGGCATCGGCACCACGTTCGTCATCCAGTTCCCGACTCTGGTCGGCGCCGTGTCCCCGGCGGACGTGGTCCGCTCGGAAGCCTCGCGATGAGGACGGTCCGGGTCGTCGCCCGCGATCCGGCGGTCAGCGCGCGGCTGCGGCGGATCCTGAACGGCGCCGTCGAGCTCCACCCGACCGCCACCGTCCGGGAGGCGCTGACCGCCGGCGCGGCGGGGCCGCCGGACGTGCTGTTCGTCGACTTCGAGTCGGCCCACGTCGACGCCGAGGACCTGGCGATCACGGGGCGCGCGGGCGCCCGGCCGTTCGTGGTCGCCCTCCTCCCGGCCGAGGACGCCCCGACCGCCGGCGCCGAGCGGTGCGACCTGGTGGTCTCCCGCGAGCTGCCGGACGCCGCGCTGCGGCTGGCCGTCGAGCAGGGCCTGCGGGTGCGGCGCCTCGAGCTCGAGCTGGCGTCGCTCCGGCAGGAACGTGCCCGCCGCGAACCGCCTCCCCCCGTCGCGGCGCCGGCCCACGGCCCGAACGGGGCCGCGCTCGGCACCGTGCTGAAGGAGCTCGGGAAGCTCCTGGCGGCCCACTTCGACATCGAGCGCGTCGTCGAGTTCTTCCTCGACGCGATCGCCGAGCTGGTCCGCCCCGGGCGGATCGGCCTCCTCCTGGTCGAGGACGACCAGCACTACCGGCTGCGCGGCCTCCGCGGGATGGACCCCGACCTCGCCGCGCAGCTGCGGCTCGGCAGCGGGGAGGGGCTCGCCGCGTGGTTCCGCCAGCACGTGCGGCTCGCCGTGCGCGCCGAGCTCCAGCGCGAGCCGGAGTGGCTGGATGCCACCCGGGAGCTCGCGCTGCTCGGGGGCGACGTCGCGGTGCCGCTGTGGGTCCAGGCCAAGCTGGTCGGGATGCTGGTGCTGGGGCCCCGGGTCACCGGCCAGCCGTACGGGGCGGAGGACCTGGAGCGGCTGTTCACGCTGGCCAGCCAGGTCGCGATGGCGGTCGAGGACATCACGCTCTTCAACACCGTCCGCGCCCAGCACGGGTTCATCGAGCAGGTGCTGGCGCACCTGCAGAGCGGCGCCATCACGATCGACGCCGGCGGGCGGGTGACCCGGTTCAACCGGCGCGCGGAGGAGATCCTGGAGCTGCCGCTGGCCGACGTCCTGGGGCACGACCTGCGCGTGCTCCCCTCCCCGCTCGGCGACCTCCTGCACGAGGCGATGCGCGGCGGCCGCGAGCTCCGGACGGTCGAGGTCCCGGTCCCGCGGCTCGGGACCGGCCTGGAGGTCAGCACCTCGCGGATCGTCGACGCCGGCGGGGCGCCCCGGGGGGCGGTCATGATCCTCGACGACCCGGCACCCCGGCACCAGCTCCACCGCGAGCGGCAGGCGACCCAGATGCTCGACCTGCTGAACCGCGTCCTCCTCCGGCTGACCGACGAGATCAAGAACCCGCTGGTCTCGATCTACACGTTCCTCGAGCTCCTCCCCCAGCGGTACGACGACCCGGAGTTCCGGGAGACCTTCCTCTCGGTCGTCGGCAAGGACACCCAGCGGCTCATCTCGCTGGTCGACAAGCTCATCACGCTGGCCGGCGAACGCGAGTACAAGCCGGACTTCTGCGACCTCCGGGACGTCCTCCACGACGCGCTCGACGAGGTCGCGGTGCGGCTCGAGCGGTCCCGGACCGCCCGCGCCTCGGCGCTGTTCCTGATCAGCACCCCCGAGCGCCCGGACCAGCTCACCGCGATGCTGTACGCGCCGGACGACGGCCTGGTGGTCCGCGCCGACCGCGAGCAGCTGACCAAGGCCATCGGCTACCTCATCCGGTTCCTGGCCAACCGCGTCGAGCCCGACGGCCGGATCGCGATCCACCTCCAGGCGGCGCCGGACGACGCCGGCCGCGCGCGCCTGACCTTGAGCGGCCGGCCGGCCGCGCTGTCGATGGCCGAGCGCGAGCACCTGTTCAGCCCGCTGGCGATCGCGTCGGACAAGCTGCTCGACGTCGGCCCGGGCGTGACCCAGAAGATCGTCGAGGCGCACGGCGGGAACCTGACGCTCGGCGGCCAGGACGGCGAGATCCGGTTCGTCCTGAGCCTGCCGCGCACCCATCACTGACCGCGGGGAGAGCCGGAGGGGGAGCGTGCCGCGCATACTGGTCGTCGACGACGAGGAAGGCCCGCGCGAAGCCATCCGCATGATCCTCAAGCCGCACTACCAGATGTTCACGGCGGCCAGCGGCGAGGAAGTGCTGGCGATGCTCCCGGCGGTCCGCCCGGACGTGGTGTTCATGGACGTCAAGATGCCGCGGATGGACGGCGTGCAATTGCTCGAGCAGGTCAAGGCGGCCGACCCGGCGGTCGAGGTGGTGATGATCACCGCCTACGCCTCGCTCGACACGGTCCAGCGCGCGATGCGCTTCGGGGCGATGGACTACCTGGTCAAGCCGTTCGCCCCCCGCGAGCTCCACGAGGCGGCGGAGCGCGCGCTGGCGCGGCGGCGGGAGCGCGCGGCCACGCCGGCCACCGCCCTGGCCCCGCTGATCGGGCAGATGCGTGAGCTGGCGCAGCGCCGGGACCCGGTCGGCGCCCCCGGCGAGCTCCCCGGGCTGCTCCGGGGGATGCTCCACGAGGCCCAGCGCGTCACCGGGGCGGGCGCCGCCTCGTTCTTCGGCACCGAGCCGGCGGCGGTCGTGCACTCCGAGCTGTCGGCGGACGCCGAGGCGGGTGCCGCGGCGTGGGCGCCGCTCCTGGCGGGCGTGCGCGAGCCGGTCGTGCTGCGCCCCGACGCGGCGGCCGGCCTCCCCTGGCCGGGCGGCCTCCTCGCCCAGGGGCTGCTCGAGGCCCACGTGGTGCCGCTGGTCGACGAGGGCCTCCCGCGCATCGTCGCCCACCTGGTGCTCTACTACCCGCGCTCGGGAGCTCCGGGCTCGCCGCCGGTGGCGGCGCTCCGGCCGGTCCTGGACCTCATGGTGACCGCCGTGCGCACCGCGGCCCTCCTGGCCACATCGGCGCGGCAGGCGGCCGAGCAGTCGCTCCGGGCGCTCCAGGGCGAGATCCTCCGCCAGATCTCCGCCGCCGTCCTGGTGGACCCGGCGCTCGACCGCACGCTGGCCGCCATCACCGAGCAGCTGCAGCACGGCGCCGGGTACGAGCGGGTGCACGTCGCCCTGGACCCGACCGCGGGCGGGCCGGAGGGGCCCGGGCGCGCGGTGTTCCCGCTGGTGGCCCAGGGGCGGCCGCTCGGCGCCCTGATCGTCGAGACCAGCCGGGGCCTCGACCCGAGCGAGCGCGAGCTCCTCCGCATGTTCAGCGAGTCGGTGGCGCTGGTGGTCCGGAACGCGAACCTCCACCGCGAGCTGTCGGAGGCGAAGGCGTTCCTGGAGAACCTCATCCAGTCCGCGACCGAGTCGATCGTGGCGGTCGACCCCGGCGGACGGGTGGTCATGTGGAACCCCGGGGCGGAGCGGATGTTCGGCCGGGCGCCCGAGGAGGCCCGCGGCAAGCTCCTGGCCGACGTGATGCCGCCCGCGGTCATGGTCCAGCTGGAGCCGGTGCTGGCCGGGCGAGACAGCCGGCTGGCCGCCCTCCGGGTGACCGACGATCGCGCCACCCAGGACCTGACCGTGACCTGCTCGCCGCTCCCGTGGGGCGGCCGCGACGAGACCGGCCTCCTCCTGATGGCGCGCGACGTCACCGAGCAGCGCCGCTGGGAGGAGCAGATGGCGCGCTCCGAGAAGCTCTCGGCCCTCGGCCAGCTGGCGATGGGCATGGCCCACGACTTCACGAACCTCCTCCAGGCGATCCTCGGCCACACCCAGCTCATCGCCCACCAGCCCTCGCCGGAGCGGCTCCAGCGCGGGCTGGCGACGATCGAGCAAGCGGTGCGGGACGGCGTGGAGACCGTGGGGCGCATCCGCCGGTTCGCCCGGCGGGAGGTGGACCGGCGGCTCGAGCGGGTGGACCTGCGGGACATCGTGCGCCAGACCATCGAGATCGTGCAGCCGCGCTGGTCCCAGAGCGATCTGCGCGGCTCGCCGATCGCCGTCCACCAGAACCTGGAACCGGTGGTCCCGGTGCAGGCCCGCGCTGCCGAGCTCCGCGAGGCGCTGATCAACCTCGTCCTGAACGCGGTCGACGCGATGCCGAAGGGGGGCGCCATCACGCTGGAGACGCGCCAGGACGGTGACTGGGTGATGCTGGCGGTCCAGGACACCGGCAGCGGGATCCCGCCCGAGGTGCGCCGCCGGATCTTCGAGCCGTTCTTCACGACCAAGGAGACCGGCACCGGGCTCGGGCTCTCGATCGTGTCCGGCATCATCTCGAGCTACGGCGGGACGATCGAAGTCCAGTCCGAGCCCGGCCGGGGCACACGCTTCGTGATCCGCCTGCCCGGGACCGGCGCGCCCGAGTCACGGTAGGCCCGCGCGACGCCCGGCGGGCGCCGGGCGGGCGGCTCAGGAGAGCGCCCCCGGCTCGATCCGGATGGTGAGGGCGGTCCCGAGGATCAGCGACGCCGAGATCGTCTCGGGACGGCGGTCCCGGGTGAACACGATCCGGCCCGGCTCGTCGGCCCGGGCCCACGAGCTGAAGCGGGTCATGTCGAAGGTCGCGGTGGGGCGACCGTCCTCGTCGGTGACGCGCAGGGCGAACGGGACCAGCTCGGCCCGGTAGGTCCGGTCCACGTCGTCCGGGCCCTCGCGCGGGCCGCGCCGCCGGCGGACGACCCGCGTCAGGAAGGTCCCGTCGGGCTCCGGCGGCCAGCGGCCGTCGGCGTAGTTCAGGATCGCGCTGATGACGTCGTCGACGTGGAGGCCGGGCGGCATCGGCACGACGTCGTCGACCGCACGCGTGCGGCGGAGGAAGAAGGTCTCGCTGCGTCCGTGGAACTCGATCGTTCGTCGGGCGTGGTCGTACCCGATCTCGAGTCGCGATTCCCGCCCGTGCACGACGAAGCGGTCCTGGAAGCGGGTCGGCGCCCACCGGCCCTCCCGGAGCACCCCGCTCGAGTCCAGCTCGGTCGCGAGGTCGGCGCCCTGCGCCCGCACGCGGACCTCGTAGCGGCCCCCGGCCGGATCGATGGCGGCCTCGATGACCCCGCTCTCCTCGATGCGGAGGATGCCGTAGAGGAGGCTGGCCCGCGCCGTGATGCTGCCGCGCCGGGGCTCCACCGCGCCGCCCGCCCGGCGGACGCCAGTCGCCAGGGCGGCGAGCGCGGTGACCAGGAACGCCCGGCGCCCGAGGGCCGGGACCGGACCGGGGACGCGCAGCTCGCCCGGCCGCGGACCGGCGGCCCCGGGTCGTGCGGCGAGCGCCGGAGGCCGGGCGCTCACGAACGCCTCCCGGCGCGCCAGGGCCGCGTCGTCGCGCCAGGCCTCCGCGCCTCGATCCTCCCGCCTGCCATGGCCCCGTTCCCCGGCGACCGCCGCCAGGCGGCCCCACGGCGGATGGTACCAGATGGATGCCCCGCCGCCGGGTCCGGGAACCGGCCCCGGGGGCGCCCGCGCGCACCCCGCGCGGGGCGGCCGCGGGGCGCCCGCGGCCGCGGTCCCGGGGCGTGAGCCGCCGACCGCTCCTGGTCGGCCTGGCGGGCGTCCTCGCGCTCGCCGGGATCGCGGTCGCCGTCCGCTGGGCGCCGCCGCGGCCCCGGCGCCGGCCGCCCGCCCCGTCGGCGCCGGCCCGGGTGGTCTTCCTCGGGGACAGCATCACCTCGGGGCACCGGCTCGCGCCGGCGCTCGCCTACCCGGCCCGGCTGGAGGCGGCCCTCGGCATCGATGCCGTCAACGCCGGCGTCTCGGGGGACACGACGGAGCGCGCGCTCGCACGGCTCGACGGCGACGTGCGCGCCCTGCGGCCCCGGATCGTGGTGGTCGCCCTCGGCCTGAACGACACGTTCGGCCAGGTCCCGCTCGAGCGCACGATGGCGAACCTCGACGCGATCACCCGGCGGCTCCGCGAGGACGGGGCCGCGGTGGTCCTCGTCCACATGCCGCTCCCGGGCTCGGCCCTTGACCCCTACCGGGCACCGCTCCGCGCGCTCGCGCGCCGGGAAGGCGCGACCCTGGTGGAGGACTTCCTCGACGGCGTCGTCCCGCCGCTCAGCTACGACGGGATACACCCGGACGAGCGCGGCCAGGCGCGGCTGGCCGACCGGCTCCGGCCGGTGCTGGCGGGGCTCCTCGCCCGCTAGAGTCCCGGGCGACCACGGCCGCGCGGGCCCCCGAGCCGGCCGCTCGGGCCGGTCGCCGCACGGGCCCCGGGCAGCGGGACGGCCGGCGACTCAGCGGATGCCCTTGAGCCGCAGGCGGAGGTTGTTCGGGCTGTCCGCGAACCGGAGGGCGTCCTCCTGAGTGATGACGGCGCGGCGATGGAGGTCCAGCAGGGCCTGGTCGAACGTCTGCAGGCCCTCGTTGGTGCCCTCCTCGATCGCCTGCCGGATGCTCTCGAGCTCGCCTCGCCGGATCAGCGCCTGCACGCGCGGCGTCACCAGCATCATCTCGATCGCCGCCACGCGCCCCTTGCCCTCGGCCCGGGGCACCAGGCGCTGGGCGATGACGGCCCGGAGCGTGAGCGAGAGCTGCAGCAGCATGGCCGCCCGGATCTCGGGCGCGAAGAAGTTCAGCAGGCGCTCGATCGCGGTGGTCGCGTTCGTCGCGTGGAGGGTCGACAGCACGAGGTGGCCCGTCTCGGCGGAGTGGAGCGCGACCGCGACGGTCTCCAGATCCCGCAGCTCGCCGACGAAGATCACGTCCGGCGCCTGCCGCAGGGCGTTCTTGAGCCCTTCCAGGTAGGACGCAGTGTCGATCCCGACCTCGCGCTGCGACATGACGCTGAGCTTCGGGGCGTGGATGAACTCCACCGGGTCCTCGATCGTGACCACGTGCCCCCGCACGGCGCTGTTGCGGTGGTCGAGCATCGCCGCCACGGTGGTCGACTTCCCGGCCCCGGTGGCGCCCACGACCAGCACCAGCCCCTGGCGCTCGAGCGCGAGGCTGCCGAGGATCGCCGGGAGCTCCAGGGCCTCGATCGTCGGCACCTCCGTCTTGACCCGGCGGAGCACGATCCCCGAAACCCCCATCGCACGGTAGCAGTTGACGCGGAACCGGCCGAGCTCGAAGTGCGTGTAGGAGACGTTCGCCTCCCCGCTCGCCGCGTACACCGCCCGGTCCCGCTCCCGGAGGACCCGGTCGAGACAGGCCACCATCGAGGCCGGGTCGATCGGCGGGGCCCCCTGGAGCGGCTCGGCGACCCCGTCGACCTTCAGCGTCGGGGGCACGCCTTCCAGCAGGTAGACGTCGGAGGCGCTCGCCGCCACCGCCGCCGCGAGGACGTCGTCGAGCAGCATGGCCGGGCGCCTAGCGGGCGGGAGCGGCGGACGCCGCCGCCGGGCCGCCACCCAGGCTAGAGGCGGATCCCGCCGACGACGACTGCAGCAGCGCGTCCGCGTGCGCCCGGTCGATCCGGCCCTGCATCACGAGATTGCGCAGGGCCTGCTCCAGGCTCTGCATCCCCATCGCGGTCCCGGTCTGGATCGACGAGGGCATCTGGTGCGTCTTGGCCTCGCGGATCAGGTTCCGGATCGCGATGGTGGCGACCATGATCTCGAGCGCGGCGACCCGCCCCTTCCGGTCCTTGGTCGGGATCAGGACCTGGGAGACGACGCCCTGCAGGGCCTCGGCCAGCTGGACCCGAATCTGCTGCTGCTGGGCCGGCGGGAAGGCGTCGATCACCCGGTCGATCGTCTTCGGCGCGCTCTTCGTGTGCAGGGTGGCGAACACCAGGTGGCCCGTCTCCGCGGCGGTGAGCGCGAGGCTGATCGTCTCCAGGTCCCGCATCTCGCCGACCAGGATGACGTCGGGGTCCTCGCGGAGCGCGGCCCGCAGCGCCGAGGCGAACGACCGGGTGTGGGAACCGATCTCCCGCTGGTTCACCAGGCACCCCTTGGAACGGTGGACGAACTCGATCGGGTC
>DASRDR010000068.1:0-5285 GCA_035652475.1 Candidatus Methylomirabilota bacterium | reverse complement strand
CGGCACCCCGGCCGCCTTGGCGTGGTTGATCGCCTCGACGGTCTGCGGCATCACGCCGTCGTCGGCGGCGACGACCAGGATCACGATGTCCGTCGCCTGGGCGCCGCGGGCCCGCATCGCGGTGAACGCCTCGTGCCCCGGCGTGTCCAGGAAGGTGATCCGGCCGTGGCCGGTCTCGACCTGGTAGGCGCCGATGTGCTGCGTGATGCCGCCGAACTCCTGCTCGGTGACCCGCGTCTTGCGGATGGCGTCGAGCAGCGAGGTCTTGCCGTGGTCGACGTGTCCCATCACGGTCACGACCGGCGAGCGCGGCCGCAGCAGGGCCGGATCGATCTCCTCCGGCTCGGGCTCGCGCCCCTCGGGGGAGCGCACCTCCACGTCGAACCCGAACCGGGCCGCGATCGCCTTGGCCTTCTCGAGGTCGAGCGGCTGGTTGATCGTGGCCATGACCCGCATCCCCACCAGCTCGCGGATGACCTCGCTGGGCTTCCGGCGGAGCCGCTCGGCGAGCTCCGCCACCGTGACCGACTCCGGGAGCCGCACCACCTCCCGGGGCGCCTCGGCGACGGCCGCGGCCGGCCGCTCGGGAGCGGCGGCGGGGCGCTCGGCGGCCGGACGCTCCGGGACGGGCGGCCGCTCCGGCGCCGGGCGCTCGGGCGCCGCGGCCGCCGGTGCCGCCACGCGCGCCGGGGCCTCCCGGGGCGGCTCGGCCGCGGCGGCCGCCGGCTCCCGCGCGGGCGGCGCCACGGGCTCCTCGCGCCGCGGCCGGATCGGCACGACCTTGCCGTCCCCGGCGGCCGGCCGGACCGCCTCGCGGGTCGGGCCCGGCGCAGGCTCGGCCGTCTCGTCCGGCCGGACGGGCTCGGGCCGCGGCCCCTCGGCCGGCGGCTCCTTGGCGGCGGCCGGCGCGACCGGCTCGCGGGGGGCGACCGGACGCGGCGCGGCGGGCGGCGCCGCCGCGGCGGCCGGCTTCTCGACGGTCGCGGCGGGACGCTCGATCGAGGCGACCTTCTCGGAAACCTCCGGCCTCGAGGCGGCCTCGGCGGGAACCAGCTCGGCCGGCCGGGGGAGCTTCTCCTCGGGCCGGGGCTCGAGCCTGACCGGCGCCGGCGGCCTGGGCCGCGCGGGCGGGGCGGCGACCTTCGCGGCGGGCTTGGTCTTGACCGCCCCGCCCCGCGGCTTCTCCGCCTTGGGCTTCGCCGCCTCGGCCGCTTTCCTGGCGCGGGTGCGCGCGGCCTTCTGGGCGGCGGCCTTGGCGGCCTCGATCTTCGCCCGCTGCGCGGCGGCGCGCTCCGACTCGAGCCGCTCCTCCTCCTTCCGCGCGTACTCCGCGGCACGGTCCGACAGCGCGTCGCGGAGCTGTCCCAGCACCGCGTCGTCGATCGCGCTGGCGGAGGTCTGCTCCTTGTAGCCCATCGCGGCGAGCTGGTCGATCACGATCTTCGGCGCCACGCCGAGCTCCTTCGCCAGCTCGTGCACCCGCGTCTTTCCGGCCATAGTCACCTACCCCCTTCGAAGCCCACCGAGCTCTCCCGCGCCGAACCGACGATGCCCCGCAGCCGGGCGACCGCCTCGGGAGTCACCGCGGTGGGGGCCCGGAACGCCTGGGGCCAACGGCCCCGTCGCATGCACTCGAGCAGACACGCCTCGCGCCGGCAGAGGTACGCCCCGCGCCCGCCGCCCCGGCGGCCGGGATCCGGCTCGAGCCCCCCGTCCGCCGTGCGCCGCACCCTGAGGAGCTCGGCCTGCGGTCGCACGCGCCGGCAGCCGAGGCACGTCCGCAGCGGGCCGCCGCCGGTGCCCGTCACCGGCCTCCGGCCTCCGGGGGGGGCAAGTCGCTGGCGACCTCGGGCGCGGCGCCCGACGGCGGCTCGGCGGCCGCCCGGGCGGCCTCCGCCTCCGCCTCGGCCGCCTTCGCGGCCAGCCACGCCTCGACCCCCGCCATCACCGCCTCCGCCTGGGCGGCATCGGCACCGAGCGCCTCGCGGACCGCGTCGATCCCCGCCGTGCGCACGCGCGCCGGCGAGACCAGGCCGCGCTCGGTCAGCACCGCGGCCAGCGCGGGCCCGACGGCCGGGATCTCCTCGAGGGCGGCCCGGCCCCGCACGCGCTCCTCCTCCTGCCGCCGGCGCTCGTCGGCGAGCTCCGTCTCGCTCTTGACGTCGACGCGGAGCCCGGTGAGCTTCGCCGCGAGCCGGGCGTTCTGACCCTTCTTTCCGATGGCCAGCGAGAGCTGGCTGTCCGGCACGACGACCAGCGCGGTGCGCTCCTCGCCCTCGCCGCTCAGGGTCACCGAGTTGACCTTGGCCGGCGACAGCGCCCGCGCCACCAGCGTCGGCAGGTCGTCCGACCACTCGATGATGTCGATCTTCTCGCCCCGCAGCTCCTTCACGATCACCTGGATCCGGGTGCCGCGCAGCCCGACGCACGCCCCGATCGGGTCGATGTCGCGCTTGGTCGAGGCGACGGCCAGCTTCGCCCGCTCCCCGGGCTCCCGCGCCGCGCCCCGCACCTGCACGATCCCCTCGGCGATCTCGGGGATCTCGGTCTCGAACAGGCGCACCAGGAACCCCGGATGGGCCCGCGAGAGCACCACCTGGGGGCCCTTCGGCGTGTTCTTCACCTCAAGGATGTAGGCCCGCACGCGGTCGCCGGCCATGTAGCGCTCGCCCGGGATCTGCTCGCGCTCCGGCAGGATCGCCTCGGTGCGCCCGAGATCCATGATGACGGTGCGCTTCTCGATCCGGTGCACGAGGCCCCGGACCAGCGTCCCCTCGCGGTCCTTGTACTCGGAGAAGATTCCCTGGCGCTCCGCCTCCCGGACGCGCTGCAGGATCACCTGCTTCGCGGTCTGGGCGGCGATGCGGCCGAGGTCCCGCATCTCCAGATCCACCTCGACGACGTCCTCGAGCTGGGCGCCCGGCTTGAGCCGCCGCGCCTCCTCCAGGGTCATCTCGAGCTTCGGGTCGGTCACCTTCTCGACCACGCGCTTCTCGGCGAACACCCGGATCGCACCCGTGTCCCGATCCAGCGTGAGACGGGTGTTGTCCCCGATCCCCATCGTCCGCTTGGACGCCGAGAGGAGGGCGGACTCCAGCGCCTCGAAGAGCACCTCGGTCGGGATGCCCTTCTCGCGCCCCACCTGCTCGATCGCCAGCTTCAGCTCCCGGTTCATCGCGGTCTCCTGGCTCAGGCCGAGCCCCGCGGCTCGATCTCCAGCCGGACCTTGGTCACCAGGTCGCGCGCGATGCGATGCTCGCCGTCCGGCCCCGCCAGGGTGAGCGCGTCCGGCGTCACCCGAGCGAGCCGCCCGGTCAGCTCCCGCCGGCCGTCGACGGCCTCGCGGATCCAGACCCGCACCAGCCGCCCGCCCGCCCACTGGAGCTCCCGGTCCCGCCGGAGCTCGCGGTCGAGCCCGGGGGAGGAGACCTCGAGGTCGTAGCTCCCGCTGACGAGGCCCGAGACGTCGATCAGGTCCCCGGCCTCGCCGGACAGCCGCTGGCAGTCGTCGATGGTGACGCCGCCCGGCTTGTCGACGAAGATCCGGACCACCGAGCGGCGGCCACCGCCGCGGACCTCGAGGTCGACGAGCGTCAGCCCCAGCGCCTGCACCGCGGGGAGGACGACCTGCTCGATCGCCTCCGCCAGTCCGGCCAGACCCGTTCCCGCCACGCCTCGACGCCTCCCGCGCGCGTGCCCATGAACAAAAAAGGTGGGCTGGGCCCACTCAGAGTCAGCCGCTTAGTATACCCCGGGACACGGGGCCGAGGAACCCCTCGACCCGCGCAGCTCCGACGGCGCGGTCAGGGCCGGCCGGGCAAGCCGAGAGACTGCCCACCCAGCCGCGCGCGGCTCAGGCGTCGGCGGCGAGGCGGACGGCGAGCGCCCGGACGGCGCCCACGACCTCGTCGGGGCGCACCGCGGCGTCCTGGCGGTCGCGCCGGGTCCGCACCTCGACGGTCCCGTCTCTGGCGAGGCGCGCCCCGACCGTCACCCGGACCGGCAGGCCCAGCAGATCGGCGTCCTTGAACTTGACCCCGGGGCGCTCGTCGCGGTCGTCCAGGATGGCCTCGAACCCGGCCGCGGTGACCTCGGCGTACAGCCGCTCGGCGGTCTCGCGCACGGCGTCCTGCTTCACGTTGACCGGCAGCACGTGCACCTGCGCCGGCGCGATCGCCCACGGCCAGACGATCCCGTCGGCGTCGTGACGCTGCTCGATCGCCGAGGCGACGATGCGGGCCGGCCCGATCCCGTACGAGCCCATCACGATCGGCCGCGCCCGCCCCTGCTCGTCGAGGTACGTGGCCCCGAGCGGCACCGAGTACTTGGTGCCGAGCTTGAAGATGTTCCCGACCTCGATGACCCGCTCGACGACCAGCGGGCCCTCGCACTCGACACAGCGGTCGCCCGGCTGGGCGACGTGGAGGTCGGCGTACCGGGCCGCGAAGTCCCGCCCCGGTCGGATCCCCTTCCAGTGATGGCCCTCGCGGTTCGCGCCCGCCACGTACGTCCCGCCGGTCAGGCTCTCGTCGGCGACCAGCGGCACCGTGACGTCCACCGGGCCGACCGAGCCGACGGGGACGCCGAGCGCCGCCCGAACCTCGTCCGGGTGGGCCGGCCGGACCTCCCCCCCCAGCAGCCGGGCCAGCTTCCGCTCCTGGAGCTGCTGATCCCCGCGGACCAGTGCCAGCACCGGCCCGTCGGGGCCGACGTAGAGCAGGCTCTTGATGGTCTGCGGGGGCTCGACCCCGAGCAGCGCACAGACCTCGGCGATCGTGCGAACGCCGGGCGTCGGGAGGAGTTCGCGGGCCCAGTCGGCCGCAGCGCCGGCCGGCGGACGGGAGCGGGCCAGCTCGACGTTCGCCGCGTAGCCGCACGCCGGGCAGCGGGCGATCTCGTCCTCGCCCGCCTCGCTCGGGGCCATGAACTCATGGGCGCCCAGCCCGCCCATCATCCCGACGTCCGACTCCACGACGTGGAAGACCAGGCCGCAGCGGGTGAAGATCCGGACGTAGGCCGCCTTCTGGCGGTCGTAGGCGACGGCGAGCGCGGCCTCGTCGACGTCGAGCGTGTAGGCATCCTTCATCCAGAACTCGCGGGTCCGGAGCACCCCGGAGCGCGGGCGCGCCTCGTCGCGCTCCTTGGTCTGGATCTGGTACCAGACCTGCGGCAGCTCGCGGTACGAGCGGATCTCCCGGGCGGCCAGCCACGCCACGACCTCCTCGTGCGTCATCCCCAGGCACATGTCGCGGCCGTGCCGGTCCCGGAGCCGGAACATCTCGTCC
>DASRDR010000067.1:0-12374 GCA_035652475.1 Candidatus Methylomirabilota bacterium | reverse complement strand
GCCGCCACCAGCGTCAGCGCCGCGAGCGCGCCCCCCCTGATCCGCTGCCAGCCTCCCCTCATACGGCCGCCCCGACCGGCGCGCGCGCCGGCCTCCGCGCTCTCCCCCTGTCGGGCCGTGCCGGGCCGGACGCCGGGCGCGGCGGCCCCGCTCACCGGTTCGCCTCGCGCACCAGGTGGCCGAGCTCCGGCCCGATGAGCCGCTCGACCGCCAGCCGGCACGCCGCCGGGGACCCGGGGACCGAGAAGATGAGCCGGCGCGCCCGCACCCCGGCCTGGGCGCGCGAGAGCATGGCCGCCGGCCCGATCTCCTGGAACGAGAGCATCCGGAACAGCTCCCCGAACCCCGGGAGCCGCTTCTCCAGCAGGGCGTCGATCGCCTCGTAGGTCCGGTCGCGGGCGGTGATCCCCGTCCCGCCGGTGAAGACGACCGCCTGGACCTGCGGATCGGCGCACGCGGCGTGGATCACGCCGTGCACCTCGGCCGGCTCGTCGCGCACCAGGCGGGAGCCGACGATCTCGTGGCCCGCCGCGGTCAGGAGCTCGCGCAGGAGCTGGCCGCTGGTGTCGGTGTCCGGGGTCTTCGAGTCCGAGATGGTGCACACGACGCAGCGCACCGCCCGCGGGGCGTGGGCCTTGTGCTCCTCGACGCTGGAGCGGGCCTCCGGCGCCGTCATCGGGACCCGGGATCCGCCGCCCGGTAGGCGCGGTCCAGCACCTCGACCACGTGCAGCACCTCCAGCTCGACCCCGTGCGCCCTTGCCCCCGCGGCGAGCTGGAGGAGACAGCCCGGGTTCGCGGTGATGACCGCCCGGGCCCCCGTCGCGCGGACGTGGGTGATCTTGCGGTCGAGCAATCGGCGGGCCATCGCCGGCTGCGTCAGATTGTAGATCCCCGCCGAGCCGCAGCACATCTCGGATTCCCGGAGCTCCACCAGCTCGAGGCCCGGGATCGCGGCCAGGAGCGCCCGGGGCTCGGCGCGCACGCCCTGGCCATGGGCGAGGTGACACGGATCGTGGTAGGTGGCGCGGAGCGGCACGGCGCCGAGGGGGCCGGCCAGCGGCGCGCGGGCCAGGAACTCGGTCACGTCCACCACGCGCGCCGCGAACGCGCGGGCCCGCGCCGCCCAGGCGGGATCGCGCCGGAGGAGGTGGCCGTAGTCCTTCAGGTGCGCCCCGCACCCCGCGGCGTTGACGATCACCGCCTCGGCGCCGGCCGCCTCGAACGCGGCGATGTTGGCGCGGGCGAGCGCGCGGGCGGGCTCCGGTTCCCCGGCGTGCGCGTGGAGCGCGCCGCAGCAGCGCTGGGCGCGGGGAATCACGACCTCGGCGCCGTTCCGAGCGAGGCAGCGCAGCGTGGCCTCGTTGTGCGCGCGGAAGATCACGTCCTGGACGCACCCGTGGAGGAACCCGACCCGCGCGCGCCGGGCGCCCCGCGGAGGCACGACCGCGGGCAACGGCCCCCCGCGGGCCGCCGGCGGGAGCGGCGGCAGGAGGGCCTCGGCCGTGGCCAGCGAGGCCGGTCCGAGGCGAAGCACGCCGCTCCGGCGCATCAGCCGCTGGAGCCCGCTCCGCTGGTAGGCGCGAAGCCCGGCCGCCAGCGCGCGCAGGAGCCTGGGCCGCGGCAGGAGCCCGTCCAGCGCGACCCGCCGCACGAGCCGGCCCCACGCGCTCCGGGGCCCGCGCCGGGCGAGCTCCGCGCGGGCGGCCTCGATCAGGTGGCCGTACGGCACGCCCGAGGGGCACGCGGTCTCGCACGCCCGGCAGTCGAGGCAGAGCGAGAGGTGCTCGGCCGCGGAGTCGGCGAGCTCGAGCCGGCCGTCCGCGAGCGCCTTGATGAGGTAGATCCGTCCGCGCGGCGAGTCCGGCTCCTGACCGAGCTCGGCGTACGTCGGGCACGTCGGCAGGCAGAAGCCGCAGTGCACGCACCGGAGGAGGTCGTCGTAGTCCAGCTCCGCGAGCGCGCCGGCGGGGGCGGCGGGCGCGGAGGGGGGCGCCTCGGTCGTCATGCCCCGCTCCCTCCCCTCAGATCCCGCCCACGAACCGGCCGGGGTTGAGGAGCCCGGCGGGATCCAGGCGCGCCTTCACCGCCCGCATGAGCTCGCCCGCCGGCCCCGGCGGATCCCATGTCGGGCAGGCCTCGCGCACGCCGAGGGGCGCCGCCTCGAGGGCCAGATGGCCGCCCCGGGCTCGCGCGGCGGCGCGGCAGCGCGCCAGCGCGCCGGCGGTGGCCTCGGTCGCGGCGCCCTCCGCCGCGAACACGAGCGTCGCCAGGCCCTGGCCGGCGTTGGCGGCGACCGCGAGCCCGAGCCCGGCCTCCGAGGCCGCCGCGGCGGCCTCGCTCAGGTAGGCGACGAGGTCGCCCGGGAGGACGCCCGCGCGGGCGACCGCGACCGCCCCCGGGACCAGGGTCCGGAACTCGCGCACGGCATCCAGGGCCCGGCGGGTCGCGGGCGTCTCGAGCCGCGCCACCGCCGAGGCGCCCGCGGCGCCGAGCTCCCGCGCGGCCGCCCCCTGCTGCCACGCGACCGTGGTCGCGAGTCCGTCGAACGCCACCAGCACGGCGGGCCCCGGCGGGGCCGGGACGGCCGCCGCGCGGGCGGCGACCTCGGCGCCGCCCCCGTCGAGCAGCTCGAGCGCCGTCGGACCGAGATCGCCCCCGGCCAGCGCAGCCGCTGCCCGGGCCGCATCGGCGACCGTCGTGAACGAGCCCCAGCAGGCGGCCTCCGCCTCGGGCCGCGGCCGGAGCTTGAGCGTCGCCTCCACGATGACGCCGAGCGTGCCGCGCGAGCCGAGGTAGAGCTTCGCCAGGTCGTACCCGGCCACGTTCTTGACGACGCGCCCGCCGACGCGCACCAGCTCGCCGTCGGCCGTGACCACCCTCAGCCCCAGCACCAGGTCCCTCGCGGTGCCGTAGAGCTGCCGGCGCGGACCGGAGCGGTTCGTCGCCAGCACCCCGCCGAGCGTCGACCGCGCGGGCGCGGGAGGATCCAGCGGGACCCACTGGCCGCGGACGCCCAGCGCCGCCTGGAGCGCCTCCATCGTGAGGCCGGCCTCGACGGTCGCCGTGAGGTCGCCCGGCTCGTGCTCGAGCACCGCCGTCAGCCGCCCGGTGCCGACCACGAGCGCGTCCGCGGGCGGCGGCGCCCCGACGAGCATCTCGGTGCCGCCGCCCCACGGCACCACCGGGACGCGCGCCGCGGCGGCGACTCGCATCACCGCCGCCAGCTCGTCCGGCGACGCCGGGAACACCGCGGCGCGGGGGGCGCGGCCGTCGATCGCGAACGCGGCGCACGCCGCACCCTCCCGAACGTGGGCCGACCCGACCGCGTCGACGAGGCTCCGGATCAGCACCGGCATGCGCCTCGCCGCCGCCCCGCGCTCAGAGCCGCTGGATGGCGCCGCTCGCCTCGAGCGGGTGCGGCTGGTAGGCGAGCTCGCCCGGGGCGCACGACTTGCGGGTCGGGAACACCTTGCCGGGGTTGCAGCGGCCGGTCGGGTTGAAGACCGCCTTCACGGCGGCCATGGTGGCGAGGTCGGCTTCCGAGAAGATCCAGGGCATGAAGTCCCGCTTCTCGAGGCCGATCCCGTGCTCGCCGGAGATCGAGCCCCCGACCTCGACGCAGGCCTTCATGATCTCCGCCCCGGCCGCGAGGACCCGCCCCTCCTCGCCGGGCCGACGCGGGTCGTAGAGGATGTTCGGGTGGAGGTTGCCGTCACCGGCGTGGAAGACGTTCCCCACCCGGAGCCCGTGGGCGGCGACGATCGTCTCGATGCGCCGGAGCACCTCCGGGAGGCGGGTCCGCGGGATCACGCCGTCCATGACGAAGTACGCCGGGGAGACGCGCCCGTAGGCGCCGAACGCGGCCTTCCGCCCCTTCCAGAGGAGCTGCCGCTCCCGCTCGTCGCGGGCGACCCGCACCTCCCGTGCGCCGTTCTCGCGGCAGGCGGCCACCACGCGGTCGGCCTCCTCGTCCAGGCCGGCCGCCAGGCCGTCCAGCTCGATCAGCAGCGCCGCCGCCGCGTCGCGCGGGTACCCGGCGTGGAAGGCGTCCTCGACCGCCTGGATCGTGATCCGGTCGATCATCTCGAGCGCGGCCGGCGTGAGGCCGCGCGCGGTGATGGCGGCGACGGTCCGCGACGCCTGGTCCACCTGGTCGAACACGGCCAGCAGCGTCTTGACGGCCGGCGGGCGCCGGACGATCCGCACCACGATCTTGGTGGCGATCCCGAACGTCCCCTCGGAGCCGACGAAGAGCCCGACCAGGTCGTACCCCTGCGGGTCGCGCACCTTGCCGCCGAGCCAGACGACCTCGCCGTCCGGCAGGACGACCTCGAGGCCGAGCACGTGGTTCGTCGTCACCCCGTACTTGAGCGTGTGGGGCCCACCCGAGTTGTTCGCGACGTTGCCGCCGAGCGTGCAGGCGAGCTGGCTGGACGGGTCCGGCGCGTAGTAGAACCCCGCCGGGCCGAGGGCCTGGGAGAGGTGCAGGTTCACCAGCCCCGGCTCCACCACGGCGAGCTGGTTCGTGTAGTCGACCTCGAGGATCCGGTTCATCCGGGTGAGCGCGATGACGATGCCGCCCTCGGTCGGCAGGCACCCGCCGGCGAGCCCCGTCCCGGCGCCGCGGGCGACGAACGGCAGGCCCTCGCGATTGGCGAGGGCCACGCAGGCCGCGACCTCCGCGGTCGACCGCGGGAAGACGACCGCGTCGGCGGTCGCGCGGAAGATGGTGAGCCCGTCGGACTCGTACACGAGCAGCTCGGCGGGCTCGGTGAGGACCCCGTCCGGCCCGACCAGCTCCCCGAGGGCCCGGCGGAGCCGACTCCGGTCGGCGGGCGCGAGGGTGGTCACTGGAGCCTCCTCGATCGACGCGCGCGAGCGACTCGGAGTATAGCACGGCCGCGCCGCGCCCCGGTGACCGGGGCGCCTCGCTCATCGGCCGGGCTGGCCGCGACCGGTCAGAGCACCTTCAGGACCGTCTGCCCGTCGAGGACGGTCTCGCCTCGCTGGTTCGTCGTCCGCGCCCGGAACACCAGCTCGCGTCGCTCGGGCCGGATCTCGGCGCACGCCAGCTCGGTGGTGATCGTGTCCCCGATCCGGACCGGTCCCCGGAACCGGACCTCGTACCTGTACGAGACCCCGCCCGGCTCGGGCAGGCGCGCGGTCATGCGCGCCATCACCGTCGAGACGAAGCCGACCAGGAGGGCGCCGTGCGCGATCCGGCCGCCGAACCGCGTCCGGCGCGCGAACTCCTCGTCGACGTGGATCGGCGAGAAGTCGCCGGTGAGCCCGGCGAAGAGGGCCACGTCGGGCTCCCCCACCGTCTTCGTCACCCGCTCCACGTGGCCCAGCGGGATGGCCGCGCGCGCCGCGGCCATCGGCGTCACGCCGCGGTCGGCGACCGGCGCGGCCGGGAGCGGGCCCTCACCAGTCATAGTCGCCGATCCCCCAGCCGCCGTCGACGTAGAGCATCTGGCCCGTCACGTAGCGCGCCAGGTCCGAGACGAGGAACAGGACCCCGCCCGCCACGTCGTCCGGCTCCGCCAGCCGGCCGAGGGGGATCTTCTGGACCATCGTGCGCTCCCGCTCGGGCCTGGCGGCCAGGTACGGCCGGGTCAGCGGCGTCACCGTGATCCCGGGCCCGACGCAGTTCACGGTGATGCCCCACGGGCCCCACTCGAGCGCGAGGCAGCGGGTGAGCTGCTCGACCGCCCCCTTGGTGGCACAGTACGCGGCGCGGTTGACGAGGGCCAGGCGCGCGCCGGTCGAGCTGATGTTCACGATCCGGCCGCCGCCGTGCTCCCGCATCACCGGGGCGACCGCGCGGCAGGTCCAGGCGGTCCCCTTCAGGTTGAGCTCGACCATGTAGTCCCAGTCGGCGGCGGCCTGCTCCAGCGCGGGCGCCCGGCGCGCGGTGCCGGCGCAGTTCACGAGGACGTCGATCGTGCCGTGCCGGTCGAGGACGATCGCGACCAGCCGGTCGACCTCGGTCCGCCGCGCCACGTCCGCGGCCACCGTCGCCAGCTCGCCGTCCTTCGGCGGACCCGACAGGCTGGTGGGGGTGGAGCGGCTCACCGCGACCACGCGGGCGCCGGCGCCGGCCAGCCGACGGGCGATCGCCTCGCCGATGCCCTTCGTGCCGCCGGTGACGACCGCGACGCGGCCGGACAGGTCGAGGGGGTTCGTTCGCGGGACGTCTCTGCTCACGGGCGTCCTCCGTCTCCGGCGCGGGCCTCGATCACTTGAGGAGCTGCCGGCTGATCACGAGCCGCTGGATCTGGCTGGTGCCCTCCCAGATCTGGTACACGCGGGCGTCCCGGTACAGCCGCTCGAGCGGGAACTCGGTCGAGTACCCGGCCGCGCCGTGGATCTGCAGGGCATCGGTCACCACGCGCTGGGCGACCTCCGAGGCGACGAGCTTCGCCTCCGCCGCCTCCCGGACGATCGGCCGGCGCTGGTCCTTCAGGAACGCCGCCTTCCGGAGGAGCAGCCGGGCGCTCTCGATCGCCGCCGACATGTCGGCCAGCATGAACTGGATCGCCTGGAACCCGGCGAGCGGCTGGCCGAAGGCGTGCCGCTCCTTCGCATAGGCGAGCGCGGCGTCCAGCGCCGCCTGGGCGATCCCGAGCGCCTGGGCGCCGATGCCGATCCGGCCGCTGTCGAGCGACACCATCGCGCGCCGGAACCCCTGTCCGGGCGGCGCCAGCAGCGCCTCCGGCGGGAGCCGGCACTCCTCGAACACGAGCTCCCCGGTCGCGAGGCCGCGCACGCCGAGCAGGTGCTCCTTGCCGCCGCGCGTGAACCCCGGCGTGCCCATCTCGGCCAGGAAGAGCGCGATCCCCTCGCGGCCGCGGCTCCGGTCGGTGGTCGCCACCACGACCGCCAGGTCGCAGAGCAGCGCCTCGGTGATGAAGCGCTTGGTGCCGTTCAGCACCCACCCGCCGTCGGGGGCGGGCCGGGCGGTCGTCTGCACCCCGGCGACGTCGGAGCCGGTGCCCGGCTCCGTCTGGGCGATGCAGCAGATCTTCTCGCCGCGGACCAGGGCCGGCAGCCAGCGGCGCTTCTGGGCCTCGCTGGCGTTGTTCAGGAGCATGTCGCACATCAGCTTGCAGAGCAGCTGGGCGTCGGCGACCACCGCCGCGCCGCGCGCGAGCTCTTCCTGGGCGACGCACCAGCTGACGGTGTCCGCCCCCGAGCCGCCGTACTCCGGCGGCACGGTCATCCCGAGCAGGTCGAGGTCGGCCATGCGCTTGTAGAGGTCCCACGGGAACTCGTCGGTCCGGTCGATCTCGGCCGCGCGCGGGCGGATCTCCCGGGCGGCGAACTCCCGGCAGAGCTCCTGGACCTGGCGCTGCGACTCGGTCAGGTCGAAGTTCATGGGTGCGCTCCCTGCGGTCGCGCCCGACCCTCTCCCCGGCGCGGCGGCGGAGCCACGCGGCGCCGCCGCCCGGGGCGGCCGCGGTCAGGTCGACGGGCGCCCGCGGCGCAGCGCCCGCCCGGCGAGGATCCCGGTGTGGGCGCCGCGGTCCACGACGACCCGGCCGTTCACCACGACGTGGTCGATGCCGACCGGGAACTGCTTGGGGTGGCTCCGGGTGGCGGGGGCCTTGACCGTCCGGGGATCGAAGACGACCACGTCGGCCTTGAACCCCTCCCGCAACAGCCCCCGGTCGGGGAGTCCCAGGCGCTGGGCGGGGAACGAGGTCATCTTCCGGATCGCGTCGGGCAAGGACAGCCAGCGCTCCTCGCGGGCGAACTCGGCCAGGATCACCGGGAACGTGCCGTACGTGCGGGGACTCGGGTACTCGCCGATCAGGACGGCGTCGCTCCCGACCATGTACAGGGGGTGGCTCACGAACTTCGGCAGGGTCGCGGTGTTGGCGCCGGCCGAGACGTAGGAGACCTGCTGGTCCTCCCGGAGGAGGAGCTCGCAGATCGCGTCGATCACGTCCAGGCCCATCAGCTCGGCCACGTCGGCCAGCGAGCGGCCCTCGAACCGATGGTGCTCGGGGCGCTTCAGGTGCGTGATCCACATCTCGTCCCACGAGGCGGCGCGCGGCGCCATCTCCTTGCGCATCCGGGCGCGCGCCTCGGGAGAGGCCAGGTTGCCCCGGAGCGCGGCCAGCCCGCCGTCGAACGCCCACTGCGGGATGACGATGTTCAGCCGGGTCGAGCTGAACGCGTACGGGTACCCGTCGAACGTGACGTCGAGCCCCTCCTCGCGCGCGTCCTCGACCAGCCCGAGCATCCGCCCCGCGCCGGCCGGTGCGGTGGTGCGCTGGTAGAAGTGCGTGATGTGGGTCGCGATGCCGCTCCGGCGGCCGATGGCGATCGCCTCCCGGAACGGGTCGAGGAATCGGTCGCCCAGGCTGTAGCGCACGTGGGTGTGATAGATCCCGCCGAGCCGGGCGGCCTCCTCGGAGAGCGCGACGAGCTCGTCGGTGTCGGCGTAGCTGCCCGGCGGGTAGTCGAGCCCAGTCGACAGCCCCCAGGCTCCTTCCTCCATCGCGGTCCGGAGGAGCGCCCGCTGGTCGGCGAGCTCGGCTCCGGTCGGCGCCCGGTCGTCCCAGCCGACGGCGCCGATGCGGAGCGGCGAGTTCCCGACCAGGTAGACGACGTTGACGGCGGCCCGGCCGGTGAAGAGGTCCAGGTACTGCTCGACGGTCGCCCACCGCCCCGGGAGCGGGGGGCATCCGTCCAGCCCCGAGTTCACCTCGATGAACTGCTCGAGATCCGCGTGGTGGCGGAAAGGGGCGTACGAGCAGCCGTCGATGCCGATGACCTCGGTCGTGACCCCCTGGCGCACCTTCGGCTCGTGGCGCGGCTCGGCCAGGAGCACGAGGCCGGAGTGGGCGTGCATGTCGATGAAGCCGGGGCAGACCACCCGGTCGCGCGCATCGATCGTGCGCGCGGCCTGGACGCCGTCGAGCGCGCCGCGGAAGAGACGAACCCGCTCGCCCTCGACGCCGACCGCGCCGTAGTACCCGGGATTCCCGGTGCCGTCCACGACGAGGCCGCCGGTGATCAGCAGATCGAGCATGCCGGACCGTTCCGGCGGGAGTCTATCACGAGGCCGGGAAGACCGGCCCGGGCGGCGGCCCGCGGCGGCGGGCCCTCCAGCGGCGCCGGAGCCAGACCCATCCGCGGCGGCCCGCCACGTAGAGCCCGATCGCGAACAGCCCCCACGAGAGCCCGGTCGCGCCGATCGTGGCCTGCGCCCGCCGGCTCGCGGAGACGGGCAGGAACACCAGCACCGGGTAGGCTGGGTACACGAGGAAGCTCGCCGCCATCAGCAGGACGCCGATCAGGAACCCGGCGCGCGGTCGCCGCGGCCGGGGCAGGCCGGGCCTCGGAGTCACGCGCGTCCGGTCAGCGCGGTGCCGGCGCGGTCCACGCCGGCGCGCTGCCCAGCGTCGCGACGCCGAGCGGCGGCCGGGGGCTCCCGCGCACGAGGTAGCGGCCGGCGCCCGGCGCCTGCTCCAGCCGGCCGTCCCGCAGGAGGACGCGTCCCCGGAGGAAGGTCATCCAGGGCCGGCCGTGGACGGCCCAGCCCTCGTAGAGCGTGTAGCCGGCGATCCCCCGATGGTCCGCGGCCCGGATGACCCCGCGCGCCTCGGGATCGATCAGCAGCAGGTCCGCGTCCCCGCCGACGCGGATGGCGCCCTTCCTGGGGTAGAGGCCGAAGATCCGCGCCGGGTTCTCAGAGAGCACGCGGGCGAGCCAGGTGAGCGGAAGCCCGCGCTTGACGACCCCCTCGCTGTAGAGGAGCGGGACCAGCGTCTCGACCGACGGCGCGCCGAACGGCACCGGCCGCCCCGCGGCGTCGACGAAGATGTTCGCCCACCCCGGCTCCTTGGCCTGGGGCGCCCGCGGCGCGTGGTCGCTGCCGACGGTGGCGATCGTGCCGTCCGCCGACCCCCGCCAGAGCGCGTCCCGGTCGGGCCCCGCGGCGGGCCGGAGCGGCGGGCCGATCTTCGCGAACGGGCCCCAGCGCGCCATGGCGTCCTCGGTGAGCAGCAGGTACTGCGGGCAGGTCTCGGTCCACACCCGCTGGCCGCGCGCCTGGGCTTCCCGGATGCGCGCGAGTCCCAGCGCCGTCGACAGGTGCACCACGTACACGGGGCAGCCGGTCAGCGCGCCCAGCCGGATGGCGCGCGCGATCGCCTCCTCCTCCGCCCAGTCCGGACAGGTCGCGGGGAAGTCGGTCGGCCGCACGCGACCGGCCGCGATCGCCTCCTCCTCCAGGTAGGCCAGCACGTCGCCGTTCTCGCAGTGGAGCTGCGTGATGCCGCCCGCGGCGGCGATCGCGGTCATGGCCCGGCAGATGAAGTCGTCCGGGCACATCCGGTTCGGCCGGCGCTTGTAGGTCATGAAGAGTTTGAAGGACGTGACGCCGAGCCGTGCGGCCTCGGCGACGCCCGCCAGCACGTAGGGCTGGTTGTTCAGGATCATGTGGAAGCCGAAGTCGAGCACGGACTGCGTCTCGACCTCCGCCCGGAGACGCTGGATCGCGTCCGGGAGCGTCTCGCGGCGGGCGTCGTCGTAGAGGACGAACCCGAGCAGCGTGGTGAGCCCGGCGTGGGCGGCGGCGATCGACCCCCCGCGCCAGTCGTCGTACTCCGGGCCGAGGTGGATGTGGCAGTCGATCGCGCCCGGGAGCACGAGCTTGCCGCGAGCGTCGACGTAGCGCTGGGCCGGCGGCAGGACCTCGGCGTCGCCGAGGGCGGCGATCCGTTCCCCGCAGATCGCGATGTCGAGCGGGGCGACGTCGCCGGCGGTGACCACCTGGCCGCCGTGAACGATGGTGTCGATCCGCGCGTGGTCCACGGCGCGGCATGGTAGCATGCCGTCGGGCGCGCGGGTGTAGCCCTCGCGCCCGGAAGCGAGGGGACGTGGACGGGACCGCGCTCGTCGTGATCGACGCCCAGCAGGAGTACTTCGCCCCGTTCGGGAAGCTCGTCCTCCCGGACGGCCCCCGCGCGGTCGAGCGCATCGGGGCCCTGCTCGCCTGGGCGCGGGCCGCCGGCACGCCGGTCGTGCACGTCGTCCACGAGAGCCGCCGCCCCGGCGCGACCACGTTCGTGCCCGGCACTCCCGCGCTGGCGATCCATCCGGCCGCCCAGCCGCTCGCGGGAGAGCCCGTCCTCAGGAAGCACCTGCCCGGTTCGTTCACCCGGACGGGCCTGGAGGAGCTCTCCCCGACGTATTGCTCCAGGGGCAGGAACGGACGGTGACGCTTTGGAGGTGGACTGACTAGACCATCACTCCGGGCTCCGGTGAAAGGAGGGCACGCGAGCCATGACGTTCAATTCACGGGTCGGCGTTGTATTCCTGATCGCCATTGCCGCAGTTGCCTGTGCCGCGAACAAGCCGCAGCCGCCAAATCTCACGTCCGGCGGGGCCGTGCTGTTCAGCGTGCATGTCGAACACGCCGTCAAGCCCGAGTACGCCCCCACCGAATTGCGGCTGGCACTATTGCCTGAACCACCACCCCGCCCGAAGACGTTCGGCGAGGATGTGACCGAGGCCTATCAGCACCGCTTTACGCCCTCACAACATGATGGCGCCGGCACTGATTTCCTCGTGCTGATTCCGGCTCTTCCGGGCGCGTATAAGGTGATCGATCTTCGCGGGCACGCTTCGAAGTTCCCCATCATTGCGACATTTGAGCTGCCCGTCACAGGCACTGTCTCCGTCAAGCAAGGGCAGGTTATGTATCTCGGCCGGATCACGGCGAAGACCCGTGCGCGACGAGATGGTGAGCGGCGCGCCGGCCCGGTGTTGCCAGCGATCGACCAGGCTGTCAGTGGCTATGCAAGCTCGACGTGGGACATCGATGTGATGGATCAACGACAGACGGATGTCGCCGCGATTCAGTCGCAGTTCCCCAGCCTCGGCACTGTGGAGACGAGCACTGTTCTGCTTCAGCGAGAGCAATAGGCGGGATGAACTGCGAGCGCTTCTCTCGGGCTGGACTGGTACAGCTACGGGCTAACGGAGGGGATCGAGACCATGGCTGAATCCAAATTCCGCACACGCGAGGAGTACGAAGCGTGGACGCGTCAGCAGTCCGGCACGCCCAACCCGATCGTGGCCGCCGGTCAGGCGATGGAGGCCGCGCTGGAGCAGACGGCCCGCGCCATCACTGAGCCGACGGTCACCGCATCGGGACCCCGCGAGGGGCGCGCCGCTCCTGGTCGGGTGCGCGCGCGAGGGATCGAGCAGCTCGTGCTCGCCGGGTTCATGACCCAGATGTGCTGCGACTCCACAGCCCGCCAGGCCGCGCACCGCGGGTTCAAGGTGCTCCTGCCGGCCGACGCGATGGCCGCCATGTCCCTGACCGCACCCGACGGCACCGTCATCCCGCACGAC
>DASRDR010000066.1:0-5186 GCA_035652475.1 Candidatus Methylomirabilota bacterium | reverse complement strand
GCCGCGGCGCACCGCCGGATCGTCCGCGGAGATCCCGAGCCGGCCGAAGCACTCGAGGCAGCGCGCGGTGAGGTCCTCGGTGGCGGGATCGAGGAGCGCCCCATGGTCCGCGAACGGGATGTTGTTGAACAGGAGCCGGTGCTGGTCGGTGTCGAACGACGCCCAGCCGCCGTTCCGATCCTGCATGCCGCGGAGCCACCGCACGCCCGCCGCGATCGCCTCCTGACGCCGCCGGTCGTCCTCCCGCGGGACCTGGGCCAGGCCCATGACGGTCACCGCCGTGTCGTCCAGGTCGGGGTAGAAGGGGTTGTCGAACTGGAACGCCCAGCCGCCGGGCGCGAGCCCCGGGCGCTTGACCTGCCAGTCGCCCGGCTCGAGCACTTGACGCTCGATCAGCCAGTCCGCGGCGCGCCCGAGCGCCGGATGGTCGCCCGGGATCCCCGAGGCCAGCAGCGCGTTGAGCGCGAGCGCCGTGTCCCAGACCGGGGAGACGCAGGGCTGCACGTGGAACCGGTGCGGCTCCTCGAGCCCCAGCGCCTCGATCTCCTTCAGCTGTCCGGTCACCAGACGGTGATCGTCGGAGTACCCGAACAGCCGGAGCGCCAGCACGGCGTTGACCATCGCCGGGTAGATGCCGCCGAGCCCGCCCGGGGCCGAGACGCGGGGGACGAGCCAGTCGTGGACCGCGCGCGCGGCCTGCCGGCGCCAGGGACGGGGGCCGAACGCCTCCCAGGTCTTGAGCAGCCCGTCGATGCCGATGAAGAAGTTCTTCCACGACACCAGGCCGCGACGGGCGTAGGCGGGATCGTCCAGGTGGAGACCATGGGACCAGAGCTCGTCCAGGCCGAGCTCGCCCGGGAGCCGGTGGACGGGGCGCCGGTCCATCACCACCAGCAGCGGCACCAGCACCGTCCGCGACCAGTACGAGATCTCCCAGATGTTGAAGTAGGACCAGCGGGGCAGGAGCATGATCTCGATCGGCATGGCGGGGATGCCGCCCCACGGGTACTGGCCGAACAGGGCAAGCGTGATCTTCGTGAACACGTTGGCCTGGATCGGGCCGCCGCGTTCCTGGACGAACTGCCGGGCCCGGGCCATCGCGGGGTCCGCCGGCGCCACGCCGGCCATCTTCATCGCGAAGTAGGCCTTGATGGTGGCGGAGAGGTCGCCGACCCCGCCCTCGTAGAGCCCCCACGATCCGTCCGGTGCCTGCCGCTCGCGGAGGTAGGCGACCGCCTTGCGCTCGAGACCCCGATCGACGGTGCCAAGGAGGTGCCGGAGGAGCAGGTACTCGGATGTGATCGTGACGTCGGCTTCCAGCTCGCCGACCCAGTAGCCGGCCGGGGTCTGGAGCCGCAGGAGGTGGTCCTGCGATCGGCGGACCGCCGTGTCGATTCGGCTCATTTCGACCATGTGTTGTGGCCCCGGGCAGGGTGACCGTAGTGTAGCATGAGTGACTCCGACCGATGGACGCGCTGGCCCTCGGCAGCCTCGGCCCGCTCGGACGCGTGGCGGGAACCCTCGCCCTGCGGCCCTACGTGTTCGGCTTCCTGGCCCTCTACCTAGTCGTCGGCGCCGCCGAGTGGGGCTGGCGACGGGTGAGCGCGTTCACGGTCTGGGCCGCCGCCGTCGCGTTCGCGGCCGAGTGGACCTCGACGCGGGTGGGCGTGCCGTTCGGGCTCTATCACTACACGGGCGTGACCGCCGGCCGCGAGCTGTACCTGGGCAACGTCCCGCTGTTCGATCCCGTCTCGTTCTCGTTCCTCGCCTTCGCGAGCCTGGGGCTGGCGCGACGCCTCGTCGCGTGGCGTGACGGGACGTCGCGGACCAGCGACGGCGTCGGCGCCGCGGCGCGACCGGAGGGACCCCGGACCGCGGTCGTCGCCGGGCTCCTCATGATGTGGCTCGACCTCGTCATCGATCCGCTCGCGGTCCGCGGGGATCGGTGGTTCCTGGGCCGCGTCTTCTACTATCCCGAGCCGGGGCTCTACTTCGGGGTCCCCCTCTCGAACTTCGCGGGCTGGGTCCTGGTCGGCGGGGTGATCGCGGGCGGCTGGCCGGCGCTGGCCCGGCGGGTCGGGGGGCAGCCGTCCGCCTGGGCCGGACGCCTGCCCGGGCGGCGGTTCCACGTCCTGGCGCTCTACTACGTGGTCCTGGGCTTCAACCTGGCGGTGACGGCCGCGGTCGCCGAGCCGGCGCTGCTCGCCGCCGGCATCCTCCTGCACGCGCCGCTGGCCGCGGTGGTGGTATCCTCACTCCGGACCGCCGGGTGCGCCGACGCGGTGACGCGCGCGGCGCTGGACCACCTGACCTGAACGGACGGGATCGGAGCCGATGAGCGTCCCCCTGTCGCAGATGTGGACGGTGGCGAGCTACGTCCTGAGGCAGCGCCTCCGCGGGCGCGCCCGCTACCCGCTGGTCCTCATGCTGGAGCCGCTCTTCCGGTGCAACCTCGCCTGCGCCGGCTGCGGGAAGATCCAGTACCCCGGCCAGGTGCTCCGGAAGCACCTCACCGTCGAGCAGTGTCTCCGCGCCGTCGATGAGTGCGGGGCCCCCATCGTGTCGATCCCCGGCGGCGAGCCGCTCATGTACCCGGAGATCGGCCGGCTGGTCGCGGAGCTGGTGGCCCGCCGGAAGTACGTGTACCTGTGCACGAACGCGATCCTGCTCAAGGAGAAGCTCGAGGCCGGGACGTTCACGCCCTCCAAGTACCTCTCGTTCAGCGTCCACATGGACGGGCTGCGGGAGGAGCACGACGAGGCGGTGTGCCGCGACGGCGTCTTCGACCAGGCGGTGGAGGGGATCCGCGAGGCGCTCCGGCGCGGGTTCCGGGTCACGACCAACACGACCCTCTTCGACGGCGCCGACCCCGCCCGGGTGCGGGCGTTCTTCGACGCGATGATGGATCTGGGCGTCGAGGGGATGATGCTCTCCCCGGGCTACAGCTACGCGAAGGCGCCCGACCGGGAGCACTTCCTCCGGGAGCAGCGCGCCCACGACCTCTTCCGCCGCATCCTGGGGAACGCGAAGCGGCGATGGCGGTTCAACCAGTCGCCGCTGTTCCTGCAGTTCCTCATGGGCAAGCGGCAGTACGAGTGCACGCCGTGGGGCAATCCCACGTACAACCTGTTCGGCTGGCAGCGGCCCTGCTACCTCCTCCAGGACGGGTACGCGGACTCCTTCCAGGACCTCATGGAGACGACCCAGTGGGCGCGGTACGGCAAGCGCAGCGGCAACGAGAAGTGCCGCGACTGCATGGTCCACTGCGGGTTCGAGGCGACGGCCGTCCAGGAGACGTTCTCCAGCTGGCGCGGGTTCCGCGACACGGTGGTCGCGACGGTCACCGGCCGGCTGTGAGCGCGGGCGAGGGGACGCTGGAGGGCTGGACGCCCGAGCCGGGGCCCGACCTGCCGCTCGGCCGCATCATCGATCTGGCGTTCGACTACCGCGGCAACGTCACGGTGCTCCGGCGCGACGGTACCCGCGTCGAGGGCTACGTCTCCAACCGCAACGCGGATGTCGCCGACCCCTTCCTGGAGCTCTTCGACCTGGACGGCGCCGGCCCGCACCGGATCCGCTACGCCGAGGTGCGTACCGTGCATTTCACCGGCCGCGACATCGCGGCCGGCAAGTCGTACGCGGCGTGGCTGGCGCGCCGGCAGGCGGAGAGGGTGGCAGCCGCGGCCCGGCGGTCGTGATCCGACGGGGGCCGTCACGGGCGGCGGGCGGCTGCTGGTGGTCGTCGGGCTCGAGCTCGAGGCGGCTCGGCTCCTGCGCCGGGTGCCGGCTGCCGTCCGCGGCGCCCTGACCGTCCGCGCGGTGGGGCCGGGGGCGGCGCGGCTCGAGCGGCTCGATGCCGCGCTCCTGGAGTCCCGGCCGGCGGTGGTGCTGGCGACGGGGCTGGCCGGGGGATGCGCCCCCGATCTCGCGCCGGGAGACCTGGTGCTCGGTGCGCCGGTCGGCGGGGGAGACCGCGAGCAGTGGCCGGATCCGGAGTGGCGAGGCCGGGCGCTCCGCGCGCTCGCCCGCACGGGGTGCCGCCACCGGGCCGGCCTCCTTCTGACCGTCGACCGGATCGTCGCGAGCCCGGCGGCCAAGGCGACGCACTGGCGTCGCGGCGCCCTCGCGGTCGACATGGAGAGCGCGCGGGTCGTGGCCTGGGCGGAGCGGGCGGGGGTGCCGGCGCTGGCGGTCCGCGCCGTGGCGGACGGGGCGGGCGAGAGCCTGCCGGCGGAGCTGCTGGGCGCGGTCGACGCGGACGGCCGGATCCGCTGCGGCGCCGCCGCGGCTCTCCTGCGCCGCCCGGCGCTCGCGGCGGCCGGCTGGCGGCTCCAGCGGCGCTCGCGCCGGGCGCTGGCGAGCCTCGGGCGCTTCGTGCAGGCCCTCGTCGACACGCCCGGCGAGCCCTGAAGCCGCTCGCCGCCCTCCTCCTCGCCTCGCTCCTCGCGCTGCCGGGGCCGGCGGCGGCGGAGACCCGCTTCTCGTTCGTCCCGCTGCCGGCCTTCGACACCGACCCGAACGCCGGCAACACCTACGGGATCCTGCCGGCCGTCCTGTTCAAGGACGAGGAGGACCGGGTCCGCAGCATCCTGGCGCCGTCGGTGACGTACAACGAGTTCCGGGGCATCACGGGCACGTTCCGGTACTTCCTCTACCCGAACGACGTGGAGCGGATGGCGGTCATCGCGTCGTACTCGACGAAGATCGACCGGGAGATCAACCTGAGCTATCGCAACCTGGCCGTCTTCGGCGGGCGCTTCCACACCGAGCTCCAGGTGCTCGACGACCGGGACTCGACGATCCGGTTCTTCGGCATCGGCCCCGACTCGAAGAAGGAGAACGAGAGCAACATGACGCTCGAGCAGCGCGGGGTCTTCGCGATCGTGGGCGTGAACATCACGCCGACCGCGCGCCTGTCCCTCGGCGAGACGCTGCAGAAGTATTTGGTCGACCGCGGCAGCGTCCGCGGGCTCCCGTTCACCGGCGACCTGTTCCCCGACCTGCCGGGGATCCACGGCGCCACCATCCACGCCCAGCGGGTGGCGCTGAGCTACGACAGCCGGGACTCGCAGACGGCGCCGTCGCGGGGCCTGCGGGCGAGCGTCTTCGCGGAGGCGTCGGCCGGGCTCCTGGGGAGTGACGCCGACTACATCAAGTCCGGGGCCGAGGTCATCTACCTCCACCCG
>DASRDR010000065.1:0-5151 GCA_035652475.1 Candidatus Methylomirabilota bacterium | reverse complement strand
GCCACCAGCCGCCACGGCGGCACGGTGAATGCGAGTAGCGGACCCCCGGAGCCGCGACCGGACTCGCACGGCCATCCGCCCCAGCGTAGCGCGCCGGGGCACGCCGGGCCACCGGCCGCCGCCCCGGGCGCTGGCAGGGGGAGCGGGACACCCGAGGCCCGGGACCGGGGCCTCGCGGGCGCCTGGCCGGCCTTCGAACGGGCGTGTCTGCCGGGCTCCGGCCGGGCGCGGGCGGAGGAACATTCCTTGTTGACGCGGCGGGGACCTCGTGTATCCTGTCGCCGGCATCTTGGTTCAGTGGTCGGGCAATCGAGTCGTCGAAAGCAACGCCGCGCGAACCCGGGGTCGCGCGGCGTTTTCGTTTGTCCCCGGCCGGGGGCAGGACCCGCCGCATCGGCGGGTCATCGAAGAGGAGGAGTCAGAGCATGGCGCAGGGGCTCGTGAAGTGGTTCAACGACGCCAAGGGGTACGGCTTCATCACTCAGGAAGACGGGCAGGACGTCTTCGTCCACTACTCGGCGATCCAGGGATCCGGGTTCCGGAGCCTGGCCGAGGGTGACAAGGTCGAGTTCGAGGTCACCCGGGGGCCGAAGGGCCTCCAGGCGTCGAACGTCCGGAAGATCTGACCCTCCCTTGCGCGCGCCGGCCCGGCCCTGACCCGGCCGGGCCGGCGGATCGTCTCCGGGGGCCTCCCGCGCCACCGGCCGCGGCTCGCCGCTCGACCCCCCAGGCCACCCCGGTCCCGACCTCTCGCACGGCGCGCGGCAGGCCGCGGCGCAGGCTCCTGCGCCCGCCCCCCGCCGAGTGCGCCGAGGCGTCGCTCGCGAATCCGGCCCGCGATACCGGGCCCCGGTCAGCGCCCGGCCGTCGGGGCGGCGGCCGGCAGCGTCGCGAACACGCGGTCCACGATCGCCAGGGTCTCCTCGACATCGGCCGCCGTGTGGACGGCCGAGACGTAGAAGCGCCCGTCCGGCACGACGTGGAGGCCCTCCTCGAGCGCCCGGCGGAGGAAGAGCCCGAGGAGCTCGGGGTCGTCGTCGAGCGTGTCGCGGTACTCCCGGAGCTCGGGGCGGGCGGTGAAGTGGAGCGCGAACGCCGCGCCGAATCCCGTCACGAGCAGCGGCAGGCCGTGGCGCCGGCCCCGCTCGCGGATCCCCTCCATCAGCGCCGCGCCGGTCCGGTTCGCCTGGACCAGCAGGCCGCCGTCGTCGCGTGCGAGCTCGGCCAGCGTCGCGTCCGCGATCGCCAGCGAGAACGGGTTGCCGTTGAACGTGCCGCCGAACGCCACCCCCGCCCCGTGCAGCTGCTCCAGGATCTCGCGCCGCCCGGCGACGACCGACAGCGGCGCGCCGCCCGCCACCGCCTTCCCGAAGGTGGCCAGGTCCGGCGTGACGCCGTAGTGCGCCTGGGCGCCGCCGAGCGCGATGCGGAAGCCCGTGATGACCTCGTCCAGGATGAAGAGCGCGCCGTGTCGCCGGCACAGCTCGCGCACGCCCTCCAGGTACCCCGGCCGCGGCAGGAGGCAGCCGCTGTTGCAGAGGACCGGCTCCATCATCACCGCCGCGATCCGGTCCGGGTGGGCCTGGAACAGCCGCTCGAGCACCGGGAGGTCGTTCCAGGGCGCCACCACGGCGTTGTCGACCACGTTCGGGACCTGGCCGAACGAGCCCGGGACGACGCGGGGCGCCTCGCGGGGCCCCAGGCCCTCGCGGGGGTGATAGCTCACCAGGGCGCCGTCGATCCAGCCGTGGTAGTGGCCCTCGAACTTCAGGATCAGCGTCCGGCGGGTGAACGCCCGGGCGAGGCGATGGGCGAGCTGGACGACCTCGCTGCCGCTCGAGCTGAACGCCACGCGCTCGGCGCACGGCACCGCCGCCTGGATGCGCTCCGCGACCGCGATCTCGAGCTCGTGCTGGGCGCCGTAGGAGAGCGGCCGCTCGGCCGCCCGGCGGGCGGCGGCGACCAGCGCCGGGTGGGAGTAGCCGAGGATCATCGGGCCCCACGCGGCGGCGTAGTCGAGGTACCAGTTGCCGTCGACGTCCTGGAGCCGCGGCCCCGTCCCGGTCGCGAAGTAGAGCGGCACCGGGGCGGTGCCCCGGACCGGGCTGGAGACGCCGCCGGCCAGCGAGCGGCGGGCGCGGTCGAGCAGGGCGCGCGAGCGGTCGAACCGATCCATGGGCGCTCCTCGGCGGCCCCGCCGCCGTCGTGCCGCGCGCCGCGGCGGGATCCCGGGCGCGCGAGGGGTTCACGCGATCGTTCCCGGGCGGTCGCGGGCGCCGTGCGCGCGAGGGCCGGCGCGGCGCGGCGGGTGCCGCCTCACGCCGACGACTCTAGCCCGGGATCAGCGCCAGCGGAAGGCGGCCAGGAGGCTCGCGAAGTCGTCGGTCCACGGCGCGCCGTCCGCCGGGGTGGGGGACGACCACCGGGGATCGGTCGCGAGCGAGCCCAGGTCCTCGGGCCCCCGCGCCATCACGATCCAGTGCGACTCGGTCTTCCCCCGGGCCCGCTCCGCGGGGGCCACGGCGGCGTCGTCCCGGGCCCGGGCCACCAGGCCGGCCGCCCGCGCGATCGCGCCCAGGACCGGGCCCAGGCGGAGGTGGCGGTTCGAGACGTTGAAGAGCAGGGCGCCGCCCGGGGCCAGCTTCGACAGGTACAGCCGGACCGCCTCGAGGGTGATGAGGTGGAGCGGGGGCGCGTCGGAGCTGTAGGCGTCGAGGACGATCAGGTCGTACGCGGCGTCGGGGGCGCCCGCCAGGACGAGCCGGGCGTCGCCCAGGCGCACGAACACGCGCGGCGGGCAGTCGTGGAGGAACGAGAAGTAGCGCGGGTCGGACGCGATCCGGAGGACGGCGGGGTCGATCTCGTGGAACGTCCAGCGGGCGCCCGGCCGACCGTAGCAGGCCAGCGACCCGGTGCCGAGCCCCACCACCGCCACCGACCGCCGCTCGGCGAGCCGGTCGAGCGCGGCGAAGACGTCGCCCGCCGGCCCGCTGGCATGGTAGTAGGTGAGCGGCTCGCGGCGCCGCGCGGGATCGAGGGCCTGCATCCCGTGGAGCGTGGTCCCGTGCGTCAGGAGATGGTACTGCCCCTCGGAATCCCGCGAGACCCGCGAGACGCCGAAGAAGCTCCGCTCGGCGTGGAGCAGGTGCCCCTCGGCCCCGCGGTACGCCGAGCCGGCGACCAGTAGCGCGGCCAGCGCGAGGGAGAAGCGGAGCGGCCGCCGCGCGAACAGGACGCAGCCGAGGGTCAGGATCCCGACCGCCGGCCCGATCGCGCCCGGCCCGCAGCAGCTCCCCTCCAGGCCGCGGATGACGGCGAGCAGGGCCGCGCCGACCATCAGCGGGAGCACGATGTCGAGCTCCTGCCGGCCGCGGCCCTCCCAGGCCTCCCGTGGCCGGGCCGGCAGCAGCGGGACCGCCACCAGCGCGAGCGGGTACTCGACGACGCCCGTGAACACGAGCGGCGCCACGAGGGCGGTGAACGCCCCGCCGAGCGCGCCGCCCAGCGCGAGCCAGAGATAGAATCCGGTCAGGTGCCGCGGGTCGGGCCGGTCGGCCGCGAGCTCGCCGTGGCAGACCATCGCGGCCACGAAGAACGCGAGGAGGTGCGCCGGGAGCACCATCGCGAGCGGCTCGATGGCGCGCGCCACCAGGACCAGGACGGCCGGCAGCAGGGCGAGCGGGAGCGCCTCGACCCAGAACCGGTGCGGCACCCGGCGCCGCCGGGCGAACACCAGGATGAACGTCAGGAGGTAGAGCGCCAGCGGCACCACCCAGAGGAGAGGGATCGCGGCGATGTCGGTGCCGAGATAGGTGCTCACGCTGAGCATCAGGCTGGACGGCACGGCGGCGAGGAGGACCCACCGGGCGCGGCGCGCGGGGCCGGGCGGCGGCAGGGCCGGCCCGCCGGCCTCGGTTCCCGGGGCTGCCGCGGGCAGCCGGACGCCGATCGCGGGCGACCCTGCCGCCCCCCTCGCGCCGGCGCCGGTCGCGCGCCAGACCCCGACCGCGCACGCCGCGACCAGGGCGACGAGCCCTGCGTAGCCGAGGCTCCAGAGCCGGGTCTGGGCGGCGAGCCGGAGCGTGGGCTCCACCACCGCGGGATAGGCGAGCAGGGCCAGCATGCTTCCGAGATTGCTCGTCGCGTAGAGGACGTACGGGTTGCGCGCGCCCGGGTGATCGGTCTTCGCGAACCAGGCCTGGAGGAGCGGGCTGGTCGCCGCCACGGCGAAGAACGGCAGGCCCACCGCCACCGCGAGCAGGGCGAGGAGCCACGGCACGGGATTCGAGCCGGCCGGCGGGGTCCAGCCCGCCGGGACGGCGATCGGCAGCGCGAGGGCCGCGACGCCCAGCACGGCCAGGTGGACCAGCGCCTGGCGGCGCGGCCGGAGCCACCGGGTCGCGAGGTGGGCGTAGGCGTAGCCGGCCAGCAGGGCTGCCTGGTAGAACACCAGGGCGGTGTTCCAGACCGCGGGCGCGCCGCCGAGCAGCGGGAGGGCGAGGCGGGCGAACAGGGGCTGGACCAGGAACAGGAGCGCCGCTCCGGCGCAGATCGCGAGGCCGAAGAGGATGAGCACGTGCGTTCCCGGAAGGCGACGGTAGCGGGCCGCCGGCATCGCGGTCAAGCTCTCGATCGGTGCCATACTGGGGCCGGAGCGTGCCGGCCGCCCGCACCTCCGGAGGTGAGGGGATGGGGTTCCTGGTCCGGGTTCTGGTCAACGCGCTCGCGATCTGGCTCGCGACGGAGATCGTCCCGGGCATCGAGGCCCGGGGAGCGACGGTCGTGGTGGTGGCGGCGCTGGTGCTCGGGCTCGTGAACGCCATCGTGCGCCCGGTCCTGCTCATCCTGACCCTGCCGCTCACCCTCGTGACCCTGGGTCTCTTCCTCTTCGTCCTGAACGCCTTCTGCCTCTGGCTCACCTCGGCGCTGGTGCCGGGGTTCGCGGTCCGCGGGTTCTGGGCGGCGTTCTGGGGGGCGCTGGTCGTGAGCGCGATCAGCTGGGCGGTGAACGGCTTCGTGAGCGATCGCGGGCGCCTCGCGATCATCACCGAGCGCGACGTCGTCCACCGGCGATGAGACTTCGGTCTCTCTTCTTCGCGGGGGCCCGCCGGCTCCTCGGCCTCGTGCGGCCGAAGCTCGAGCGCCTCCGGG
>DASRDR010000064.1:0-2478 GCA_035652475.1 Candidatus Methylomirabilota bacterium | reverse complement strand
AAGGGCAAACCCGCCGCGAGGCGGGGACGCAAAGCCACGGGTCAGGCATGGTGCCTGAGAGCCGGGTTGCCGGAATGGACCCGCCCGCGGTCCCCATGCCGCATACAGGCTCCAGAAAGGGACTCGTCATGCGGGATCGTTCGAGGTGGGTTCTGGGCCTCGCCGTCACGCTGGTCGGGGCCACTCTCGTGCTCGGGGTCGCTGGCCCGTCCGCCCTCGCGGCGCCGAAGGGCAAGCCGGGTGTCACCCCGCCCGGCGTCCCGCCGGGGCAGCCGTTCCGGGCCCTCCAGAAGGAGATCGACGGGCTCCAGGACCAAATCGATGCGCTGAAGCCCCAGCCGGGCCTGATGTGGATCAACCCGCTGGACCTCCTCGCCGGATCGTCGGCGCTCACGCTCGACCCGACGACGGCGGGCTTGGACGTCGCCACCGGCCTGGTCGCCGATGTTCTCCAGGTTGGGCTCCAGGTGCCGCTCGGCTTCAACGTGACGGGCGCCAAGGTCTGCTACCAGGAGGGCGCCCAGGGCGCCTTCGTGAGCGGCGTCGCGTTGCTTCAGAACCCGAGCCCCATCCCGACGGCGGCCCCCGCGGCGCAGGTGACGACCCTCTTCGCCGCGCCCGGCGCGGGGGTGGTGACCTGCCTCGACACGTCCCCCACGATCTCCGTCGACCCCAGCGCCGGCGGCGCGCTGTTCCTGGAGCTGCAGATCACGCCGGCGGCGGTCTCCGACGTGATCACGATCCGGGCGATCGGGATCCAGCTCGAGCCCACGCCGTAGCTGTCCGGGCGGGAGGGTGTCCACGGGCGCCGGCCCCCGCCGGCGCCCGCCCCGCGATCCCCCCCGGTCGCCGCGGCACCCGAGCCGCCGCGCGGTCAGGCTGCCCCGGGCCGCGCGGCGGCGATCCATCCTGGCGGGCGCCCGCCGGCCGGCGACTGTCCGCGATCGCGTGGAGACACGGCCTCATCTCGTGCCGACTGCGCCGGGCCCGCCCGTCGCCTGATGCCGGCTGCCCGGGGATGAGACGCGGACGTCGGGGTCAGGCGGAGCCGCCGGCGGGATCGCGGGGGCGCGAGGTACCCGGCGCTACTCGTCCCGGGGCTCGGCGCGGATGAACCGGCCGGTCCGCAGCTCGCGGAGGGTCTGCTCGATCTCCGCCCGGGTGTTCATCACGAACGGGCCGTACCGGGCGATCGGCTCGCGCAGCGGCCGCGCCGCCGCCAGGAGGAACCGGCCGCCCCCGGACCCGGCCGTCGCATCGACGAGGTCGCCGTCCCCGAAGACGACCAGGGCGGGCGCCTGCACCAGGCGCCGGTCCGGGCCGAACTGCACCGCGCCCTGGTCCAGGTAGGCGAACGCGGTGTGGCCGCGCGGCACCCCGTCGCGGAAGCTCGCCCCCGCGGGCAGCGTCACATCCATGAACTTCGGGGCGACGGCGAGGCCGGCGACCGGCCCCGTGACGCGCCCGCCGGCCGCCTCGCCGGCGATGGGCCGGACCCGCGCGCCCTCCGCGATGACGATCTCCGACAGCTGGACCGACGCGAGATCGCGGTACTTCGGGCGGGTCATCTTCTCGCGGGCGGGCAGGTTGAGCCACAGCTGGAGGCCGGCGATCCCCTCCGGCCGCACCTGCGGCATCTCCTCGTGCAGGATGCCGCTCCCGGAGGTCATCCACTGGATGTCGCCGGCGCCGATGGTCCCCCGGTGGCCGAGCGAGTCGCCGTGCCGCACCTCGCCGCGGCGCACGATCGTGATCGTCTCGATCCCGCGGTGCGGATGGTACGGGAATCCCGCCTCGTAGTCGGCGGGGGAGACCGACTCGAAGTGGTCCAACAGCAGGAACGGGTCGAGGTGATCGAGCGTGCGCGTGCCGATGCTGCGCCGGAGGTGAACGCCGGCTCCCTCGACGACCGGCTCCGGCGTGACGACGTCGGCCACGGGCCGGGAGATCTCGCTCATCCGAGCCTCCGGGTGAGGCAGGCGGCGGCGCCCGCCGCGACCTGGCGTTAGCGGCAGACCAGCGTCTGCCCGACGCGCGTGCAGCTCGGCGGGACGACCAGGATCTGCGGCGCCAGCTGCCGCTCACGGTCCCTGATCTGCGCCTCCTGCCGGGCCGCCCGCTGCTCGTCGAGGGAATCGCGGCGGTCGTCGTTCAGCTGCTGGGTCTGCGACTGCTGGCGCTGGATCTGCTGCCGCTGCGCGTTCACCGCGCCGCCGAGTCCGCCCTGCGCCCCGGCGGGCCCGGCGCCGGCCCCGATGACGAGCCACGCTCCCACCGTGAGCCACGTCAGCCGCCGCATGGGGCCATTGTCCCCCGGGGCCCGGACCCGTCAAGCGCTGCGGGCGCGACCGTCTCCGCCCGGACACGGCCGGGCCCCGCAGGGACCCGGCCGCGGGCGGGTCACGCGGCGGGCTGGACGTCGGCGGCCGGCGGGGTCAGCGCCTCGCGGAGCACCTCCTCCGCGGCGTCGACGAAGAC
>DASRDR010000063.1:0-9808 GCA_035652475.1 Candidatus Methylomirabilota bacterium | reverse complement strand
GAGCGCCGAGTCGCCGATGTGCACGGCGATGTCGGCCTGGGCGACCCCCAGCAGCTCCGCGGTGATCTGGACGAGCGACGCGGCCTGGCCCCCGCCGATGTCGGGCACCCCGGTGCGGATCAGCACGGCGCCGTCCATCTGCAGCTCGACCCAGGCGCTCGCCCAGTCGTGGAGCCAGACGATGCGGCCGTAGGCGGTGAGCGCCGACGCGAGGCCGCGCCCGACGCGCTTGCCGGGGCCGGACGGCGCCCGGCGGGGGCCCAGGGCGGCCCAGGCCCGGCGCGCGGTCTCCGGGAGCCACACCGCCGTCTCGAGCTCCTGGCCGGAGGCCAGCCGCTCGCCCTTTCGCACGTAGTTCCGCTCGCGGAACTCGAGCGGGTCGAGGCCGAGGACGCGCGCCAGGCGGTCCATCTGGCTCTCGTAGGCGAACGCCGGCTGCGCGGACCCGAATCCCCGGAACGCGGAGGTGGGTGGGTTGTTCGTGAGCACCGAGACCCCGTCGATCTTCACGTGGGGGATCCGGTACGGCCCGGCGGCGTGCACCATCGCGTAGAGCAGGGTCAGCGGCGACAGGTAGGCGTACGCCCCGGCGTCCGAGATCAGCTCCACCTCGAGCGCGACCAGCGTCCCGTCGCGACGTGCCCCGTGCCGGTACCGCATCACGAACGGGTGCCGCTTCGTCGGGGAGAGGATCGACTCCTCGCGCGAGTAGCAGAGCCGCACCGGCCGGGTCGTCTTCCAGACGAGGAGCCCCAGGAACACCTCGACCGTGACGTCCTCCTTGCCGCCGAAGCCCCCCCCGATGTAGGGCGCGATGATGCGGACTCGCGAGTGCGGGAGCCCGAGCACGTTGGCGACGTCGCGGAAGTGCTCGATCACCTGGGTGGCGACGCGGATCGTGACCACGCCGTTCTCGTCGAGCCACCCCACGCCGGCTTCCGGCTCGATGAACGCATGGTCGATGAACGGCGTCCGGTACGTCCCCTCGACCACCACGTCCGCCTCGCGGAACCCGGCGGCGACGTCGCCGCGGCGGATCTTCCACCGCGAAATCACGTTGCCGGTCGGCTCGAGCTGCGGCGCGTCGGGACGGAGCGCCTGCTCCGGATCGAAGACGCCCGGCAGGTCGCCGTACTCGATCACCACGCGGCGCGCCGCCTCCTCGGCGGCCTCCTCGGTGTCGGCGGCCACCAGCGCGACCGGCTCCCCCAGGAAGCGGACCACCCCGTCCGCGAGGACCTGGGTCCGGGCGCGGAGCGGACCGACCGTCGTCGTCTGGCCGGGGACGTCGCTGAAGAGCACGTTGTGCGGCACGTCGCGGGCGGTGAGCACCGCGCGGACCCCCGGGACCGCCGCGGCCGCCTCCGTGTCGAGCCGCAGGATCCGCGCCGACGGCCGGGTGGCGCGGACCACCTTCGCGTGGAGCATCCCGGCCATCGCGAAGTCGTCCGCGTACCGCGTGAGGCCGAAGACCTTGTCGTGGGCGTCGGGCCGCGGCACGCGCTGGCCCACGATGCGGAAGCCGGCCGCCGGCGTGGCGGCGCGCGGCTCGGCGCCGACCGGGGTCGGGCCGTCGTTCACGGGAGCTCCGGCCGGGCCGGGCCCGAGCGCCCGACGCGCGGAGAGGCGGACGGGGACGTCATGATCGCGCCGGGATCGTCCACCGGGTCGCGGTCCCCGGGAAGTCCCGCTCGAGCCAGGCGAACGCGGTCCGAGGGGCGACCCGCCAGACCGAGATCTCCCGGGGCAGGTCGGCGAGCCGGACCGCGTACTTGGCCGCGTACCGGCTGTCGAATCCCGCCAGGTCGGCTTCGCCGTGCACCTCGCGGGCGGTCCCCTCCAGGATCAGCACGTCGTCGCCGCTCTCGAGATGCACGGCGACCGCGGGGTTGGCGGCCAGGTTCCGCGCCTTCCGGGAGCCGCGGTCGGTGCCGAACCAGAGCGCCCCGTCCACCCAGACGCCCCAGACCGGCATGGCGTGGGGGCGGGCGTCGGGCCGCGTGGTCGCGAGCCAGTAGTTCCGGGCGGCGGTCATCCGCTCGTCGACCCGCGCCCACGGGAACAGTCCCACGCCGGCGGCGGCATCGCGGAGCCCGTACCCGGCGGGCATCACGGGCCGGCTCGCCCGGGGGGTGATCACGCCGGTCCGACCGGCGCCACCGGCCGGGGCGCGGTCAGCTGGCGGGCGGCCGCCTCTGCCGCGTCGACGATCTTGTGGTAGCCGGTGCAGCGGCAGAGATTGCCGCCGATGGCCTCCCGGATCTCGGACCGGGTCGCCGCGGGATGCGCGGTCAGGAAGGCATAGAGACTCACGAGCATCCCGGGAATGCAGATCCCGCACTGGGCCGCCCCGGCCGCCACGAACGCCGCCTGGAGCGGGTGCGGCAGCTCGGGCGTCCCGAGGCCGCGCACCGTCGTGACCGCGCGTCCCTCCGCCTGGACCGCCAGCGCCAGGCACGAGTTGATGGCGCGGCCGTCCAGCAGCACGGCGCAGGCGCCGCAGTCGCCCCGCTCGCACCCTGACTTGACCTCGGTCGCCGCCAGGCGCTGTCGCAGGACCCCGAGCAGGGTCTCGTGAGCCTCGACCGTGGTCCGGACCGGCGCCCCGTTCAGCGTGAACTCGATCGCGCGCATGCCCTACGCCGCCACCCCGAGGCTCCGCGCGACCAGCGCCTGGACCATCGCCCGCCGGTACTCGGCGCTCCCGCGCACGTCGCTGATCGGGCGCGCCGCGGCGGCCGCCTCCGCCGCGGCCGCGGCGACGGCGGGGGGGGCCAGGGCCGCGCCCACGAGCCGCGCCTCGGCCTCGCGGGCCCGGAAGGGCCGCGGCCCGACCGCGCCCAGCGCGATCCGGGCCTCGGCCACCCGCCCCCCGGCGTCGAGCTGGACCCACGTCGCCACGCTCACGACCGCGATCGCCCCGCCGCGCTTCAGCCCGAGCTTGATCCAGCCCTGCCGGCCCCCGTGGCGCGGGACGCGCACCGCGCGGATCAGCTCGCCGGGCCGGACCGCCGTCTGCCGGGGTCCCACGAGGAAGGCGTCGAGCGCGAGCGTCCGCTCGCCGGCCGGACCCGCCAGCACGAGGGCGGCGTCGAGCGCCAGCAGCGGGACCGCGAGATCGGCGCCGGGGCTGGCGTTGGCGAGGTTGCCCCCGAGCGTGGCCTTGTTGCGGGTGAGGAAATCGGCGAAGTCGTGCGCGGCGGCCCGGAGCGCCGGCACCCGCGCCCGGACCGTCGGGTCGGCAAGGAGCTCGCCGACCGTGATGCCGGCCCCGAGCCGGAGAGCCCCGTCCTCGAGCGCGATCTCCCGGAGCTCCGGCAGCGCGCCGATGTCGACCAGCAGCTCCGGCTGCTGCCGGCGCTCGCGCAGGTCGACGAGCAGATCGGTCCCGCCGGCCAGCGCGCGGGCGTTCGGGTGCTCCGCCAGCACGGTCGACGCCTGGACGAGCGAGCTCGCCCGCCGGTACTCGAACCGCGGCAGGAGCACCCGCTACTCGCCGAGGATGACGATCGGCGTCTCGAGGCCCGCGTCGCCGGCGCCCGTGTCGCCCGTGATCGTCACCGTGCTGGTCGCGCCGGACGCCGCCGCCTGGCTCTGGACCGGCGCCGGCCCGACCGCCCGGAGCGCCCCCGTGCCGTCGCGAACGGTCACGCGCGTCGTCGTCGGGCCGGCGTCGCCGGCCGACGCCGGCGTGGGCTGGCGGTCGACCCGGATCAGGACCGACCGCGCCCCGACCGGCTGCGTGGCGCCGGTGACGACGCTCGGCGGCACGTTCGTGGCCCGCACGGCGCCGGTCGTCTCGTGGACCGTGACCTCGGTTTCCGTGACGCCGGGCGACGGGGACACGCTCCGCGTGGTCACCGCGACCGACGGCCCGCGCGTCACGGCCTGCCCCGTCGGGACGGCGCGCACGGCCGCCGCGCCCGGGCGCGAGACGATGATCGGGACGATGATGCGCGTCTGCGCGGCGAGGGGCGTGGCGAGCGCCAGGGCGAGCGCGCCGCCGAGGAGCCTCGGCCAGTCCACCACCTTCACGGCTCCGCCTCCCTCCCGCCCTGGATGGCGGGGATCAGGATCACCTCGTCCCCGTCCCGGAGCACCGTGCCGTCCGCCGCCGAGGCCCCGTTGACGGCCGCGTGCAGCTCGAGCGCGGAGACGCCCAGCCGGCGCAGGGCCTCGAACACGGTCGCCCCGGCCGGCAGCTCCAGCTCCAGCGTATCGCGTCCCTCCCCGCCGCGCGCCAGGCCGAAGACGTACTTCACCCGGACGACCACCCGACCCCCGTCAGCGGCGGCCCGCCCCGCCGCGCCGCTTCGCCGCCCGCCCCCGGCTCGCTGGCCGGCTCCGGCCCGCCGCCCGCGCCGCGGCCGGCCGGCCGGCCGCCCGCCGGGCGGGCCGCACGGCGATCGCCTCGATCTCGAGGAGGAGCTGCGGGCGGGCCAGCTCGCGCACGACCACGCCGGTGTTGGCCGGGTACACGCCGTCCGGGAAGAGCTTCGGGTACTCGGCCTTGCGCCACTCCGCGTACGCCGCCCAGTCCTCGCTCCGGACCAGGTACGTCGTGAACTTCACGACGTCGCGGAGCGTGCAGCCGGCCTCGGCGAGCACGCCGGCCAGGTTCCGGTAGACCTGGCTCGCCTGCGCCTTGAAGTCGCCCTCGCCGACCACGCGCCCGTCGGCGTCCATCGCGACCTGGCCGGCGACGAACACGAGCCCGCCCGGGTCGACCACGAAACCCGCCGAGTACATCCCGATCGGCTTGCCATCCTGGGTCGGCGTCAGCACCGTGCGCGGCATGACCACCTCCTGTGGCGACGCGGGGCGGGGCGGGGCGGGCGGCACGCCGCCGCGGACCCCGCACCCCCGCACGCTAGACGTCCCATCCGCCGTCGACCGTCAAGCACTGCCCGGTCATGTTACGCGACTCGGCGCTGCAGAGGAACAGCACGGCGGCGGCCACGTCGTCGGGGGTGGTGACGCGCCGGAGCGCCATCTCCTGGACGTACTCCGCCTGCACCTGCTCGAACGTCCACCCGCGCTTGCGGGCCTTCTCGCGGCAGAGCCGGTCCATGCGGTCGCCAGCCACGATCCCGGGGGCGACGCAGTTCACGTTGATCCCGTGCGGCCCCACCTCGAGGGCGACCGTGCGAGTGAAGCCGCGCACCGCCCACTTCGAGGCCGAGTACGCCGCGCGGAGCCTGTACCCGCGGAGGCCGGAGGTCCCGGCGATGTTCACGATCTTGCCGTGCCCCTGCCGGAGCATCACCGGGACCACGTGCTTGGTCGGGAGGAACGTTCCCCGAAGGTTGACCGCCAGCACCTCGTCCCAGTCCTCCACCTTGATCTCGTGGACCGGGGTCTCGACCGGGCCGGTCGTCCCGGCGCAGTTGACCAGGATGTCGACGCGCCCGAACGCCGCGACCGCCGCCTCGACCAGCGCGTGGACCTGCGCCTCGTCGCGCACGTCGGTGGCGCGAACGGCCGCTCGCCGCCCGAGCGCGCGCGCCTCGCCGGCCACGTCGTCCAGCGGCGGCGCCTCCCGCGCGGCGAGCACCAGGTCGGCGCCCTCGCGCGCCAGGCGGAGCGAGATCGCCCGGCCCATCCCCTTGGCCGCGCCCGTCACGATCGCCGTCTGTCCCGCGAGCCTCATCCCCCCGTCCCCCCGCCTCGCGGCGTCAGCGCGCCGGGCCAGTCGCCGGGTCCCCGCCGGCCGGCGCGTCGATCACGTACCCTTCCCGCCGATCGCGGGCGAGGAGCCCCGGCGGGCGGCCGGCGGGGTCGCCGTAGCCGCCTCCGCCGCAGGTCTCGATCAGGATCACGTCGCCGGCCCGGAGGCGCACGGTCTCCTTCCCCTTGACGTCCCGGCGCCCGCCGTCGCGCTCGAGGGTGATCCGGTACGGGGCCCCGTCCCGGCCGCCGAACGCGCCCCAGGGCGGCACGACGCGCCGCTCCAGCATGGTCGTGAGCGTCGTCTCGGCCAGGACCCGGTAGCCGCGCACGAACCCGCAGCCCCCGGCGTGGGTCCCCGCGCCGCCGCTCCCGGGCCGGAGCGCCTGCTCCAGGATCTCGATCGGGTACTCGGTCTCGATCACCTCGGCCGGCGTGTTCATGACGTTCGACATGTGCACGCGGACCGCGTGGCCGCCGTCCCGACCGGCCCCGCCGCCCTCCCCGCCGCCGTGGACCTCGTAGAGGATGCGCCACCGCCCGTCCTGCCGGGCGCCGAACAGGAGGAGCCCGGACGTGGTCGGGCCGCCGGCGGTGATCCGGTCCGGGATCGCCCCCGCGAGCGCCTTGAAGCACGCGTCGACGGCGCGCTGGGAGGTCTCGTGGTTGCCGCCGACCACCGGCGCGCCGGGCGGCGGGTTCAGGATCGTCCCCGGCGGGACCTCGACCGTGATCGGCCGGTAGCAGCCGTCGTTGGCCGGCACGTCGGGGGCGACCAGCGCCTTCAGGCTGTAGTAGACGGCGGACGCCGCGACGAACCGCGTGGTGTTGATCGGGCCCTTGACCGCCGCGCCCGTCCCGGCGAAGTCGAACCGGGCCCGGGCCCCGCGGAGCGTGACGGTGACCCGGACCGGCACCGGCCGGTCGTCGTGCCCGTCGTCGTCGACCCAGTCCTCGCCCGCGTAGACCCCGTCCGGGATGGCCGCGATCGCGGCACGCATCGCCCGCTCCGACTCGGCCTGGAGCCGGTCGAAGCAGGCGAGGGTCATGGCCACCCCGTACCGCGCGAACAGCTCGCCCAGCCGGCGCGCGCCGACCTCGACGGCCGAGTACATCGCGCGGCAGTCGCCCTCCCGCTCCTCGCCGCCCCGGACGTTGGCCATGAGGAGATCGAACGCGCGGGTCGGACCCCGGCGGTCGAAGACCTTGATCGGCGCGATCCGGAGCCCCTCCTGGTACGCCTCGTCGGCCCACGGGACGTACGAGCCGGGCACCGCACCCCCGACGTCGGCCCAGTGGGCGAGGTTGATCGCGAACGCGACCAGGCGGCCGGCGGCGAACACCGGCCGGATCGCCTTCACGTCCGGCAGGTGGTTCCCGCCGACCTCGGGGAGGTTCAGGTACCAGACGTCCCCGTCGCGGAGCTCGCGGCGGGGGACCCGGCGCAGGAACTCCTTGACGGTGAAGGCCATCACGCCCAGGTGGATCGGGATGTCGCGACCCTGGGCGATCAGCCGGCCCCGCGCGTCGGTGAGGGCGCTCGACAGGTCGCCGGCCTCCTTGAGGAGCGGCGAGCGGGCCGATCGCATGATGATGACGCTCATCTCCTCGGCGATCGCGTAGATGGCGTGCCGGACCACCTCGACCGTGACCGGGCTCGGCCCGGCCCCGGTCGGCCCCGGCGGGCCCGGGCGCCTCACCCGCCGCCTCCCGGGACCCGGGCCAGCGCGTCGGGGTCGGCGCCCATCCAGAGATTGCCGAGGCGATCCAGCACCGCGCCCTGCCCGGGATAGACGAGCGTCGTCGCCCACGGGTCCTCGATGAGCGCGGGGCCCTTGAGCGGCTGGGCCGGGATCAGATCGGCGCGCCGGAAGACCGGGAGGGCCGTCGCCCCCGTCTCCGGGAAGTACGCCTCGTGCTCGGCGAACGGCTGGCCAGTGCCGTGGCCGTCCCACTCGGGAAGCCGTACCGCCTCGCCGGCCACCGCGGCGCCCGCGCGGAGGTTCACGCACTCCACCGCGTCCCCGGTCGCGTAGGCGTAGAGCCGGTGGTGGAGCGCGTGGAAACCGGCCCGGAGCGCGTCCAGGTCGCCGGTCCAGGGGACCTCGAGCTCGTAGTTCTGCCCGACGTACCGGAGATCCACGCTCCGCCGGAGCCCGATCGCCGCCGCCGGATGCCCCTCCGCCACCAGCGGCTGGCGGACCGCCTCGAGCAGCGGCGCGAACTGGGCGTCCAGGTCGGCGGCCGTGAGCCGCTCGAGGGGGCGGCGGAAGGTCTGGACCTGGTCGTACGCCACCTCGGCAACCACGCAGCCGAGCGCCGAGAAGACGCCGGCGTGGGCGGGGACCAGCACCCGGGTCATGCCGAGCTCCTGGGCGAGCCGCCCGGCGTGGAGAGGTCCGGCCCCGCCGTACGCCACCAGGACGAAGTCGCGGAGGTCGTGCCCGCGCTGGACGGAGATGAGGCGGATCGCGCGCCGCATGGCGGCGTTGGCGACCTCGAGCACGCCGGCCGCGGTCTCCCGGAGCCCGAGCCCGAGCGCCCGCGCCACCGGCTCGAGCGCCGCCCGGGCCCGCCCGGCGTCGACCCGGATCGCCTCGCCGAGGACCGCGCCGTCCCGGAGCGTGCCCGCGGCGGCGTGGGCGTCGGTGACCGTCGCCGCCTCGCCGCCCAGGCCGTAGCACGCCGGCCCCGGGCGGGCGCCCGCGCTCGCCGGGCCGACGCGCAGCGCGCCGTCGCCCGCCTGCGCCAGCGAGCCGCCGCCGGCCCCGATCGACTCGACGCCGACCGAGGGGAGGCGCATCGGGTGCCCGCCCAGCCGGCGCTGCGGGAGCATCTCCGCGCGGCCGCCCGCGACCAGGCACACGTCCGTCGTCGTCCCGCCCATGTCGAAGGCGATCGCGTGCGGGACCCCGACCGCGCTGGCCAGGAACCGGGTCGCCGCCACCCCGCCGGCCGGGCCGGACACCGCCATCGCGAGCGGCCGCCGGCGCGCCACCGCCGCCGACATCATCGCCCCGCTCGACTGGAGGAGGTGGAGCGATCCCCGGTGCCCGGCGCGGGCGAGCGACGCCTCCAGGTCGGCCAGGTAGGCGTCGGCGATCGGCATCACCGCGGCGTTCAGCACCGTCGTGCTGGTCCGCTCGTACTCGCGGAACTCGGCGTTGATCTCGTGGGAGACGGAGACGTACGGGACGAGCGGCTCGAGGAGCGCGCGCAGCCGCGCCTCGTGCCCCGGATGCGCGTAGGCGTGGAGGAGGCAGACCGCGACCGCCTCGACCCCGGCCGCCCGGAGGGCGGCGCCGAGCGCGGGGAGCTCCGCCTCGGCGAGCGGCGTCGGCACGCGGCCGTCCGCCTGCACCCGCTCCGTCACCTCGAAGCGCAGGTGGCGCGGGACGAGCGGCGGCGGGCGAGGCGGCAGGTCCAGCCGGTAGAGCTCCAGCCGGCTCTGGCGCGCGATCTCCAGGACGTCGCGGAACCCGCGGGTCGTCACCAGCGCGGTCCGGGCGTGGCGGCCCTCCACGATCGCGTTGGTGACGATGGTCGTGCCGTGGGCGATCGACGCCGCGACGGGAGCGAGGCCCCGGAGCCCGGCCAGGACCCCCCGGGCGGGGGCGGCGGGCGTCGTCAGGACCTTCAGCGAGCGCACCGTGCCGGCGGTCGCGTCCAGCGCCACCAGGTCGGTGAACGTGCCGCCGACGTCGATCCCGACCCGGACCCCCACCGTGCCGGCTACTTCCGCTCCGACCAGCGCGGGATCGGGTAGATGACCTCGCGGGTGGCCATCTCGAAGGGCCACACCGTCCAGTACCGCCCGCCCTGGAGCTGCATGATGATCGCCCGGACGTCGACGTTCTGCCCGGTCTCGTCGAACCGGACGCCGGTCCACGGCATCAGGAGGTCGGTCGCCTTGATGTCGGTCTTCTGGAGCGCCGCCCGGATCGCCTCCGGCTCCGTCGAGCCGGCCCGGTTGATCGCGTCGACCAGCGTGACCAGGCCGGTGACGGCCCGGGCCGGCAGATCGTAGAGGTCCTTCCCCGCCCGCGCGCGGTACCCGGGGTTGAGCGCCCTGGCGACCGGGTTCTTGTCGATCAGGTCGGAGGGGAACGGCGAGCGGGTCATGTAGCCCTCGGAGTCCTTC
>DASRDR010000062.1:0-4544 GCA_035652475.1 Candidatus Methylomirabilota bacterium | reverse complement strand
TCGGGTTCGTGCCGAGCGGGTACATCGACAACCTCCCGCAGGGCACGCGCGAGCTCGTGTTCTACCGGCGCGTGCCGCCCCGCCGCATCTGAGAGCCCGACATGGGGGGATCGGCCGCCGCCGCTCCAGGGCTGGCCCGGCCTCCAACGCCCGGGGGCGCGCCGGATGGCGGTCCGGGACCGGGGAGCCGGTGAGGCGCCCCGGCCGGCCGGCCGGCGGCCCCCCCCGCGGCATCGGGCGGGGCCGGCGGGCCCGGCGCGCCCTCCGTCAGGGCGGCGAGGGGGTCGCCGGAGAGCTCAACCGAATCGTGAGCGGATGGGAGCAAGTCCGCATCACGCCGATGTTCGGACGCTTCGGGTACTTCGTCGGCGACGAGATGTTCGGCTGCTGTCCGATCCATCCCAAGTCGCACGACCTCTGGATCCGGCTGTCGGCGACGGACCAGGCGCGGGCGCTCGGCGCGGCGGGGATCCGGCCGCACCGGCGGTTCGCTGGCCGCGGCTGGATCGAGTGCGACCTCGAGTCGCCGGAGGCCCTGCCGCGTGCCGTCCGGTGGCTCCGGCGGGCGCACGAGCTCGCCGTCCGCCGGACGGGCGGGCCTGGCTGAGGGAAGGGGCTGCTTTCACACGGCCCCCCGTCCGGGGTCTTGCAAAGTGGTGAGTGACCGGACGTTCGAGGCGCTGATGTCCGAGCACCACGGAGAGATCTACCGGTATGTCCTGCGCCTGACGGGGCGCCGGACCGACGCGGACGACCTCTCCCAGGAGACGTTCCTGCGCGCCTTCCGGGCCCACCGCGGGCTCCCGCCGGACGCGAACGCCCGGGCCTGGCTGTTCGCGATCGCGACGAACCTGTGCCGGAACCACTTCCGGGCGCAGAAGCGCCGGCGGCTCGCGTACGCCGAGGTCGAGCTGGGCGCGCGGGCTCGGGACGACGAGCGGCCGGACGGGGTCACGGTCTCGCGCCAGATGGGCGCGGCGGTGGGGACGGTCGTCGCGCGCTTGCCGCTGAAGCAACGGGTGGCGTTCCTCCAGCGGAAGGTGCATGGCCTCGACTACGACACGATCGGGCGGAGTCTGGAGTGCTCGGCGGAGAGCGCGCGGGCGCACGTGTTCCAGGCGCTCCGGAAGGTCCGCCTGGCGCTCGAGCGGGACGGCCTGATCGACAAGGAGCTCGCGACGTGAAGCAGCGACCGGCGGTCTGCATCCGGATCGAGGCGGACCTGGTGGCCGCGGCGACCGGCGAGGCGGACGCGGCCGCCGCGCGGCGCGTGACGGACCACGTCGCGGCCTGCGGCTCGTGCGGGGAGGAGTACGCGCACTACCGGGCAGTCGACCGGGCGATCGGCGCGCTGCGGGAGGTTCCCGTCGACGCGGGCGGCGCGGCGCGGGCTCGCGAGCGACTCGAGGCGCGGCTGCTCGACCTGCGGAGCCGGCTGATCGCCTATCGCGTGTTCGATTCCCCGCTCGGCCCGGTTCTGCTGGCGCACTCGGAGCAGGGCGTCGTGCTGCTCGAGTACCTGCACGGGCCCGCGGGCGCCGCCGCCTCGCGGCGGCTTGCGCATCGCGGCGGGGTCGAGCTGGTGCGGGACAGCGGCGAGGCGGAGGCCCTCTATCGCGAGCTCCAGGCGTATCTCGAGGGGCGCACGCACCAGCTCCGCTGGCCGCTCGACCTCCGGCTGGTCCGCAGCCCGTTCCAGCGGAAGGTCCTCGAGCGCACGGCGGAGATCCCCTACGGTGCCGTCGTCTCGTACAAGCGGCTCGCCGAGGACGTGGGACAGCCCCGGGCCGTGCGGGCGGTCGCGCAGGCGCTCCGGTGGAATCCGATCCCGGTCGCGATCCCGTGCCATCGCGTGGTCGGGGTGACGGGGCTCCTGACCGGCTACGCGGGCGGCGAGACCGGGCGGAAGCAGCGGCTCCTGACCCTCGAGGGCGTCCCGGTCGTGCCGGCCCATCACGACTACGCGATCGCCCGCGGCGCGATGTACGTGCTGGCGCCTGGGGATTCGGAGTACTGCCTGCCGAGCTGCCCGTCGACGGAGATGCTGCAGTCGGGCCGGCCGATGTTCTTCGGCTCGCGGACGGGCGCGGAGGCGATCGGGCTCCGTCCGTGCACGACGTGCCGGCCGGACCTCCACCCGCTCCACGAGGTGAACTGAGGCCGGGCGCGGCGCCACGCGCGTGAGCGGGTCGACCCCTCGCCGGCGCGCCGCCGGCCCCGTGCCTCGAACGACGCCCCGGCCGCCGTCCACGCCGCCGCCGGGGGGCGACCTCTTCCCGGGGTTCCGGGCGGTGCGGCTCCCGACGAGCGGGACGGAGATCCACGCGCGGGTCGGCGGCGCGGGGCCGCCGGTGCTCCTCCTCCACGGCTATCCGGAGACGCACGCGTGCTGGCATCGCGTCGCGCCGGTGCTGGCCCGGGGGTTCACCGTGGTCTGCCCGGACCTCCGCGGCTACGGCCGGAGCGGGCGGCCGCCGGCCGATCCTGACCACGCCGCGTACGGGAAGCGCGCGATGGCGCGGGACCAGGTGGAGACGATGGCCGCGCTCGGGTTCGATCGCTTCGCCGTGGTCGGCCACGACCGCGGCGCCCGGGTGGCCTACCGGCTGGCGCTCGACCATCCCGAACGGGTGACGCGCCTGGCGGTCCTCGACATCGTCCCCACGCTGGAGACCTGGCGGCGGATGGACGCGCGGCTCGCGCTCTCGACCTACCACTGGCTGTTCCTGGCCCAGCCGTTCGACCTTCCCGAGCGGCTGGTCGGCGGCGCGCCCGAGCACTTCCTCCGCTGGACGCTCGGGAGCTGGCTCGCGCCGGGCGCGACGCTGGACGAGCGGGCGGTGCGCGAGTACGTCCGGGCCTTCGCCGATCCGGCCGTGATCCACGCGACGTGCGAGGACTACCGGGCGGGCGCGACGATCGACCGCGCGCTCGACGAGCAGGATCACGGCCGCCGCCTCATCGGCTGTCCGCTGCTCGCGCTGTGGGGCGAGGCGCGTCCCGGCACGTGGGCGTGGGAGCCCCTGGCGGTCTGGCGGGCGTGGGCCCGGGACGTCCGCGGCCACGCCGTCGCCTGCGGCCACTTCCTCCCCGAGGAGGCGCCCGCCGAGGTGCTCGCCGCGCTCGAGCCGTTCCTGCGCGAGTAGTCGCGATTCCCGACGCTCCGCGGTTTCACGCCCCCGCCCCTCCGGTGTCTCACCGGCAAAGGAGGAGGCCGAGATGATCCAGGCAGCGGTGTTCACGGTCTCGATGCTGTTCCCGATCCTGCTGGTGGCGGGAATGCTCGGGCTCGCCGAGTGGCGCGACCGCCGGCGCGCCGCCACGCTCACGCGGCAGGTCGTGCTGACAGACGCGATCACGGACGAGCTCGGCGCCGTCGTGGCGCCGGTCGTGTCGCATCCGCTGGGCGGCCGCTGGCGCGTGACGATGCGCCTGCCGATGGACCGGCCCGCCGTCAGCGCGAGCGCGCTCGCGATCGCCGATGCGACGATGCGGCGGCTCGACGCGGGCCGCTACGAGCTGGTGCTGACGCCGGCCGCCGGGGCGGCGGCGCCGGCGCCCGCCGCCGACGCGGGCCGCCGGATCCGCCACCTGCGCGTGGCCTGAGGTCGGGGAAGGGCCAATGGTGGAGACGGTGCTCCTGGGCGGGATAGCGGTCGCCCTCGCGGGCGTGGTGCAGGTCTCGGTGGGTCGAGCCGGCCGGACGTGGTCGCCGGTGGCGGCGATCCGGCAGGGACTTTCGCAGCTCGAGGGATCGGAGGCGGAGACGCTGCGAGCGGAGTTCCGCCGGAGCGTGGCGCCGCCGGAGCGGCGGCCGCCGCACGGCTTCCAGTAGCGCGCCTCGGGCGCGCGGGATGGGTCCGAGGGGGCGGGTCGCGGATGGCCCGCCCCCTCGACGTTGCGGGCCCGGGGAGCCGCAGGGCGCGCCCCCGGGCGGTGGAGGAGCCGTGGATCGTCGGCGCCCTCGCGTCGATCGGGGACCGGGATCGGGATGCGTGGGCGCTCCACGGGCGCGACGCCGGCGGCGCGATCGCGATCGGGGGCGGGCGGTCAGGATCGGGAGATCAGGGTCCGGGCGACGCGGGGGACCGCGCCCGCCCGGCGCTGCGGCCCGCCCGGGCCGGCCGGGCGGTCACGGCTGGGGCCTCGCAGCCTCGCGGGAGCGGAGCGCCTTCTCCAGCTTGGCGAGACCATCCGCGGTCTCGCGTCGCATGTCCTCGCGGAGCGCATCCAGGCGCTTCGAGAGGTCCCGGGTGCCGCCGGCCTCCTGGTAGGCGAGGAACGCCAGCGCGAGCGCCACCAGCGAGATCAGGAACGCGAGCTTTGCCACTCCGTGGCCCTCCCGGCGCGCGATCGCCGCGCGCCGCGCCAGCGTATCGCGGGCGCGAGGTTCCGAGCAAGCTTCCGTATCGCGCCAGATAAACTGTTACCGAAGTCCGCATCGTCGCGCCATAAACGTGGTTACCGGCCGCGGCCCAAGGGGCCGGAGGAAGGGGATCACGTGGAGGCAGGCGCGCGACGGGAGTACGTGGTGGCGATCTCCG
>DASRDR010000061.1:0-18141 GCA_035652475.1 Candidatus Methylomirabilota bacterium | reverse complement strand
CCGCCCCTCGTCATCGACGAGCAGGACGTCGAGCGCGCCCTCGCGATCCTGGGCGACGCGCTCGAGCGGGCGGTCCGGTGAAGCACCTCCTGTCGATCGGGGACCTCTCGGCGGAGGACGTCGAGGACCTGTTCCGGCTGGCCGCCGCGTGGAAGGCCCGGACCAAGCGGCGCGAGCACCGCACGCCGCTGGCCGGGCACGCGCTGGCGCTGGTCTTCGAGAAGCCGTCGCTGCGGACGCGGGTCACCTTCGAGGTCGGGATGGCCCAGCTGGGCGGGACGTCGGTGTACCTGGCGGCCCAGGACGTCGGCCTCGGGCGGCGGGAGTCGGTGGCCGACATCGCCCGGAACCTCGGGCGGCTCGTCGACGTCATCGTCGCGCGCACGTTCCGCCAGGCGACCGTCGACGGACTGGCGCGGCATTCGGGTGTCCCCGTGGTGAACGGGCTCTCCGACCAGGAGCACCCGTGCCAGGCGCTGGCGGACTTCTTCACCCTCTGGGAGCGCGGGCTCGACCTCCGCCAGACCCGGCTGGCCTGGATTGGCGACGGCAACAACGTGTGTCACTCGGTGGTGCTGCTGGCGGCGCTCGTCGGCAGCACGGTGACGGTCGCCGTCCCGCCGGGGTACGAGCCGGACCCGCACGTCCTCGAGACGGCCCGCGCGTGGGGCGGTCGGGTCACCGTGACCGCCGACGTCCGGGAGGCGGTCACCGGCGCCGACGCGCTCTACACCGACACCTGGGTCAGCATGGGCCAGGAGGCCGAGCGCGAGCAGCGGCTCGAGGCGTTCGCCCGTTACCAGGTGAACGAGCGGGTGGTCGCGTTCGCCAAGCCCGGCGCACTCGTGATGCACTGCCTGCCGGCCCACCGCGGCGAGGAGATCACCGACGCCGTCCTCGACGGGCCGCAGAGCGCGGTGCTGGACCAGGCCGAGAACCGGCTGCACATCCAGAAGGCCGTGCTGCTGCGGCTCCTCGGGCGGGGCGAGACCGGGGAGAGGACGCGATGAACCGTCCCAAGAAGATCGTGCTCGCGTACTCCGGCGGACTCGACACGTCGGTGATCCTGAAGTGGCTCGCCGAGACGTACCGGGCCGAGGTCGTCGCGTACACGGCCGATCTCGGGCAGGCCGAGGAGCTGATCCCGGTCCGCGACAAGGCGCTCCGGACCGGCGCCGCGGCCGTGCACGTGGTCGACCTCCGGGAGGAGTTCGTGCGTGACTTCGTGTTCCCGGTGCTGCGGGCGGGGGCCGTCTACGAGTCCGGGTACCTGCTGGGCACCTCGTTCGCGCGCCCGCTCATCGCCAAGGCCCAGGTGGCGGTGGCCCGGGCCGAGGGGGCCGACGCGGTGGCCCACGGCGCGACCGGCAAGGGGAACGACCAGGTGCGGTTCGAGCTCACCTACGCCGCCCTCGCCCCCGAGCTCGGGGTGATCGCTCCCTGGCGCGAGTGGGACCTGCGCTCGCGCACCGACCTCATGGCCTATGCCGAGCGGCACGGGATCCCGGTGCCGACCACCCCGGCCCGGCCGTACTCGATGGACCGGAACCTCTTCCACATCTCGTACGAGGGCGGGATCCTGGAGGACCCGTGGGCGGAGCCGCCGGAGAAGATGTTCCTGCTGACGCGCTCGCCCGAGGAGGCGCCCGACGCCCCGGCGTACGTGGAGCTGGAGTTCGAGGCCGGGACGCCGGTGGCCGTCGACGGACAGCGGCTCGGGCCGGTGGCGCTGCTGGAGCGCCTGAACCGGCTGGGCGGCGAGCACGGCGTCGGCCGGATCGACGTGGTCGAGAACCGCTTCGTGGGGATGAAGTCCCGGGGGGTGTACGAGACGCCGGGAGGGACGATCCTCCACGCCGCCCACCGCGCGCTCGAGTCCATCACGCTCGACCGCGAGCTCCTGCACCTCCGGGACTCGCTGGTGCCGCGCTACGCCGAGATGGTCTACTACGGTTTCTGGTACGCCCCGGAGCGCGAGGCCCTCCAGGCGTTCATGGACCACGCCCAGCGGGACGTCACCGGCACCGTGCGCCTGCGCCTCTACAAGGGGAACGTGACCGTCGCCGGGCGGCGCTCGCCGCGCTCGCTCTACCGGCAGGACGTCGTCACCTTCGAGGCGGACTCGGTCTACCGCCAGAAGGACGCCGAGGGCTTCATCCGCCTGAACGCCCTCCGCCTCCGGATCCGCGCCCAGCGCGACCGGGCCGCCCGGCCCAGTTGATCGACGTCGCGCTCACGCTCGAGGAGGTCGCGGCCACCCCGCTGGCCGGGGTGACCGCGGTGGTCCTGGACGTGGTGCGGGCGTCGACCACGATCGTGGCGGCGCTGGCCGGCGGCGCGCGGGCGGTGATCCCGGTGGCGACGCCGGAGGAGGCGAGAGCCCGCGCCCGCGACTGGCCGGGCGGAGCGGCCCTGGTCGGCGGCGAGCGGGGCGGAGCGCCCCCGGCCGGGTTCGAGTGCGGCAACTCGCCCGCGGAGTACACGCCGGCCCGGGTCCGGGACCGGACGGTCGTGTTCACCACGACGAACGGGACCCGCGCCCTCCTGGCGGTCCGCGGCGCCGCGCGTGTGGGCGTCGGCGGGTTCGTCAACGCGGCCGCCGTGGCCCGCTGGGCCGCGCGCACGCCCGCGGACGTGCTGCTGGTCTGCGCCGGCGAGCGGGGACGGTTCTGCCTGGAGGACGCGGTCTGCGCGGGGCTCCTGGTGCGGCGGCTCCGCGCCGACGCTGCGGTCCTCACCGATGCCGCGCGAGCCGCCGAGGCGCTGTGGGCCCGGTACGCTTCGGACCTCCGGGCGATGCTCGCCGACGCGGCGTGGGCCCAGGCCCTCGTGCAGCAGGGCCGCGGGACGGACCTGCCGCTCTGCGTCGCCCTCGACACCTCCGACGTGGTGCCGGTCGTCGCCGGGGAGGCCCTGGTTCGGGCCGGGCCCGACTTGACCCCCCCGGAGCCGGGCGGCCATAATGAGCCGGTGCGACGCGCGTCCGGAGGCGAGGGGTGAACCTGCCGACGCAGCTGACCGTCGGGCGGATCTGCCTCGTGCCGCTCGTCGTGGTCTTCCTGATCTCCTCGGAGTCGATCCACTCCCTCCTGGCCGCGGTGCTCTTCGCCGCCGCCGCGGTCACCGACTGGCTGGACGGGCTGATCGCGCGCCGCCGGGGCCAGGTCACGACGCTCGGGAAGCTCCTGGACCCGGTCGCGGACAAGGTCCTCGTCTCGGCCGCCCTCATCTCGCTGGTCCAGGTCGGCAAGGTCGACGCCTGGATCGTCGTGGTGATGATCGGCCGAGAGTTCGCCGTGACGGGCCTCCGCAGCGTCTCGGCCGCCCAGGGGGTCGTGATCGGGGCGTCCGATCTCGCCAAGTACAAGACGTGCGTCCAGTACGTGGCGGTGACGCTCCTGATCCTGGAGAAGAACGTCCCGGTCGGGCTCGAAGCGGAGTACGTCTACCTCTCCCGCGGGATGCTCTGGGCCGCGCTCGTCCTCACCGTGCTCTCCGGCGTGGACTACTTCGTCCGGTTCTACCGGGCCGGCGAGCTGGATGCGATCGTGCGCGGAGACGATCGCTGGCGCTGACCGCGCTCCCGCTCCTCGGCGCCTACCTGGTGGGCGCCGTCCCGATCGGATACCTGGTCGCCCGCCTCCTCGGAATCGATCTTCGCCGCCGCGGCAGCGGCAACATCGGCGCCACGAACGTGCTGCGGACGGCCGGGTGGGCGCCCGCGGTGGCGACCCTGCTGGGGGACGTCGCCAAGGGGTACGGGGCCGCGTGGCTGGGATCGCTCGCAGGGCCGGGGCCGGCCTGGGCCGCCGCGGCGGCGGTGCTGGCGGTGGTCGGGAACTGCTGGCCCGTGTTCCTGGGCTTCCGGGGCGGCAAGGGCGTCGCGACCGGGCTGGGCGCCTTCCTGCGCGTGGCGCCCTGGGCGCTGGTGCCCGCGGCGGTCGTCTGGGGCGCGCTGCTCGCCTCGTTCCGCTACGTGTCCCTCGCCTCCATCTGCGCGGTCCTGGGGCTGCCGGCCGCCATCCTCGCCCTCGGGTACCCCGGGCCGAGCGTCCTGGCCGGGACGGCCGTGGCAGCCCTCGTCGTGGGCCGGCATCACGCCAACCTCCGGCGCCTCCTCGCCGGCACCGAGCCGCGCTTCGGCCAGCGGGACCGGCCGGCGGCCGCCGGGGCCGCCCGGCCGACGTGAGCACCCGGCCCGTCGCCGTCGTCGGGGCGGGCGCCTGGGGGACAGCCCTGGCGGTCCAGGCCGCGCGGGCCGGACTGCGGCCGCGGCTCTGGGTGTTCGAGCCGGAGCTCCTGGGCGTGCTGCGCGCCGAGCGGGAGAACCCGTGGTACCTCCCGGGCATCCGGCTCCCGGAGGCGATCGAGCCCGTCGGCGACCTCCACGCCGCGGTCGCGGAGGCGGCGACGGTCGTGATGGCCGTGCCGTCGCACGTGTTCCGGGGAGTCGCAAGGGCGGTCGCGCCGCACCTGGCGCCGGACGCCGTGGTCGTCTCGGCCGCCAAGGGGCTCGAGGAGGAGCGCCTCGCCCGGATGTCGACGATCCTCGCCGAGGTCGTGCCGGACGCCGCCCGCCGGGTCGCCGTGCTCTCCGGCCCCACGTTCGCGGTCGAGGTCGGCCACGGGCGGCCGACGGCCGCCGTCCTCGCGTCCGCCGACCCCGCGCTGGCGAGAGCCCTCCAGGCGGCCCTGGCGACGCCGACCTTCCGGCTCTACACGCAGGCCGACGTCGCCGGGGTGGAGCTCGGCGGCGCGCTCAAGAACGTGATCGCGATCGCCGCCGGCCTCAGCGACGGCCTCGAGCTGGGCCTGAACGCGCGGGCGGCCGTGCTCACGCGCGGGCTGGCCGAGATCACGAGGGTCGGGGTCGCGCTGGGGGCCCGGGCCCGCACCTTCGCCGGCCTGGCAGGGCTCGGCGACCTCATCCTCACCTGCACGGGCGACCTCTCGCGCAACCGGCGCCTCGGGCTGGCGCTGGCGCGCGGCGAGAGCCGGGCGGAGTGGGAGGCGGGCACCCGCTCGGTCGCCGAGGGCGTGCGCACCACCGCGGCCGCGCTCGCGCTCGTCCGCCGGGAGGGCGTCGCGGCCCCGATCATCACCGAGGTGGCGGCGGTGCTCTTCGAGCGCAAGGCGCCGCGGGAGGCGCTGCTCGCGCTGCTCTCGCGCGAGGCGCGCCCGGAAGAGGAGCCGTACGACCTGGCGGGGGTGGAGCGTGCCTGAGCTCCGGAAGGATCCGGTGGTCGAGCGCTGGGTGATCATCGCGACCGAGCGGGCGCGTCGACCGATGGACTTCGTGCCCGAGGTCGGGCGGGCGCGGGGCCCGGAGGGCTGTCCCTTCTGTCCAGGACGGGAGGAGAAGACGCCGCCGGAGGTGTTCCGGTCCGGCGGCGCCGGCGGGGGGCCGTGGTCCGTGCGGGTGATCCCGAACCGGTTCCCGGCGCTCCATGCCGACGGGGAGGTGCAGGCGGCCGGGGAGGGGATCTACGACCGGATGGAAGGGGTGGGCGCCCACGAGGTGGTCGTCGAGAGCCCCGACCACTTCGCGAGCCTGGGCTCGCTGCCCGCCACCCACGTCGGCGAGGTGCTGCTGGCCTACCGCGAGCGGCTGCTCTCGCTCAAGAAGGATCCGCGGTTCGAGTACGCCCTGATCTTCAAGAACCACGGGCTCGCCGCCGGGGCGTCCCTCGAGCACCCGCATTCCCAGCTGATCGCGACCCCGATCCTGCCCGAGCTGGTCGCCGAGGAGCTGGAGGGGGCGGAGCGGTACTTCCGGATGAAGGAGCGGTGCGTGTGGTGCGACGTCGTGCGCCAGGAGCGCCGGGACCGGACCCGGCTGGTCCTGGAGGAGAACGGGTTCGTGGCGGTGGCGCCGTTCGCGCCCCGGTTCCCGTACGAGACGTGGTTCCTGCCGACCGCGCACCAGCCGAGCTTCGAGAGCCTTGCCCTCGGCGAGGTGGGCGCGCTGGCGCGGCTGCTGCGCGAGGTGCTGGGGCGGCTCGCCCGGCTCTTCGCGGACCCGCCCTACAACTTCGCCCTCCACACCGCGCCCCTCCGGGAGAGCGAGCCGGAGTACTTCCACTGGCACCTCGAGCTCATGCCGAAGCTCACCCGGATGGCGGGGTTCGAGCTGGGGACCGGGTTCTTCATCAACCCGACGCCGCCGGAGGACGCGGCCCGGTTCCTCCGCGATGCCGGCGCGACGACGGGGCCGGAGCCGGCCGCGGCGGGCCCGCTCTCGCGCGCTCCCTGACCGGGTGCGACCGCTGGCGACTGCAAGCCGCGGTCGATCCCGGAGTCTCTGCGGCTAATGTCTCCGCGGTGTCGTCGTGCCGCTCGCGTGGCGGCTCACCATCCAGAGTCCCGCTCCGCCCTGGCCTCGCCGCGCGTTCCTCGAGGGCCCGCGCGCGATGACGGCCGGGTCTCGGGCGGCGCCGGCCGGCCGCCGGCGAGCAGCCGGGAAGCCCGCGCGGTACGATCGAGGGGAGGGCACCCGGTGCCCCAGAAGCTGCTCACGAGGAGGCGAAGCATGGGCTTCAGCGTTGACGAGATCCGGGCGAACCGAGACTACTTCGCCCAGAAGCTGCACGCGGAGAAGCAGCGCAACGACGTCGTCAAGGCGGTCGAGGGGCGCACGCCGTTCGACTTCGTGCTGCTGGACACGCGAGGCCGTGAGGCGTTCGTGAACGGGCACATCCCGGGGGCATGGTGCGTCGCGGCCTCGCACCTGGACGCGGCGGTCGGGCTCCTGCCCAAGGACCGCGAGATCGTCACGTACTGCTGGGGCCACGACTGACAGGCGTCCGCGAAGGTGGCTCTGCAGTTGGCGGAGCGAGGGTTCTTCGCGAAGGAGATGAACGTCGGCTGGAAGGAATGGACCCACAACCGGCATCCCACGCACCAGGGCCCGGCCGACCGCGACGGGATCCGGTGCAGCTGCAGCAGGTGAGGCGCGCCCGGGGCGGTTCGCGATCCGCGGGGGCGCCTCGCGCCGGACCGGTCACCGGGACGGCCGACCGCTGCCCGGGCTCCCGGGGGGCGCGGGGCCGAGCAGCGGCACCGAGCCCGTGGGATTGGGCCGGGCGCCGTCGTCGGGGCCGGACGCGTTGACCGGCGCCCGGGCCCGTTGCTAGAATCCTGAGGTCGAGCGGGAATAGCTCAGGGGTAGAGCACAACCTTGCCAAGGTTGGGGTCGCGGGTTCAAATCCCGTTTCCCGCTCCAGCTCTCGCGGGCGGCGGCTAGCGCGCGCCGCCCCGGTCGTGACGGGACAGAGCCGGGTGGCCTGGCGGGTCGCCCGGCTCTGCCCGTTTCGGGCCGGGCCGCCCTCGTCGCCCGCCGGCCACCGCGGGGTGCGGGCCGGGGGGCTCGGGGAGTGCGGCCTTCCACGAGGCGGGAGCCACGGCGTCCCGTGCCCGGCGCGGCGCGGGCGCGCGGGGGGTGTGGACGCGGCCGGACGATGACGGCGCTCCGGCCGGCGGGGAGATCCGGCGACGCGATGACGAGCGCGAACGGATGGGACTTCGACGTGGTCGTGGTGGGCGGAGGCCCCGGGGGGTCCACCACGGCGACGGCTCTGGCACGACGGGGCCGACGGGTGCTCCTCCTAGAGCGCGACCGCTTCCCGCGGTTCCACATCGGCGAGTCCCAGCTCCCCTGGACCAACGAGATCTTCCGGGTCCTCGGCGTGGACGGCGCGATCGCCGCGGAGGGGTTCATCCCCAAGTGGGGCGCCAGCTTCTGGACGCTCGACGGCGCGATCGAGCAGTACGCCGACTTCTCGCTGGCGGTGGAGACGCCCACGCCCCGGGCGATCCAGGTCCCGCGCGCGCGGTTCGACGAGATCCTGCTGCGGCACGCCGAGCGCTGCGGCGTGGCCGTGCGCGAGGAGCACCGGGCGCTGGAGGCGGAGTTCGGGACCGACGCCGTGGCGCTCCGCTACGCCGACGCGAGCGGGGCCGAGCACACGGTGCGCGCCGCCGCGGTGGTGGATGCCTCGGGGCGCGCGGGGTTCCTGGCCCGGAAGCTCGGGCAGCACGCGGCCGACCCCCGCCTCCGCAACATCGCCGTGCACGCCCAGTACGAGGACGTCCCCCGGCCGAGCGGCCGCCGCGCGGGCGACATCCGGATGTACACGCGGGCCGACATGGGGTGGATCTGGCTCATCCCGCTCTCGGAGACCGTGACCAGCGTGGGGGCGGTGATCCCGCGCGCGGTCCACCTGCGGCACGCCAAGCCGACCGCGGAGGAGAGCCTGGAGCAGTACCTGGCCGGGACGCCGAGCGCGGCCGCCGTGCTGCAGTCGGCGCGGCGCGTCTCGCCGGCGCGCTACGACGCGGACTACTCGTACCTCGCCACGCGGATGGCCGGCGACCGGTGGGTCGCGGTCGGCGACGCGGCGGCGTTCCTGGACCCGATCTTCTCGACGGGCGTCCTCCTCGCCATGCAGGCCGGCCTGGACGCCGCGGAGACGATCGATCGGGGGCTCCGGGACGGCGACCTCTCGGCGCGGCGCTTCGGGCCCTACGAGCGGCTCGTCCGCGCGCGGTACCACCACTTCCGGCGCTTCGCGGTCGGCTTCTACGATCCGAACTTCCGCGACCTGTGGTTCCGCCGCTCGCGCCGCTGGGGCGTCTACGAGGCGGTGCTTTCGGTGCTGGCGGGCAACTGGCGCCCGTCGCTCCGGACGCGACTCAGGATCCGGCTGTTCTTCCTCCTGGTCGGGCTCCAGCGGCGGCTGCCGATCGCGCCGCGCACGGCCCGCGCTCCAGCCGAGTCCTGATCGTCACCTCGCCTCGCAGCTGCACGCCCCGTCTGGCGGGTCGACGCACACCGGGGTGAGCCCCGGCGGGCACGGGCAGCACTCCTCGCTGGCCTGGCAGACGGCGCCGCTGCCCGGCCTCACGCACGACTGGGCCCGGGCGGCGGTCGGCGCCACGATCGAGGCCACCAGCGGCAGCGCCGCCGCGCTGCCGAGCCGCCGGACGAGCTCGCGACGCGTGAGGCCACCCGCGGCGACGGGGGTCGTCAGCAGCCGCGCCCGCGACAGCTCCGCGAGCGCGTAGCGGACGGCGGCCTCGGGGATCGAGGGGGTCCGATCGCGGAGGGTGGCCGCGATCTCGGGCACCGTCCTCGTCCCGTCGGCGATCCGCCAGACCGCTGCGGCTGGCGCGTTCAGCGCGTGCGCCTGCTGACGCTCGAGGTCGTAGACGAGCAGCTCGTCCCCCACGAGTCGGGAGACCAGACCGCGCTGTCGTGCGAGAGGCGTGCTCCGGTGCGCCATGAGTCCCTCCTGTCGGCATGGTGTATCATTCGAAGGTCGTCGGCCCGGCACGGCGGCGTAGCCAAGTGGTCAAGGCGACGGTCTGCAAAACCGTTACTCGGCGGTTCGAATCCGCCCGCCGCCTCCAGGCCCCCTCCCGGGCCGATCCTCCTTCGAGTTCCCCGTGACGGCAAGCCGCCCTGTCCGTCTTCGCGGGCGCCGACCGTGCAGTCGAAACCCGGCGGCGCGGGCGCAGCGGATTCCAGACCGGCGGCGCGTCGACCGGACGAGCCGCCTCGGAACGTGCCGGCACCGCGGGCCGGCGCGCCCCCGGGCGTGCCGTCGTGGCCGATGTTCGACGGCTTCACGCTGACGACCATCGACACCGGCGAGACGACGCTCCGCGTCCGCCACGGCGGGGCGGGCCGCCGGTCCTGCTCCTGCATGGGATTCCCGAGACCCACCTCATGTGGCGCCGGGTCGCGCCGGACCTCGCCCGCGAGTTCACCGTCGTGGCCACCGACCTGCGTGGCTACGGTGCGAGCGGGAAGCCCGCGACCGGGCCGGACCACGAGCCCTACTCGAAGCGCGCCATGGCGCGCGATCAGCTCGCCGTGATGCGGCGGCTCGGGTTCGAGCGATTCTGCGTCGCCGGCCACGACCGCGGCGCGCGCTGCGCGTACCGGCTCGCGCTCGACCATCCCGCGCACGTCCGGAAGCTGGCCGTGCTGGACGTCATCCCGACCGGCGACGCCTTCCGGGGCGCCGACATGGCGTTCGGGCTCGGGTTCTGGCCGTGGTTCTTCCTGGCCCAGCCGGCGGATCGCCTGCCCGACCCTTGTCCTCTGGAGCGCCCAAGGGGCGCTGGCGCGCCGGTACGACGTGCTCGGCATCTGGCGCGAGTGGGCGGCGGACGACGTCCGCGGCCGGGCGCTCGACTGCGGGCACTTCCTGCCCGAGGAGGCGCCCGAGGAGACCTGCGCGGCGCTGCGGGCGTTCTTCGGCGGCTGAAAGACTCCCCGGGCCGGCGGCGCGCCAGGCTGCGCCACCCCGGCGTTGGGCCGCCGGCGCCTCTGGATCGTGGCCACCCATCGCGAGTGGTGCCGGGGGAGGGAATCGAACCCTCACCGACCCGCAGGCCGAGCGGATTTTAAGTCCGCCGCGTCTCCCGGTTCCGCCACCCCGGCGTTCCGGCACGGACCGCGAGGTAACGATACCGCACGGGGCGGGGTGACGGGGCCTCCCGTGAGGGTGCGCCGTCGAGGGCGCCGCGACCGCCACCCCCGGCTTGCGCGCGACCGGCGGGGGGCCTACGGTGGGAACATGGCGGTGTCGCCCCGTCCCGCCTGCCCTGTGTGCCACCAGCCCGTGCGATCGGCTCGCGGCTATCAGGTCCATCCTGCCTGTCAGAGCCGCGCCCTCGTCCAACGCGTTGGCGAGACACGAGAGCGGACGAGCGCCGCGCTCCGGCGAGCGGTCGCGACCGTCATGCGCACCGCCGAGGTGCTCGAGGCGGTCGTGGCCCGGCGGGCCGCCCGGCCCTCCGCAACGCTCCCGGCCATCTGCGTCGTCTGTCGGCTGCCGATCGCGAAGACCGAGACGACGACCTATGCCGGCCGCGGCAGGGTTCACGTCGGGTGCTTCGGAACTGGCTCTGGACGGCGTGGCGGACGGCGACCTCGCGCCCGGCCCCCCCGCGCCTCCTAGCGCGTGCCGCGGCCCGCGGCGCCGGGCGGGTTCGCCGGCGGCGAGGGTCAGTCGTCCTCGGGGGCGCCCGGACGACGGGCGCCGTCTCCGCGATCCCCGGCGGCGGCCGGCGCCGGCGGGGGGCCCAGGTGGTACGGGATGTCCACCACGATCACGCCGCGCCGGAACAGGAGCGCCCCCTTGATGAGGAGCGCGGTCTGGTTGTGGAGGAGGTGCTGCCACCACCGCGCGGGGAGGAACTCGGGCAGCACGATCGTGATCAGGGTGTCCGGGCTCTCGCGCTGGAGCCGGTCGAGGTACTTGAGGAGCGGCCCCACGACCGACCGGTAGGGCGAGCGCAGGATCACCAGCGGCACCCCCGCTGCCCACTTTCCCCAGCGCTCCTCGACACGCCGCCGCGCCTCCGGGTCGGTCTCGATGTAGACGCCGCGGGCGCTGCGGGAGATCGCCTGCGCATACCGGAGCGCGGCCACCACGCCGCGGTGGACGTCGCCCACCAGCACCAGGACCTGGTGGTGGGCCGGCGGGGGGAGGTCCGGCTCGGTGCCGTCCAGCGAGAGCTGCCGGGCGACCTCGTCGTAGTGCCGCCGGATCGCCACCAGCATCCCGACCAGGGCAGGGATCAGGAGGACGACGATCCAGGCGCCGTGCGTGAACTTCGTCGCGCCGATGATGAGGGTCACGACGCCGGTCGCCACCCCGCCGAGCCCGTTGAGCGTCGCGCGCAGCGGCCAACCCGGCCCCCGGTGACGCAGCCAGTAGCGGACCATCCCGGTCTGCGACAGGGTGAACGAGACGAAGACCCCGACCGCGTACAGCGGGATCAGCGCATGGGTGTCCGCCCGGAACACGATGAGCAGCGTGATGCTCAGGATGGCCAGGATCACGATCCCGTTCGAGAACGCGAGCCGGTCCCCCCGGTTGGCGAACTGGCGCGGGAGGAAGCGGTCGCGGGCCATGAACGACGACAGGCGCGGGAACCCGGCGAAGCTCGTGTTCGCCGCCAGGACCAGGATCAGCATCGTCATCGCCTGCACGACGTAGTAGAGGAGGCTTCCGGTGCCGAACACCCGCCGGGCCAGCTGCGAGTTGATCGTTTCCTGGTCCGCCGGCACCAGGCCGAACACGTGGGCGAGGAACGTGATTCCCACGAAGAAGCTGACCAGGATGGTCCCGAGCATGCTCAGCACCTGCCGGGCGTTCCGCGCTTCCGGCGGGCGGAAGGCCGTGACGCCGTTGGCGACCGCCTCGATCCCGGTCAGGGCCACGCACCCCGACGCGAACGCCCGCAGCATCAGGAACAGCGTCAGGTCCTCGTGCCCGGCGGCCACCGGCGTGACGGCCGGCGCGCCGACGGTCGGCGGCGCGCCCCGGAGCCACACGACGAGCCCCCAGCCGATCATGACGAAGTAGGACGTCATGAAGGCGTAGGTCGGCACCGCGAACAGGCGGCCGGATTCCTGGACTCCCCGCAGGTTCGCGATCATGATCGTGACGACGCCGAGGATGCAGAGCTCCACCCGGTAGGGGTAGAGGGCCGGCACCGCGGACGTGATGGCGGCGATCCCCGCCGCGGTGCTGACCGAGACGGTGAGGACGTAGTCGGTCATGAGGGCGGCGCCGGCGACGAGGCTCGGGTACGTGCCCAGGTTCTCGCGACTCACGATGTACGCTCCGCCGGCGCCGGGGTAGGCGAGGATCGTCTGCCGGTAGGAGCCGATCACGATCATCAGCAGCAGCGAGATGCCGAGGGAGATCGGCACCGCCGTGTGGAGGGCGCTCGTGCCCGCCAGCACCAGGATGAACAGGATCTCCTCGGTTGCGTACGCGCTCGACGAGAGCGCGTCCGACGCGAACACGGCCAGGCCGGTCGCGCGGCCGAGCCGCTCGTGCTTCTCGAACGCGGTCGGGATCGGGCGGCCGAGGAGGCGCCGCTTGATCGCGAGGAGCGACACGGCCTCGGCTATTCCCCGCTGGAGCCGGTGACGGGCGCCCGTCCCGGACGGGTCACGGCAGCGCGGCGCCGACCCGCGGGGAGCCGGCGGCCTCGGGGGCCACGCCCGGCGACAGGGTCAGCCGGAGCATGACGAGGGCCACCGCCAGCGCGCGGTACTCGTCGAGCGTCAGGCCATCCCGGTCGTCCTCCCAGAGGTCGACCCACAGCGGCCCGGAGCCGGCCTCCAGCCGCAGCCGGCCGCCGCCGTCGGGGAGGCGGAACCCCCGCCGGCCGAGGCGGTACCGCTCGTGGCGGCCGAGCAGCGTGTCGGGGTCGAGGGCGGCCGCCGGGGCGGGCCGTTCCGCCGCGGCCGCCGGCGCCGCGACGATCAGCCGCCCGTCGGCGTTCCGGACGGCGATCCCGGCCAGGCGCACCGCCCGGCGCACCTGCTCCAGCGCGTCGTCGAGGGGGCCGCCGGCGGCCAGGCTCCTGGCGATGCTCTCGAGCGCCTCGAGGTCGTGGCGGGCGTGGCTCAGGAGCTCGGCGGAGCGTGTCCGCCGGTGCCCGAACGCCGCCGCGACCAGCCCCGAGAGCGCCAGGGCGACGAACGCGATGACGTTGTCGGGGTGGTCGATCGTCAGCGTGAGATACGGCGGGGTGAGGAAGAAGTTGAGGCTGAGCGCCGAGACCACCGCCGTGACCAGCCCTGCGCCGCGGCCGCCGAGCTCGGCCACGACGATCGTGTACAGGAGGAAGACCAAGGCGAGGTTCGGGGGCACCGTCCGGGTCCGGAAGGGGACGAGCGCCAGCCCGAGGGCCAGCGCGCCGAAGATGCCGAGGAGGATCCAGATCGGTGCATCGCGCGGCGTCATGGAACGTTCACCTCAGCCGGGATGGGCAGCAAGCTCCGTGACAGCTGCGGGGAGACCGCATCCGGGAGCCCTCGCGAGCGCCGCGCGCGATCCGTGTCATGATGGGCCGTCGACCCGACTCGTGAGGCCCATGCCCGGAACACGATCCTCGCCGCGGCGCCCCGCTCGACATGACGGTAGCGGAAGCCCGGATCAAGCCGCCGTGAAGATCGACCCCGGCGCCGTTAAGAACGCGTTAACGGCGGAGGCGTCGTGGCTGTCCGGGGCCCGCCGCCGGTCCGAGACGCCGCCAGGGGGACCGGAGCTCGGCGCGCCCACGCGCCCCGCGCGCGAGCCGGCGCGCCGTCGGGGCCTTGACGGCGCCCGCCGCGCGGACCGTCGGTCCGCGAGCGCGCCCCGGTGAACTCCGAGCGCCCGGCGCGCGAGCGACGGGGTGCCGAGGCCGCCCGTCCGCGTGGCCGGCTCAAGATCTTCTTCGGGGCGGCACCCGGGGTGGGCAAGACCCACGCGATGCTCGCCGCCGCCTGCGAGCTGCGCGCGGCCGGGACGGACGTGGTCGCCGGGCACGTGGAGACGCGGGGCCGGCCCGAGCTCGACGCCCTGGTGGCCGCCCTGGAGATCCTGCCGCCGCGATGGGGGGAGGCGCCCGGCCCGCCGGCGCGGGAGCTCGACCTGGATGCCGCGATCGCGCGCCACCCGGCCGTGATCCTGGTGGACGAGCTGGTCCATGCGAACGCCCCCGGAGGGCGCCACGCGAAGCGGTGGCAAGAGGTCGCCGAGCTCCTGGCGGCGGGCGTGGACGTGTGGACGACCCTGGACGTCCAGCATCTCGAGAGCCTGGCCGACGTGGTGACCCAGATCACGGGGCTCCCGGTCGGCGAGACGGTGCCCGACTCGTTCTTCGCGGGGGCCGACGAGGTCGAGCTGGTCGACCTCTCGCCGGACGACCTGCTGGCGCGCGAGCGGGACGGCAAGGTCCCTGCCCCGGACCTGGCCGGCCCGGTCCGCGAGCGCTTCTTCCGCCGGGGGAACCTGATCGCGCTGCGGGAGCTGGCGCTCCGGCAGGTGGCGGACCACGTCGACGCCGAGCTGCGGGGATACATGCGCGAGCACGCGGTCCCCCGGACGTGGCCGGTCCGGGAGCGGCTGCTGGTCGCGATCGGCCCCAGCCCGCACTCGGCCCGCCTGGTCCGTGCCGGCAAGCGCATGGCGGACCGACTCGGCGCCGAGTGGATCGCCGTCTACGTCGAGACGCCGGCGATGCTGCGGCTGCCCCGGGACGCGCGGGACCGCATCGTCCAGCACCTGCGGCTCGCCGAGCAGCTCGGGGGGGAGGCGCTCACGCTGAGCGGCTCGCGGGTGACCGACGAGATCCTGGCGTGCGCCCGCGGGCGGAACGTCACCAAGATCGTGGTCGGCAAGCCGGCCCGCGCCCGGTGGCGGCGCCTCCTCCGCGGCTCGATCGTCGACGCGATCGTCGAGGGAAGCGGCGAGATCGACGTCTACGTGATCCGGGAGGACCCGAGCGAGGCGCGCCCGTCGCGCCTGGCCGCCGCCCGCCCGCGCCGCGGAGCCCTGCGGCGGTACGGCTGCGCGCTCGCGGTGGTGGCGGGCTGCACGGGGGTCGCCTGGCCCGCCTACGGGCGGTTCGAGCCGGCCAACCTGGTGATGGTGTATCTCCTGGGCGTGGTCGCGGTCGCGATCCGGCTGGGGCCCGGGCCGTCGGTCCTGGCGGCTCTGCTGAGCGTCGCCGCGTTCGACTTCTTCTTCGTCCCGCCGCACCTCACGCTCGCGGTCGACGATGCGCAGTACCTCGTGACGCTCGCCGTGCTGTCGACCGTCGCGCTGGTGATCAGCCGGCTCACCGGGGCCCTCCGGACCCGGGTGGACGAGGCGCGGGCGCGGGAGCAGCGCACCGGCGCCCTGTACCGGCTGAGCCGGGAGCTGGCCGGGACGCGGGAGGTCGGGGAGCTCCTGCGGATCGCGCTCCGGCACGTGGCGGAGGGCGTGCCCGGGGACGCGGCGATCCTCCTGCCCGACGCGACCGATCGCGTGACGCGGCAGGCGGCGGAGCCGCCCGAGTTCGACCTGGACGAGCGCGAGCGGGCGGTGGCGCAGTGGGCCTTCGCCCACAACCAGCTGGCGGGGCGGGGGACGGCGACACTGGCCGGCGCCGGCGCGCTCTATCTCCCGCTCTCCGCCTCCCAGGGCGCGGTGGGCGTCCTCGCCCTGCGGCCGGCGGACCCCCGGGCCCTCGACGCGCCGGAGCAGCTGCACTACCTGGGCACCTTCGCGAGCCAGATCGCGCTGGCGATCGAGCGGGCGATCCTGGCCGAGCGCGCGCACCAGGCCCAGCTCACGATGGAGGCGGAGCGACTCCGCAACGCCCTCCTGAGCGCGGTGTCCCATGACCTGCGGACGCCGCTGGCCGGGATCCGCGGCGCCGCGACCGGCCTGGTGACGGGCGGCGAGGCGCTGGATGCGGTCACCCGCGCCGAGCTGGCGGAGTCCATCGCCGACGAGGCCGAACGGCTGGACCGCCTGCTCGGGAACCTGCTCGACATGACCCGCCTCGAGGCCGGCGTCGTCCAGCCGAAGCGCGAATGGCATCCGCTCGAGGAGATCGTGGGCGCGGCGCTGGCGCGCCTTGCGGCCCCGCTCCGGGACCGGCCCGTCCAGGTGTCGATCCCCGCCGACCTGCCGCTCGTCTGCATCGACGGGATGCTGATCGAGCAGGTGCTGATCAATCTCCTCGAGAACGCGCTCCGCTACACGCCCGCCGGGTCGCCGATCGAGATCAGCGCGACCGCTGGCGAGGCGCAGGTCACGGTGGAGGTCGCCGACCGCGGCGCGGGCCTGCTCCCGGGGGAGGCCGAGCGGATCTTCGAGAAGTTCCGCCGCGGCACGGGCGGGCGGGCCGAGGGGACGGGGCTCGGGCTGACGATCTGCCGGGGCTTCGTCGCGGCGCACGGTGGGCGGATCTGGGCCGAGAACCGCCCCGGGGGCGGCGCGCGGTTCCGCTTCGACCTGCCGATCGACCAGGCGCCGCCCCGGATGACGCTCGACGATGAGTGAGCGCGAGGACCGCGGGCCCGACGCGCCGGGTTCGCCGGGGCCGGTCGTCCTGGTCATCGAGGACGAGGCGCCCATCCGCCGCTTCCTGCGCGCGAGCCTGCCCAGCCAGGGCTATCGGGTGCTGGAGGCGGTCACGGCCGAGGAGGGGCTCCGGGAGGCGGCCTCCCGCCAGCCCGACATCGTGCTGCTGGACCTGGGCCTGCCGGACCTGGACGGCCTCGAGGTGATCCGCCGCCTGCGGGAGTGGACCGCGCTCCCGATCATCGTCCTCTCCGCGCGCGGTCAGGAGTCCGACAAGGTCGCGGCGCTCGACGCGGGGGCGGACGACTATCTCAGCAAGCCATTCGGGATGCGCGAGCTGCTGGCCCGGCTCCGCGTGGCGCAGCGCCATGCGGCGCGGCTCGCGCCGGACTCGGCCGAGCCGTTCCGGGTCGGGGACCTCACGGTCGACCTCGCCGCGCGCCGCGTGCGCCGGCGAGACCAGGAGGTCCGCCTCACGCCGATCGAGTACCGGTTGCTCGCGGTCCTCGTCCGCCACGCCGGGCGGGTGCTGACCCACCGGCAGCTGCTGCAGGAGGTCTGGGGGCCCGGGCACACCGAGCAGACCGAGTACCTCCGCGTCTACATGAAGCACCTCCGCCACAAGCTCGAGGCCGACCCGGCGCGACCGCGGTTCCTCCGGACCGAGCCGGGCGTCGGCTACCGGCTGGAGACGGAGTAGCCGCGCCCGGCGCCGCCCGTGGCGACCGGCTCGGCCGGGACACGGGCCGCGCATCGTCTGCGGCGTCCGCGGGCCCGGGAGCGCCGCGCGCGGCGACCGCGACGGTCGGTGACCCCGGGAACTCCCCGCGCCCCGGCGGGCCTCGACGCCCCCGCGGCCGTCCCCGAGCGCCCTCCGCGACTCCGAGGCAATGGCGGACCGGGGACCTGGGGCATGCGCCACCGCCCGCGGGACGACGCGCGCTTCAGCGTGGCCTACGCGGCGGTGATCGTCGCCGCGGGTCTGGTCGCGCTCACCGGCGTCCCCTCCAGCTCACGATGGTCTCGACGGCGCTCACGGTCGCGGTGATGCCGCTTGCCGCGCTCCCCCGGGCGGCCGGTCGGCCGCCCGGGGGAGATGCGCGCCGAGCGGCACGGCCACGGCTGCGTGGTGACCGGGTACGTGTGGGGCCGCGCCGCTCCGGCTCGCGTGCGCGGTCGGCGCGCCGGGTCGGTTCCGAGGGAGCCGCCGCGGACGCGCCCGGGCGACTCCCGGCGAGGGGCACGAACGGACGGCGGGCGGCGGATCAGG
>DASRDR010000060.1:0-6870 GCA_035652475.1 Candidatus Methylomirabilota bacterium | reverse complement strand
CGCCCGGATCTCGTCCGGCGTGGTCGTTCCCACCGCCTGGACGATGCCGCGCTTGTCGACGACGACGTTGTGCGGCACCCCGCGCAGCCCCAGCCGGTCGATGTACTCACCCTTGGCGTCGATCAGGACCGGTCCCTGGATGTTGTGGACCTTGCAGAAGTTGAGCGCCTCCTGCCGCGCGTCGACGTGTTCCCAGACGTTGACCATCACGATCTCGAGCCCGAATCGCTTGGCGCGCCGACGAACTTCCTCGAGTAGCGGAGCCTCCGCGTTGCAGGGCCCTCACCAGCTGGCGAAGAAGTTCAGGATGTACTTCTTGCCGCGCCATTCCTCGGCGGTCCGCGGCCGGCCGTCCACCATGTCCGGCAGCGTGAACGGGGGGAGCGGCTGCCCGACCAGCGGATGGCGCCAGTCGCCGGGGCGCTCGGCGGGCTCGTGCTCCAGCCGGTCGCGGAACACGCTCACCGTGCTGGTGCCGGCGTCGGAGACGTACACCGTCCCGGAGGTCGGGTCGACCGCCAGGTCTCCCGGCGCCTTGCCGACCGGCACGCGCGCCCACTCCCGCGCGGTCCCCCGGTCGATCACGCTGACCTGGCCCGTGCCGCGGTTGGCGGCGTAGATCCGGTCGCCGCGGCGCCCGAGCGCCATCCCGACCGGCGCCCGCTCGACCGGGATCGTCTCGACCACTTCCTCGCGCTCGAGATCGACCACCGCCACCGTGCTCACGAGCGAGTTCGCGACGTACGCGCGGCCACGGGCGGCGTCCAGCGCGATCTTGCACGGCGCGTAGTCGAGCTTGATCTCGCCGATGGCCTTGTCGCTCGCGCCGTCGATCACCGTCATCGACGCGTCGCCGAAGTTCACGCAGTAGACCCGGTCCCGCACCGGATCGGCGGCCAGGCTCCCGGCGGCGGTCTTGGCCGGCACGGTCGCGACCACCTCGAGGCGGTCCGCGTCGATGACGCTCACCGTCCCGTCGGCCGTGTTCCCGACGTAGACCTTCCGCCGTTCCGCGTAGAGGCCGGCGCCCGCCGGGTAGTGCTGCACCGGGATCTGCTTGATCGTCCGGAGCGTCGCGGTGTCCAGGACCGAGACCGCGTCGTCGCGGGCGTCGGTGGTGAACACGCGGCCGCTCCGGCGGTCGTGGACCAGCCCGATCGGCTCGCGACCGACCGGGACCCGGGCGACGACCTCGCGCCCGTCCAGCTCGAACACCGTGACGGCGTTGCTCCGCGCGCAGGCGACGAACCCGCGTCGCGCCTCCTCGTCCACCGCGATCCCCTCGGGCCCGTACCCGACCGGGATCGCTCCGAGCGTCGTCAGGCTCTCCGAATTCGGCACGCGCGCTCCCCCCGTTCTCCAGGTCCCCAGTGCTGGCGGCGTGCGGGATCGCGACCCTCGCGGCGACGTGGAGGCCGGTCCCGGGCCGGGGGCACTATGCCGCGTCGCCGGCGCGGTGGCAAGGCAATTCTCCCGGACCAGGCCGCCGGGTCGGGGCGCGGCTCAGGGGCGGGGGATCCCGGGGGCGGCCGGGGCCCCGCGGAGGCGCCCCCGGAGCGCGCGCGCGCGGGCGGCGGCCTCGACGAGCCCCCCCGGCAGGAGCAGGACGATCGCCACGAAGAGGACGCCGAAGACCAGGAGATGGACGTCGACCCACTGCACCGTCAGGTAGTCCCGCAGGAGCACCAGCAGGGCCGCCCCGAGGACCGGCCCCTGGACCGTCCCGACCCCGCCGATGAACGTGATCAGGACGGCGTCGAACGTCCAGGTGGGGCTGAACGGGTGCTGGGGATAGTAGCTGATCTGGTAGAACGCGAACAGCGCACCGGCCAGCCCGGCGAGGGCGGTCGAGATGGCGACCGCCGCGAGCTTCGTCCGGAAGGCGCTGACCCCCGAGGCCTCGGCGGCGGCCTCGTCCTCCCGGATCGCGGCCATCGCCAACCCGAGCCGCGAGCCCTCGAGCGCCGCGACCACGGTCGTCGCGAGCAGGGCGAGCACCGCCGCGGCGGCGTAGCGGTGCGTCAGCCGGTACCCGACGATCGCCGGCGCCGGGAGGGTCGAGACCTCCGGGAACAGGTTCCCGATCACGATCCGGAGCCCCTCGCCGACCGCCAGCGTGCCGATCGCGAAGTAGGCGCCCCGCAGCCGGAACGCGGCGACCCCGATCACGAGCCCGGCCGCCGCCGCGACCGCGCTCCCGGCGAGCGCGGCCGGCGCGATCGGGGCGCCGCCGCCCCAGAGCTGGCGCGTGACGAGCGCACCGAGGCCGAAGAAGGCGGCGTGCCCGAGGTTGACCTGCCCGGTCAGGCCCCCCATCACGTTCCAGCTCTGGGCCAGCGCGACGGCCAGGAAGAACACCACCCCGAGGTTCAGCCGGTCCTGGCGCGCGATCACCAGCGGCCCGAGCCCCACCAGCACCAGCGCGAGCAGGGTCGGCGCCGCCCCCCCGACGCCCCGCCGCGGCCGGGGACTCACGCCCGCCCGAAGAGGCCGGGGACTCACGCCCGCCCGAAGAGGCCCTGCGGCCGGGCGACCAGGACGCAGAAGAAGAGCAGGAGCCCAACCACCTCCCGGTACGCCCCGCCGAGGCTGGCGGCGCTGAGCGCCTCCGCGCAGCCCAGCACGAGCCCGCCGAGGAGCGTGCCGAACGCGGAGCCGAGCCCGGCCAGCACGATCACGATCAGCGCCTTCAGCGTCCACTCGAGCCCGACCGCCGGACTGATCGAGTACCCGGCGGCGACCAGCGTCCCCGCCGCGCCCGCCAGCGCGGTGCCGAGCCCGAAGGCGAGCAGGTACGCGCGGCGGACGTCGATCCCGACCAGGAGCGCCGCCTCCCAGTCCTCGGCGGCGGCGCGGATCGCCTGCCCCCACCGGTTCCGCTGCAGGAACGCATGGAGCAGCGCGACCAGGCCCACCGCGACGAGCAGGCTCAGGAAGCGGCCGAGCGGCACCACGAGCCCGCCGATCACGAGCGGGCGGCTCGCGTAGGAGGTCGTGATCGCCCGCTCGTCGGCGGTGAACAGCCGGACGGCCAGCGCGTGGAGCGTGAGCGCCAGCCCGAAGCCGACCAGGAGCGAGGTCCGGACGCGCGTCTCCTCGTCGAAGCGGACGATCGCGCGGAACAGGCCCAGGTAGAGCCCGGCGCCCAGCGCGCCGGCCAGCGGGATCACGGCCGCCAGGCCGAGGAACGGGTCCAGGCCTCCGAGCTCGAACAGCCAGAACGCGCCGTACCCCCCGAGCATGATCAGCTCGCCGTGGGCCACGTTCAGGACCCGCAGCACCCCGAACACGAGCGACAGGCCCGCGGCGGCGAGGCCGTAGAGGGCGCCCAGCAGCACGCCCAGGACGAGCTGCTGCGCGATCGCGATCATCGCCGCGCCGGGCGGCGGCCGGCCGGAGGAGCCGCACGGGAGCCGGCGGTGGCGCCGCGCGCGACCCGCCCTCGGCGGCCGACCGGCATCGCGCGGGAGCCCCCGGCCCCGCGGCGCGGCGACGCGCCCCGGGCGCCCCCCACGCGCCCCCGGGGGCTCGCGGCGCCCCCGCCACGGCGGTCCCAGGTCGGGCGGCGGACGCCGCCGCGCCGGTCCTCGCTCATCGCGCCAGCGCGAGAGGCCCGAGGTAGGCCCGCCGCACCTCCGGGTCGTCGAGGAGCTGAGCCCCGGGACCCTCGCCGACCACCCGCCCCTGCTCCAGGAGGTAGCCGCGGTGAGCCAGCGCGAGCGCGGCCTGCACGTTCTGCTCGACCAGGAACACGCCGACGCCCGCCGCGTGGATGTCGCGAAGCGTGCCCAGCACCGCCTCCACGACCCGCGGCGCCAGGCCCAGCGAGGGCTCGTCCAGCATGAGGAGCCGGGGGCGCGCCATCAGCGCGCGCCCGATCGCCACCATCTGCTGCTCGCCGCCCGACAGGGCGCGGGCGGGCTGCCGCCGCCGCTCGGCCAGCCGCGGGAAGATCTCGTACACGCGCGCGAGCGAGGCCGCCCGGTCGCGACGGGCGCGCGGGCTGAACGCTCCCAGGCCCAGGTTCTCCTCCACGGTCATCTGCCCGAACAGGCGCCGCCCCTCGGGGACGAGGGCGATCCCGCGCTCGACGACGCGATCGGCCCGGAGCCCGCCCAGGTCCTCGCCGTCCCACAGGACGCGCCCCCCGCGGGGGCGCGTCAACCCGGCGATCACCCGGAGGAGGGTCGTCTTGCCCGCGCCGTTCGAGCCGACCAGGGCCACGATCTCGCCGGCCGCGACCCGGACGCTGACCGCCTCGAGCGCCCGCAGCTCCCCGTAGGCCGCGTCGAGGCCCCGGACGTCAAGCACCGCCCGTCCCCGCGTGCGGCGTGCGCGGCCGCGTGGCCCCCAGGTACGCGTCGAGGACGGCCGGCGCGGCGGCGACCGCCGCCGGGGGACCGTCGGCGATCTTCTCGCCGGCGCTCAGGACGACGATCTGGTCCGAGAGATCCAGGAGCGCCCAGACGATGTGCTCGACCAGCATGAGCGTCGTCCCGCCCTCCCGGGCCCGGCGGATCATCGCCATGGCCTCGCCGGTCTCCGCCGGGGTGAGCCCGGCCATGAACTCGTCGAGCAGGAGGAGGTCGGGGCCGGTCGCGACGGCGCGGGCCAGCTCGAGGCGCCGCCGCTCGACGAGGCTCAGGTCGCCGGCCCGCCAGTGGGCCTTCGCCTCGAGGCCGACCAGCGCCAGCGCCCGCTGCGCCGCGCGGTCGGGATCGGGGTCCGCCGCGCGCCGGCGACCGTGACGGTGAGCGACCAGGACGTTGTCGAGCGCGGTCAGGGCCGGGAACGGGCGCGCGTGCTGGAAGGTCCGGGCGACGCCGCCGGCGCACATCCGGTGCGGCGGCCACCCGGTGACGTCGCGCTCTCGCAGGAGGATCCGCCCGCCGTCCGGCCGGAGGGCGCCCGCGATGAGGTTGAACAGGGTCGTCTTGCCGGAGCCGTTCGGGCCCATGACCCCGACCACGGCCCCCTCCGGCACCGTGAAGGTCACGGCCCGGACCGCCTGCACCCCGGCGAACGCCTTCGAGAGCCCCTCGACGCGCAGCAGGGGCATCAGCGCCCGGCCGGGAGGCGGCTCACCGCTGCGCGAACGGCGGCGCCGGGTACGCCAGCGGGGCCGTCGCGAACTCGCGCGGCCAGACGAGCTCCTGCTTGCCGTTGATCCACTGGACGAAGACGGACTGCACGATCCCGGTCCCGTCCGGACGGAACTTCACCGGCCCGATCACGGTGGTCAGGTCGGTGGCGGCGATCGCGTCCCGGACGCGGTCGCGATCCGCGGCGCCGGCCCGGGCGAGGGCGGCGCCCAGGATCTGCACGCACGCGTACGCCGGCCCGGTGATCGGATCCGCCGGCCGTCCGACGCGCCGCTGGTGCGCGGCGTTGAGCTCCGCGACCCCCGGGTACGTCATGGCGTGGTGCCACCCCGGTGCGAGCAGGACGTAGTCCCCGTCCTTGCCGAGGTTCTTCGCCCAGACCGGCGGGTCGGGGGCGCGGATCAGGAGCGCGAGCTTCGGCGCCCAGTCGAGCTCCCGCATCTGCTTGACCATCGTCATCCCGTCCGGCGGCGTCGGGAGCGCGAGGAGGGCGTCCGCGCCGGCGGACTTCGCCTTGAGGATCAGGTCCGAGTAGTCCTTCGCGCCCGGGGCGTACTCGCCGTGGACGACGACCTCGTAGCCGGCCGCCTTGCCGGTCTCCACGAACGCGGCCGCCATCTCGCGGCCCCAGTCGGTCTTCTCCTGGAAGACCGCCGCCCGCCTCGGCCGATCGCCGGCCGGGATCGAGGCCAGGAGCGGCACCAGCTCCTTCCCGATGTCCGGCGACTTCCAGAACGGCGAGAACAGGTACCGGAATCCCTGCTCGTGGATCTTGTGGAGCGCGAACGCGACGCCCAGATACGGCACCCGGTTCTTCTCCGCGACCGATGCCGCCGCCGCGTGGAGATCCGACCCGAAGCCGCCGAGGTACGCCACCACCCCCTGGGCGGCGAGCGTCTCCAGGCGCGCTACCGTCTTGGTCGCGTCGGACTCGTCGTCCAGCAGGACCAGCTCGAGCGGCGCGCGACGGCCCCCCACCGCGACGCCGCCGGCGCGGTTCACGTCCTCGATGGCCAGCTCGTACCCCGCCCGGACCTGCGCGCCGCCGGCCGCGTAGCGTCCGGTGAGCGGCACCACCGCCCCCACCCGGATCGCCTGCGCGGCGGCCGGCCGGCCCAGCCCGGCCGCCAGGAGGCCCAGCGCGACCGCGGTGACCCATGCGCCTCGTCTCATCGCACGCTCCTCCTCGCGCCGGCCGGGCGGGACGCGGCGCGCCCGGACCGGCCCCGTCCCGGGCGGCGCGGCGGGTGCGGGCCGGCGGCCGCCCGGCGCTCGTGGATCGTGGTGTCGATGAACCCGCGCGGCGTCGTGGCACTCCTCGCCCTCGCGGGAGTGCGTGCGACCGCCGGCCGCGCATCCGGCGGGGATCTCGACCAGCAGCATCTCAGGTGGCGGTCGCGAGCTTGACAGCGCGGCGCGAATCGTGTTTGACAGTAGCCAAACCGGCTTGCGCGTGTCAACACGGGCCGGGGCGGCGCATCGCGCCCGCGAGCGAGGAGGTCGCGCGGTGGCGCTCTACGCGCTCCAGAAGGCGATCTACGACTACCTGAACCCGAAGGGCCCGCCGGAGGCGCCGCACCCGGAGCGGGCCGCGCTCGCCGCCGCGTACGGGCTCACCGACGCCGAGCGCGCCGCGCTGGTGGGGGCCGACGTCCGCGCGCTGGCCGAGCTCGGCGTCCACCCCGTGCTCCTCAACTCCTTCGCCCGGGCCTGCCTCTCCCGCGAGGCCTACCGCGCGACGCTGGCGGCGATGGCCCGGCCGGAGACC
>DASRDR010000059.1:0-20405 GCA_035652475.1 Candidatus Methylomirabilota bacterium | reverse complement strand
GCGCGCGCGCGGGGCTCGCTCCGGAGGGGCGGCCGTGAGCCCGCCGCCCGGACCGCGGCCGACGGTCGACGTCATCGTCGAGATGCCCGGCGGCGGGATCGTGCTCGTCGAGCGCAAGCATCCGCCGCCCGGCTGGGCTCTCCCCGGCGGCTTCGTGGAGGCGGGCGAGAGCGCGGCGACGGCCGCCCGGCGCGAGCTCCGGGAGGAGACGGGGCTCGAGGTCGAGCTGAGCGAGCTCTTCCACGTCTACGCCGACCCCGCCCGCGATCCGCGCGGCCCGACGCTCAGCGCGGTGTACATCGGTCGGGGCCGGGGCACGCCGGTCGGCGGGGACGACGCGGTCCGCGCAGCCGTCTTCCCGCTCGACGCGCTCCCGGCGCCGCTCGCCTTCGACCACGGCCTGATCCTGGCCGACTACCGCCGGTACCGCCTCGAGGGCCGGCGCCCGCCCCCCGACCGCTGACCGCGCCCGAGCGCGCGCGCCGGACCCGCCGTCTCCGTCGTCGGGCCCGCGCGCGGCCTCACGCGCCGGCCCCGGCGAAGCGCTCGAGCCGGTAGCGTCGCCAGTCCGGCAGCACGCCGGTCTCGCCCGTGGTGACCAGGTCGGCGACCATCGCCCCGATCGCCGGCGAGATCTGGACGCCGACCCCGCCGCCGCCCAGCGCGTGGAAGAGGCCGGCGATCCCCGGCGTCGGCCCGACGATGGGCCGCGCGTCCGGCGTGAGCGGGTAGAGACCGGCCCAGCCGCCCGTGACCCGGAACCCCGCGGCGCCCCGATGGCGGGCCGCCAGCGCCTCGGCGACGCGGGCCGCGTACTCCCAGTCGACCGACTGCCGGAAGGCGTCGGGATCCGCCGGCTGCTCCGTGTCCCCGTGCACCTCCCGGTGGAGCCCCGCGACCAGGCGGGCGGGGGTGTCGTCGCGGAAGTAGAGGCCCTCCCGCTCGACCCCCGGCACGTAGTCGATGACCATGGGCACCGGGGCATCGAACGGCCGGGGCGGCTCGAACTGGACGAGCTGGCGCCGGTAGCCGTCGACGGGCAGCGTGAGGCCGAGCGCCGCCCCGAGGCCGCGCGCCCACGCCCCGGCCGCGTTGACGACCGCGTCGCACTCGAGGAGCTCGTCCCCGCACGCGACCGCCGCCACCCGCCCGCCCCGGAGCCGCACGCCCGTCGCCCGCCGGCCCTGGAGGACCCGGCCGCCGCGGTCCCGGCCGAGCCCGACCAGCAGCTCGCAGTAGCGGACCGCGTCGACGTAGCCGTCGGACGGACCCCAGAGCGCGCCCGCGAGATCGTCCACCCTCAGCGCCGGCAGGACCCGCGGGATCTCGGCGGGCGCGAGGACGACCGCGTCCTCCACCCCGTGCTCCCGCTGGAGGGCCACGCTCCGCTCGAACTCGGCCACCGCCTCCGCCGTGTGGCCGAGACGCAGGTAGCCGTGGTGGACGAACGGCAGGCCCTGCTCCCGCTCGAGCCGCCGGAAGACCCGCATCGACCAGGCACACAGCGCGACCTGGTCCGGCGCGAGGTACTGCGTTTCCACCACCGCGGCCGAGCGGCCGGTCGAGCCGGAGCCGAGCGTCGCCTGCTCGACGAGCACCACGTCCCGCACGCCGCGGGCCGTCAGGTGGTAGAACGCGCTGGCCCCGAACGCCCCGCCACCGATGACGACCACCTGCGCCCGCATCGCGCCTCCCTCACCCCCGCGCGGCGCGGGGGTCCAGCCAGTCCCGGAGCGCGTCGCCCACGAAGTTGAACCCCACCACGACCGTGAAGATCGCAAGCCCCGGGAACGTCGAGACCCACCACTGCTCGATCAGCACCTGCCCCTCGGAGACCATCGCCCCCCACTCCGGCGTCGGGGGCACCACCCCGAGCCCCAGGAACGAGAGGCCGGCGAACGTGATCATCGCGTTGCCGACGTCGAGCGTGAGCAGCACCACCAGCGGCCCGGCGGCGTTCGGCACGATGTGACGCAGCAGGACCCGCCCCGCCCCCTGCCCCAGCGCGCGCGCGGCCTCCACGTACTCGAGCGAGCGCTGCACGAGGACCAGGCTCCGGGCGACCCGCGCGTACTTCGGCCACCAGACGACGGCCATCGCCACGATCGTGTTCACGATCCCCTTCCCGAGGGCGGCGGCGATCGCCATCGCGAGGAGGAGCGGCGGGAACGAGAGGAAGAGGTCGGTGACCCGCATGAGTCCCTCCTCCGCCTTGGGGCCCGCATAGGCGGCGACGCCTCCGTAGAGGGTCCCGAGTGCGGCCGCCGCGACCACCACCGCGAACCCGGCCGGCAGCGACACCCGCGCGCCGACCAGCACCCGGGAGAGCACATCGCGGCCGAGCGAATCGGTCCCGAACGGGTGGGCGGTCGATGGCGCCCGGAGCCGGGCGACGACGTCGACCTGCCGGGGCGAGTACGGGGCCAGGCGCGGGGCGGCCAGCGCGACCGCGACCCACGCGAGGACGACCGCGGCGCCGGCGACCCCGAGCGCCCGGCGCCGGGAGCGACGCGGCGACGCCGGCCCGCTCGGGGTCGTCCCCACGGCGCCGGTCGCCGGGCCCGCCAGCGCCGGGCGGCCCGGTGCCGGCGGGCGCCCCGGGCCGGTCTCCGCGAGCGGCGCCGGCGGCAGCGCGCTCACCGCCGCGCGACCCGCGGGTCCACCAGGAGGTAGCTCACGTCGACCGCGAAGTTGACGGCCAGGTAGATCAGCGCGACCAGGAACGTCACCCCCATGATGGCCGGGAAGTCGAGCGCGAGCGCGCTCTGGTACGTGTACCGGCCGAGTCCGGGCCACGCGAAGATGGTCTCGGTGAGCACGGTCCCCGCCAGCAGCTCGGCATAGGCGAGCCCGCCCAGCGTGAGGACCGGGACCATGGCGTTCGGCAGCGCATGCCGCCGCACCACGCCGCGCTCGCCGACCCCCTTGGCGCGCGCCGTCCGCACGTAGTCCTGGCCGAGCGTCTCCAACATGGCCGCCCGGGTCGTGCGGGTGATCAGGCCGAGGGTGGACGCCGCCAGCACGGCCGCGGGCAGCACGAGGTGCCCGAGCGCGCTCCGGAACGTCCCCCAGTCCCCCGCCAGCGCGCTGTCCACCAGGAACAGCCCGGTGGCCGGCCGCGGCGCCGCCGCGCCGACGTCGAGCCGGCCCGGGGACGGCGCGATCTCCAGGCCGCCGTAGAACACGGCGAGGACCAGGAACGCCAGCCAGAAGGTCGGGGCCGACACGCCGATCAGGCAGAGCATCCGCGCCGCGTGATCGAGCCAGCCGTCGCGCCGGACCGCGGCGGCGATCCCGAGCGGCACCCCGATGGCGACCGTCAGCAGCGCGGCGGCGGTCGCCAGCTCGATCGTCGCCGGGAGGTACTGGCGGATGTCGTCCAGCACCGGCCGCCGCGAGGCGATGGACTCCCCGAGGTCGCCGTGCGCCAGGCGATCCAGGAAGATCGCGTACTGCTGCCAGAGCGGCCGGTCGAGCCCCCACCGCGCGCGGAACCGGGCGACCGTCTCCGGGTTCGCCGACTGCCGGTCGCCCAGCTGGGCGAGGACCGGGTCCGCCGGGACCGTGTGGGCGATCAGGAAGACGACGAGGGTGGCCGCCACGGCCATCGCGGCCGAGGCGACCACCCGCAGGAGGACGTAGCGGAAGCCCATCTACCCCGGCGGCGCGCCGGGCCCGCCGCGGACCGCGCGCCCCGTCAGCGCACGCCGCCGCGCGCCCGCGCCGGGTCGCGCCGGCCGAGATGCTGCCCCCGCCGGCTCACCGCCGTCGCCGGCATCGCCCGCCCGGCGACCCGCCGACGCCGGAACCCGCGCTCACTTCGCCGGCTTGACGTCGTAGAGGTTCACCTGCCAGCCAGCCGCGGTGAGCTGGTAGCCCGTGATCGCCTTGCTCGTCGCCACCCGGTAGATCGGCTGCACCAGGATGACGTAGTTGGCCTGGTCGACCAGCACCTTCTGGTACTCGCGGTAGAGCCCGACCTGCTTCTTCGGGTCGGGCTCCCCCCCGGCCCGTGTCACCAGGTCGACCAGCTCCTTCGGCGGCGTCCAGTGGACGCGCTTGGCGACCCGCCCGATGGAGGGCTGGGCCCAGAGGTAAGGCTCCATCGCGTCGGGGTTCCAGAACGTGAGGACCGCCTGCGCCTTCCCCTCCTTGTACTGCGTGCGGAGCGTCGCCTGGTCCAGGGGGTCGAGGTCGGCGGTGATCCCGACCCGCGCCAGGTCCGACTGGATCTTCTGGGCGACCAGGTCGTAGGACGTCCCGGCGATCGAGGCCTTGCCGTACGAGAGCCTGAACGCGAAGCCCCCGGGCAGGCCGGCCTCGGCGAGCAGCTTCTTCGCGCGGGCCAGGTCCTGCTTGTAGCCGATCTCCCGGGTCAGCGCCTCCGTCGAGCCGCCGAGACCGATCGGGATGAACGTCGCCGGTCGGATCGCGTGCCCGCCCATGAGGCCCTTGACGATGCCGTCGTAGTCGATCGCGTGGGCCACCGCCTGGCGGGCCGCCTTCCTGGCAAGGTTCGCGTTCAGCTCGGGGCTGCTCGTCAGCGTGAGGTACATGTAGTCCAGGCTCGGCGCCGACACGATCCGGAGGTTCGGATCCTTGGCGAGGGAATCCAGCTGGTCCGGCGAGAGGTTCAGGGCGGCGTCGACGTCTCCCCGCCGGAGCGCCAGCACCTGCGCCGCGCCGTCGCCGAGGTGCCGCAGCACCACCCGCTCGAACGCGGCCGGCGCCCGCCAGTAGTTCTTGTTGCGCTCGAGGACGATCTCCTGGTTGCGGGTCCAGCCGGTCAGCACGTACGGGCCGGTCCCCGCCGAGTGCGTGTCGAGCCAGGCGGTCGCCTTGTCCGCCTTCTCGGCGTCCTTGCCGCTGGTGCCGCCCTGCGCCATCACGGTTTTCGAGTCGTACACCGCGAACGTGACCGAGGTGAGCAGGGTGAGCAGCGGCTGGCCCTTGTCCGCCATGACGAGGCGGACGGTCTGGGGGTCGACGACCTCCACCCCGCCCAGGTTCTCGGCCATGTCCGCCGGCTGGTCCTTCACGTGGGCCAGGCGCTCGAAGGAGAACTTCACGTCGTCGGCGGTGAGCGGGTTGCCGCTCGCGAACCGGACCCCCTTGCGGAGCTTGAACTCCCAGGCCTTCCCGCCGTCGACGAGCTTCCAGCTCTCGGCCAGGAGCGGACGCACCGTGACGTAGTCCCCGGGCGCCATGGTCACCAGGGTCTCGTAGGCGGCGCGCATGGTGATCGGCGGCGAGTACTCGAACTGCCGCGCGGGGTCGAACGTGCGGGTGTCGCTGATGTCGACCCCGAGCACCAGGGTGTTCTTGGCCGCCGCGGCCGCCGGGCCGACGGCGACGGCGCCCGCGAGCGCCAGGGCGAGCGTCAGCGCCACCGGCAGGATGCGGAGGAGGCGGGCTTCACCGGTCATGGGCGGAACCTCCTTGGCAGCGGAGTGCGGGGACGGGCGCGGGGCGGGGCCCCCACGCCTCACTCACGGGGGACGGTCACCCAGCGGCGCTCCCGGCCAGCCAGGTCGACCGCGTCGACCACGGCCTGGGCGGCGGCGCCGTCGCGGAACGTCGGGTAGTCGGTCGTCTCGCCGCGGATGGCGCGGACGAACGCGACGCCCTGATCGTACTTGTAGCCGAGCAGCGGATCATCGACGCGGGGATTGCGCGGCGAGCCGGGGAACACGGCGAACTCCGGCGGCACCTCGACGGTCACCCAGTGCTGGCGCCGCGCCAGGAGCGGGCCCGCGCTCAGCTGCACGTGGAACGGCCGGGTCAGCTCGTAGAGCGCGCCGCCCCCGGTCCCGTGGAGCTCGACCGCCTGGTACTGGGGGCGTCCCGTCCCGCCCCGGCCGGCCACGCCGCGGCTCACGTCGAAGGTCCCGATGACGCCGCTCGCGAACTCCGCCACCCAGGCGCCCGCCTCCGGCGTCTCCACCCGCCGCCGCACGCCGGCGGCGTCAGCGCGCTCGCCGACGTAGGTGCGTGCGATCGCGGCGACGGCCGCCACGTCCCCCAGGAGGTAGCGCGCGACGTCCACCATGTGGGAGCCCATGTCGGCGACGACGCCGGCCCCGCCGCGGACGCGCAGGTGCCGCCACGTGAACGGCCCGGCCGGGTCCAGCTGGCCGTCGTTGAAGTACGACATCCGCCAGTGGCGGATCTCGCCGAAGTGGCGCTCCTCCACGAGCCGGCGGAGATACCGGAGCGCGGCCGGGAAGCGGAACGTGAACGCCACCATGTGCACCCGGTCCGGGCTCGCGGCGGCCAGGGCGGCCAGCGCGCGCGCCTCGGGATACGTGAGCGCGAGCGGCTTCTCGCAGAGGACGTGCTTGCCGGCCCGGATCGCCGCCCCGGCCATCGGCACGTTCAGGTCGCTGGGCGGGCAGAGGACGACCGCGTCGAGCTCGGGATCGCCCACCAGCGCTTCCCAGGTCGCGTGGACCCGCGGGATCCCCCAGCGCTCGGCGAACGCCTTGGCCCGGGCCGGGTCGCGCGACGCCACCGCGCTGACCTGGCAGAGCTCCGGGAGCAGCCGCAGGCTCGGGAGGTGGACGAAGTCCGCGATGCGGCCGGTCCCGACCACGCCCACGCGAATCCGACCCCCCGCCATCGCGCCTCGCCTGTGCCGGTCAGTGTCCGCCCACGGCCGCATGCGCGGCCTCGGCGGCGACCGAGAGGCTAGCACGCTTTCCGCGACCGCAGAAGGCGGGTACAATCGCGCTCGATCGCGCGACGCGGGCCTGCGACACCGGGCGGCCCGCCGAAGCTCGCGCGCTCGGCCCGCGCCCGGCGATCCCGCGCCGCGGGCCTCTCACCCCGGGGCGGACGGCGTACGAGGAGGAGCGATGGCCGACTACGTGGCGTACTTCTGCGGAGACTGGGTGCCCTTCAGCCAGGTGCGCATCGACCCGCTGGACCGCGGGTTCCTGGTCGGGGACTGCGTGTTCGACGTGGCCCGGACCTTCAACGGGAAGAGCTTCCGGATGCGCGAGCACGTCGACCGGCTCTACCGCTCGCTGAAGTACGTCCGCATCGATCCCGGCCTGTCCCCCGACGAGCTGGAGCGGATCAGCGAGGAGGTGGTCTCCCGGAACGAGCACCTCCGCGCCGACGTCGGCGACTACCAGATCTGGCAGTTCGTCACCCGCGGCCGCGGCCGCTGGGCCCACCGGGCGGGGCCGCCGGCGGTCGGCGTCTGCACGCGCCAGATCGGCTTCTCGCGTTTCGCGCACCTCTACGACACCGGCGCCCACGGGGTCATCGTGCGCACCCGCAGCTTCGCTCCCGACGCGCTCGACCCCAAGGTCAAGAACTTCAGCCGCATGAACTTCAACCTCGCCGAGCTCGAGGCGTCCGACATCGACCCGGACGGCTGGCCGATCCTGCTGGACGGCCGCGGGAACCTGACCGAGGGCGTCGGGTACAACCTGTTCCTGGTGACGAACGGGGTGATCCGGACCCCCGGGGACCGTGGCGTGCTGCAGGGAGTGTCGCGGGCGACCGTCTTCGACCTGGCGCGGGAGCTCGGGATCTCGGTCGCCGAGGAGGACCTCCAGCCCTACGACCTCTACACGGCCGACGAGGCGTTCTTCACGAGCACGAGCCCCTGCGTCCTCCCCGTCACGCGCGTGGACCGGCGACCGATCGGCGACGGGAAGCCCGGGCCCACGGTGAAGCGGCTGCTCCAGGCCTGGAGCGAGGTCGTCGGGGTCGACATCGTCGCCCAGGCCAAGTACTACGCGCCGCGCGAGGTGCTGGAGTCCCGGAAGGGCTCCTGAGCCGGGGCGCCGGCGGCACCGCGGTCGAGCCCGCCGGCACCGCGCTCCACCACCGGCGCCGTAAAGGGGGTCGGTGGCCTACTCGGCTGGGCCGACCGGCTTCTACGTCGCCGAGCTGTTCCAGCGGATGGGCATCGCCGACGCCGCCGACGCCATCCGGCGGAGCGGGATGGAGCGCGGCTGATCCAGGCCCCCCGGCGCACGGCGGCGCCGCTCCCGGCGGCGGCCGGCGGGGCTACGCCGGCGAGCGCTGGTCCGGCCGCGACCCCAGCCGGCCGGCCAGGCTCGCCACCACCGTGACCAGCTCGTCCGGGTCCACCGGCTTGGCGACGTACATCTGGTACCCGGCCGCCAGCGCGCGCCGCCGATCGTTCCTGCGCGCGTAGGCGGTCAGCGCCAGGGCCGGCGTCCGGCCGCCGGCCGCGGGAGCGAGGGCGCGCACCCGCTGGATCAGGGCGTACCCATCCTCGCCGGGCATCTCGATGTCCGACACGAGGACGTCCGGCGGATCGCGCTGGAGCGCCTCCAGCGCGTCCCGCGCCGAGGCGCTGGTGTGGACCTCCGCGCCCGCCCCGGCGAGGATGGCCCGGGCCACCTGGAGCGATTCCGGGTCATCGTCGACCGCCAGCACGCGAACGTTGACGAGGCGCGGGATCCCCCCGAGCGTCGCCGGCTCGCCGGCTCCGGACTCCGCCGGCCGGCCGACGTGCCGGGCCAGGGTCCGCGGCAAGCGCACGGTGAAGGTCGCGCCGCGCCCTTTTCCCTCGCTCTCGGCGACCACCGTCCCGCCGTGGAGCTCGACCAGGTGCCGCACCAGGGCCAGCCCGAGCCCGAGGCCGGTATGGGCGCGGGTGCTCGAGCTGTCGCCCTGACGGAATCGCTCGAAGATGATCGGCAGGATCTCGGGCGGGATCCCGATCCCGGTGTCGGCGACGATCATCTCGATCGACGAGTCGGCGGGCCGGAGCACCACCTGGACCCGGCCACGGCGCGGGGTGAACTTCACGGCGTTGGTCAGGAGGTTCCACACGACCTGCTGCAGGCGATCCGGATCCCCCATCACCAGGCCGCTGTTCGGGTCCAGCACGGCCTCGAGACGCACCTCCTTCGCGGCCGCGGTCGGCCGCACGACGTCGAGTGCCGCCTCCACCACGGCGGCCAGGTCCACCACGCGGGGCTCGAGCCGGAGCTTCCCGGCGACGATCCGCGAGACCTCCAGGAGATCGTTGATCAGCTGGATCTGGGTCTCGGTGTTCCGGACGATGACGTCCAGCGCGCGCTCGGTCTCCCCCGGGGCCAGCCGCCCCGAGCGGAGCATCCGGGCCCACCCGTACACCGCGTTGAGCGGCGTCCGGAGCTCGTGGGAGAGGACGGCCAGGAACTCGTCCTTCTCGCGGTTCGCCGCCTCGGCCTCGGCGCGGGTGATCCGCTCGCGGGCGAGCCACAGGTCCCGCTCCGCCTGGAGCCGCTTCTGCTGCGTGACGTCCCGGGCGATCTTCGAGGCGCCCACGATCCGGCCCTGGTCGTCCTTCAGCGGGGACACGGTCAGCGAGATGTCGACCGGCGTGCCGTCCTTGCGGACGCGCACGGTCTGGAAGTGGTCGACCAGCTCGCCGGCGCGGAGCCGGCGGAGGATCTCGCCCTCCTCGGCGTGCCGCTCGGGCGGGATGATGAGGAGGATCGAGCGGCCGATCGCCTCCTCCGCGGTGTAGCCGAACATCCGCTCGGCGGCCGGGTTCCAGGACGTGATGATGCCGTCGAGCGTCTTGCTGACGATCGCGTCGTCGGCATGCTGGACGATCGCCGCCAGCCGCTGGATGTGGACGGCGTGCGCGGACGACACGTGCGGGAAGACGATCGCCATGCCGCGCCGCAGCGGAACCACCCGCACGTGGCGCCACGGCCCGCCGGGCGGGCCCTGCGGGTCGAGCTCCGCCGCGACGCCCTCGTGCATCGCGCGGCGCGCCTGCTCCTCGAGGGGCGTCCCCACGCACTCGGGGAAGGCGTCCCAGAGCTGGCGGCCGCGGATCGCCTCCGTCGGACGCCCGAGCCGCTCGACCGCCCGGGCGGTGACGACGGTGCAGCGCCAGTCGCGGTCGACCGCGATCACCCCGTCGGCGGCCTGGTTCAGGAGCTCGGCCAGCTGGTCCTGTCGGCTCCGGACCGCGGCCCCGAGGACGCTCAGCACGACGCCGCCGACGACGAACGCCGCCAGCCCGAACAGCTCGCCCGGGGACCGGATCCCGGGGAGCCAGACCGACGCCGTGACCACCGCGCAGAGCACGGTGGCCAGGATCCCGGGGCCGCGCCCGGCAACCCAGGCGCTGGCGGCCACGGCGAGGAACCCGGCCACGTGCGGGAGCGCGATCGCGAAGCGGGCGGGCATCGCGACCGCCCCCAGCATCGCCGCCGCCGCGCAGGCGACAGCGAGGCCGTAGCGCGTCACGCTGTCGCGAAGGCCGGGCGCGCCGGTCAGCTACGCGACCCGCGCGACGGCGCTTCGCGATCGGACGTCGGGTGCCGGTCGTCCTGGGGCGCCCGGCTCACCGGCGACCAGCCGCGCCGCGGCCCCGAGGAGCAGGTGAGCGCCCATGTTCACGAGGTCGGGGATCGCTCCCGTGCGCCAGGCCGGCGCGGCGATGCCCGGCTCGAGGAACACGCCGAGCGCGCCGAGCGCCCAGGGCCCCGTCCCGGAGCTCGCCAGCCACCAGAGCGGTTTCCGCGCGCCCCGGCGCGCGAGGGCCGGGCCGTGGACCGCGCCGCACCCCGCGCTGCGGACGAGGTGGCCCAGCTGCGCCACCGCGGGGCCCGGGTGGCCCATCGCCTCGCCCGAGCCGGGCCCCCCAGCGAGCCACTCCGGGGCGGCCGGCGAGCCGGTTTCGTCGATGAGGCCGGCGCGGTGAGGACCCATGCGAAGAACCGACAGGCACCCCGACGCGACCCGCCCGCCGAGCGCGCCGTGACGCGTCGAGGCGGCGAGCGCGCGAGGCTGTCTCATTCCGGTCCTCCCGGGGTCGCTGCTGCAACCCCGATGCCGGGACCGCGCCGTCAGGCGGCTTCGGCGACCGGAAGGATCGGGGCGTCCGCGTCGACGCGGCGTCCTGCACGGAGGCAGAAGAACGGGACCAGCAAGCGCTCGGCCGTGACGCGCGTCCCCTCGTTGTCCCGCAGGGCCCAGCGCCCCCGCCGGTCGTCGAGCACCGTCACGTCCGCCACCGCGCCGGGCCGGAGCGTCCCGACCTCGTCGCCGAGCCCCAGCATCCGCGCCGCGTTCGCCGTCACCATCGGCACGACCTGCTCGAGCGTGAGGCCGCACGCGATCAGGCTGGTCATCGCGGACGCCAGGCTGAAGCGGGCCTGCCCGGCGAACATGTGGGTCTCGGGGTCCGGGTGCGAGGCGGGCGTGCCGGCCGGCGGCGGGACCGCGGTGTTGTACCCGTGCATGTCGGCGCCGAGCGTGTCGGGCACGATCCCGGCGGCGATCGCGATCCGCGCCATCCGGAAGCTGAAGTGGGAGCCGTGGCCGACGTCGACCCGGAGCCCGCGCGCCAGCGCCTCCCGGACCACCGGATGGACACACCCGCGCCGGTCGACGAAGCCGCCGGGATGGCGCGTGAACGGATGGGCGAGGATGTCCCCGGGCCGCAGGAGCTCGACGACCTCCGGGAGGATCCCGTCCGGGTCGACGCCGCCGGCGCCCGCCTCGGGCAGCGGCCAGAGCTGGCCGAAGTGGACGTAGAGCGGCAGGTCGGCCTCCCGGGCGATCCGCGCCGAGAGCCGGAGCACCTCGCTCCCCCACCGCGCGAACCCGCCGAGCTCGGCGTGGGCCTTGAGCCCGCGGACCAGATCGCGGTTCTCGCGCGCTGCCCGCACGGTGGCCTCGACGTCCACGCAGTCAGGCCGGTAGAGCGCGGGGTAGTAATGGCCTTCCAGGCCCCCGACCAGGTACGCGGAGAGGAACGCGTACACGCGCGTGGCCGCGGGCTCGACGATGAAGCGGCGGAACCCCGGGAGCGTCATGCAGCTCGGGCCGCCCTGATCGACGACCGTGGTCACCCCCGAGTGGACCCCGACCAGGTCTGCGTCCAGCCCGAACCGCCCGGTCACGTGCCGGTAGACGTGGGCGTGGGTGTCCACCAGGCCGGGCAGGACGAGACGGCCGGCGACGTCGACGACCTCCCGCGCCGCGCCGGGCGGGAGCCCGGCGGCGACGGCCGCGATCCGGCCGTCCCGCACCGCCACGTCGAGCGTGCCATCGAGCGCCTGGGCCGGGTCGATCACCCGGCCCCCTCGCAGCAGCGTGTCGCAGCGCATGCGCCCCTCCTCGTCCCGATACCGCCCGGCGGCTCAGCGGCCCGGCGCGGGCATCAGAGGATCGTGCGCCCCCCGTCGACCGGCAGGGCGACGCCCGTGATGAACGCCGCCTCGTCGGAGGCGAGGAACAGCATCGCCCGCGCGACGTCCTCCGGAGTCCCGGCGCGCCCGAGCGGGCAGACGCGCGACCAGGACTCGACGGCGCCCGCGTCGTACCCGCCGCGGGTCATCGGCGTGTCGATGAACCCCGGGCACACGCAGTTGACGCGGATCCGGTGCGGGGCGCCCTCGAGCGCCGCCATCTGCGTGAGCTGGAGGATGCCGGCCTTCGCCGCCGAGTAGGCGCCGTGGCCTTCCTTGGCCCGGATCGCCGCGCGGGAGGCGATGTGGACGATCGCGCCGCCACCCTGCGCCCGGAGCGCGCGCAGCGCGGCCCGGGTGACCAGGAACGCGCCGGTGAGGTTCACGCTCAGCACCTCCGCCCACTCCTTCTCCCCGGTCTCCTCGAGCGGCGCGACCCGCAGGATCCCCGCGCAGTGGACGACGACGTCCAGGCGGCCGAACGCCCGGCGGGCCTGCTCCACCGCGCCCGCCACGTCGTCGGCGCAGGTCACGTCGCACCGAACGCCCTCCGCGTCGCCCCCGGCCGCCCGCACGCCCGCCGCGGTCTCCCGTGCCGCGGCCTCGCGCACGTCGGCGGCCACCACCGCCCCGCCGCGGGCGGCGAACAGCGCGGCCGTGGCGCGCCCGATGCCCGACCCCGCCCCGGTGACGAGGGCCACGCGGCCGCCGAACGTCGCCCCGCCCGGCGCCGGCCCGGGCGCGCTCACCGGACCTCCGCCATGGTCTTCTCGATCGCCGTGCGGACGATCGCGGCCACCTCGTCGATCTGGCGCTCGGTGATGACGAAGGGCGGCGCCAGCGTCACCACGTCGCCGCGCGTCCGGAGGAGGAGTCCCGCCGCCTGGGCGTGCCGGGTGACCCGGGCGCCCACCCGTCGCGCGGGGTCGAACGGGGTCCTCCGCGCCCGGTCGGCCACCAGCTCGACCGCCGCCATCAGGCCGAGCCCGCGGACCTCGCCGACGCACTCGAGCCCCTCGAGGGGTCGGAGCCGGTCCAGGAGGTAGCGGCCGAGCCGCGCCACCCGCGGGACCAGCGCCTCGCGCTCGAGGAGGTCGAGCGTGCGGAGCGCGACCGCGCAGCAGACCGGGTGGCCGGCGTAGGTGGACGAGTGCATCCAGCGCTCCGGCGGCGGCGCCTCCTGGATCGTGCGGGCGATCGCCTCGCTGACCATCATGCCGCCGAGCGGCAGGTAGGCGCTCGTGACGCCCTTCGCGAAGGTGACCACGTCGGGCCGGACGCCCCAGTGCATGAGGCCGAACCACTCGCCGGTCCGCCCGAACCCGGTGATGATCTCGTCGGCCACCAGGAGGACGTCGTGCCGGTCGCAGACGGCGCGCACCCGCGGGAAGTAGTCGGCCGGCGGCACGATGACCCCGCCCGCGCCCTGGACCGGCTCGGCGAGGAACGCCGCGACGGTCTCCGGCCCCTCGCGCACGATCGCCTCCTCGAGGCGACGGGCCGCCGCGGCCCCGGGGCCCTCGCCCGGCGCCGCGAAGTCGCAGCGGTACGCGTAGTGGGAGGGCACGTGGACGAACTCGGCGAGGCGCGGCTGGAACATCCGGGCGTAGTCGGGGATCCCGGTGGCGCTCATCCCCGCGATCGTCGCGCCGTGGAACCCGTGCTCGAGCGAGAGGACCTTCACCTTGCCCGGGCGGCCGTGGCGTCGCCAGAAGTAGCGCGCGGTCTTGAACGCCGCCTCGTTGGCGTCGACCCCGCTGGTGGCGAGGAAGCTCGCCCGGAGGCCCGGGTAAGCGACCTGCTCCAGGCGAGCGGCCAGCTCCAGGGCCGGCACGTTCGCGTACCCGCTGTAGGTGTTGGCGAACGCGAGCCGGCGCATCTGCTCGGCGGCCGCCTCGACGAGCTCCTCGCGGCCGTGCCCCAGGTTCACGTTCCACAGGCCGGCCAGCCCGTCGATGTACGTCCGGCCCTCGGCGTCCTCGACGTGGATGCCGTGGCCGCGCACCAGGACGATGAGCTGCCCCCGGTCGGCCGGGTCGGCGAGGGGGTGGAGGTAGTGGTCGTCCAGGCTGGCGTAGCTCGGCGTCATGTCGCCTCCCCGGCGGAGCGCGGGCGCCGCGGGTCGACGGCGGCGCCGGCGGGCCGGTCGCCCCGCGCGCGTCCCACCGGCATCGTGGCGGGCCCGCCGGAGCGTGTCAAGGCGGGCGGCGACCGCCGCGAGCCGGACGGGCATCCGGGTCAGGCGCCGTCGAGGCGCGCCAGCTCCCGGGCGATCGCGGCGCGCGCCGGGCGCACGTGGCGCGGCCCGTAGTGCTCGAGGAGGCCCTGGCACAGCAGCGGGACCGCGATCGTGAGATCGGCGAAGACCATGACGTTGTCGCCGGTCACCGCTTCCTTGCCCCACGAGATCGCCTCGGTGTTGACGCCCGCCCCGCCGAGCCCGCCGAACACCACGTTGTCGGTCGTGATCTGGATGGCGGCGAGGTGCGGCGACGCCGTGCCGCCGCGGAGGGCCGCCACGCTGGTGGCCGTGATCTGGATGAAGTCCTTCGGCACGCCGCCCCCGAGGAAGATCGCCCCCGTCCCGGGGCCCGGCGCCATGTACCGGCTCATCATCGCCAGCGCGGTCTCGTAGTCCCGGAAGAAGTCCACGACCGGCCCCTTGCGACGCGCGAGGCGATAGCCCTCGGCCAGCGGACCGTCGGGCGCCGCCGGGACGAACAGCGGCACCCCGTGCCGGGCGCACGTGGCGGCCAGCCCGCGCCCGAGCCCCCGCGCCTCGAGCCACCGGCCGAGCTCGCGCATGAAGCGGACGCCGCCGATCGCCGGCTCGGGCCAGACGGCGGCCAGGTGCTCGAAGAACCCCGCGGTGAAGTCCTCCAGGGCGTCGTAGTCCGCCGCCCGGACCACGTGGTCGTAGAACCGGTAGTACCCGCGGCGGCGGAGCACCTCGTCGTCGATCCGATCGGCGTCGACCCGGTAGAGCCGGACCCCGCGCTGCTCGAGCAGGTCCTCGGTGGCGTTCGCCGACGTGGAGACCACGAGGTCGACGTAGCCGCGCTCGACCAGCCAGGTCACGAGCGGCCAGAGCCTCGCGCTGGCCATGGAGCCGGCGAGACCGAGCGCGATCAGGCCCTCCCCGTCGATCATCCCGCGCCAGGTCGTGAATGCCTCGCCCAGCCGGCGGCCCTGGAAGGCGCCCTCCCGCATCCGCTCGAGGAGCGGGGCCACGCTGCCGGGCCCGGCGCCGTCGACCAGCGCGAGCGGTCGCCGCACCGGCCAGAGCCGGGGCCGCGCCCCGGCGCCATCGCGCGAACCGCGCGCGGTCCGCGCGAGCGCGCTCCGCGCCCCCCCGTTCCGGCGCCGCCCGCCGCTCCGCCGCCGCTCGCGCATGGACCCGCCTCTTCCCCTCCGTCCGGCTCCGGCTAGACTCGCCGCGTGCGATCCGACCCGACCGCCGCCTTCGACGCGATGGCCGCATCGTACGACGAGCTCGAGCCCTGGTACGAGCACCTCTACGCCGTGCTCGGCGGGCTCCTCCGGCGTGCGCTCCCGCCGGGCGGAGCCGGCGAGCGCCGGCTTGCGCTCGACGCCGGCTGCGGCACCGGGTTCCAGACCGCGCTCCTGCTGGCGCTCGGGTACCGGGCCGCCGGGATCGACCTGTCGCCGGGGCTCCTCGCCGTCGCGCGCCGGCGACACCGGGGCGCGCGGTTCGTCCGCGGCGACCTGCAGGCCCTGCCGTGGCGGGACGGCGCCTTCGACGTGGCCGTCTCCTGCGGGAGCACGCTCTCGTTCGTCGAGGATCCGGCGCGGGCGCTCGGCGAGCTCGGTCGGGTGCTGCGGCCCGGCGGCCACCTGGTGCTGGAGGTCGAGCGCCGGTGGACGCTCGATCTGGCGTGGCGGCTCGCCTCCGCGCTCGCCGGCGACCGGCTCGGCTACGGGGCCACGCCGGCCGAGGCGCGCCAGGCGCTCGCGCGCCCCCTCGGGCGCGGGATCTGGATCGCCTACCCCGGGTACCCGCCGCTCCGGCTGTTCACGCGCCGCGAGCTCGACGGCTTCCTCGCCAGGGCCGGCCTCGTCCCGGTGCGCGCGTGGGGGATCCACGGCGCCACGAACCTGATCCCCTCGACCATCCTCCACCGCCCGCGGCTCGGCGCCCGGCTGGCCCGCGTCTACGCGGGACTGCGCCGCCTGGATCGGGCGCTGGCCGGGACCGTGCTCGGCCGCGCGACCGGGAACAGCCTGGTGGTCCTCGCCCGCAAGGCCGCCGCCGCGGGCCCGCCACCCGGCGTCGGCCCCGCCCGACCCGGATATCCGTCGCGACCGCCGAGCGCGCCACCGGCGCTCGATGCCCCGGCGCAGGAGGGCGCTTGACCCGCCCGGTCAGCGGCGGCGGAGCACCACGCCGGTGCGCGTGGACGCCGGAGCCCGGCCGTCGAAGGCGACCTGCCCGTTGACGACGGTCAGCCTGATCCCCGGCGGGAACTCGTCCGGCCGCGCCATCGTCGTCGCGTCCCGGATGGTGGCCGGATCGAAGACCACGACGTCGGCCGCGTGCCCCGGACGGAGCCGTCCGCGGTCGGGGAGCCCGGCCCGGCCGGCCGGCAGCCCCGTGAGCTTCCAGACGGCCTCCTCGAGCGGCAGCAGGCGGTCCTCCCGCACGAACTGGCCGAGCAGGCGCGCCGCCCAGCCGTAGGTGTACGGGTGGTGCACCCCGGCCATCGGGCCGTCGTGGGCCAGCGTGAGCCCGTCCGACTCGACGGCGCACGCCGGGTGGCGGATGGCCGCCTGGATCTCGTCGAGCCGCTGGGAGTTCGCGGCCATCAGCATGCCGTAGAGCCCCTCTCCCTCGCGGATCATGAGGTCCAGGAGCGCGTCGTGGGGGTCCCGCCCCAGCCGGGCCCCGATCTCCGCGAAGGTGAGCCCGACGTACTCGGGGCTGGCCGCCGACGAGTAGAGCGCCATCTGATCCCACTCGCCGGTGCGCACGAACCGGTAGAACGGCCGGTCGTAGGCCTTGATCCGCGCGCGGGTCGCGGGGTCGCCGAGCCGCGCCACCAGGGCACCCACGCCGTCCTCGAACGCCCACTCCGGGAGGAGACTCGCCACCGAGGTGCAGCCCCAGCCGTAGCACACGGAGTCGAACGCGGCGTCCTGGCCACCCGCCCGGGCCCGGTCGACCGCGGCGATCATGCGGGCGGTCGCGCCGTCCGGCGCCCACACCCGCGGGGGCAGGTGGGAGAACTGCAGCGGCACGCCGGCCGTCCGGCAGATCGCGAGCGCCTCGTCGAGCGCCTCCTCGGCGCCCTCGTTCCGATGCCGGGCGTGCGTCGCGTAGAAGCCTCCCCGCGCCTCCCGCGCGAGCTCGACGACCTCCTCGGTCGTCGCCGCCTTCCCCAGCGGGTACTCGAGACCGGTGGAGAGCCCGAAGGCCCCGGCCGCCATCCCCTCGGCGACGAGCTGCCGCATCGCGCGGATCTCGTCCGGCCGCGCCGCGCGCGGCTCGAACCCCAGCACCGCCACCCGCACCGCGTTGTGGCCGATCAGCGTCCCGACGTTGATCGCGGGCCGCCGGGCCTCGAGCGCCCGGAGGTAGCCGTCGACGTCGCGCCAGCCGGCGCGGACCTCCGGCGACTCCACGTAGCCCAGCACCAGGTGGCGCGCGTCCTCGGGACGCGCCAGCGGCGCGGGGGCGTGCCCGCAGTTGCCGACGATCATCGTGGTCACGCCCTGCCGGATCGCCGACTCCGCTCGGGGATCGACGAGGAGCGACCAGTCGGCGTGGGAGTGGATGTCGACGAACCCCGGCGCGACCACCTGCCCTCCCGCCTCGATCGTGCGCCGCGCCGCCGCCCCGGCCAGGTCGCCGACCGCGGCGATCCGGCCGTCGGCGATCCCCACGTCGCCGGGGCGCGGCGGGGCCTTCGTCCCGTCCACGACCGTGCCGCCTCGGATCAGCAGGTCGAGCATGCGTCCTCCTCCCGCGTCGGTCCCCCTCGACCGCGCGGCCGACCGCCCCGGTCACCGGGGCGGCGCTCCGCGCGAGCGCGCCGCGGCGCCCGCCGGCCCTCCGCGCCCGCCGCCGCGATCCGCGCGCGGCGGCTCCTCATGCGAGGCCGTAGCGGCGCACGGCCGCCTCGTCCCACGCGAGCCCGAGCCCGGGCCGGGCCGGCGCCCGGATCGCGCCGGCGACCGGCCGGAGCGGCTCCGCGAGGACCGGGGCCGCGATGTCGAGGTACTCGAGCCAGTGACAGGTCGGCGTCACCGCGAGCAGGTGGGCGCTCGCCTCGATGAAGAGGTGGCTCGAGCACGGGATCGCCGCGGCGTGGGCCAGCGCCGCGGCCCGAAGCCAGCCGGTGACGCCGCCGATCTGCTGGACGTCCGGCATCACCAGGTCCGCGGCGCCCGCCCGCAGCGCCTCGGCCATCTCGAACGGGCCGGCCAGGTTCTCGCCGAGCTGGATCGGCGTGGCCAGCGTCCGCGCCACCTCGGCGGCGCCGCGGAAGTCGTCCGCCCGCACCGGCTCCTCGATCCAGGCGAGCCCCTCGCCGTCCAGCGCGCGGCCGCGCCGGAGCGCCTCCGCGGTGCTCAGCGACTGGTTGAAGTCGACCATCAGCGCGACCTCGTCCGGCAGCGCCCGCCGGGTCGCCCGCACGACCGCCAGGTCCTGCTCGAGCGTGGGCCAGCCGATCTTGATCTTGAGCCCCCGGAACCCGGCGGCGACGGTCCTCGCGGCGACGTCCGCCGCCTCGCCCGGCGGGATCATGCCGAGGCTGCTGTAGGCCGGGATGGGTCGGAGCTCCCCGCCCAGCACGCTCGCGAGCGGCAGCCCCGCGGCGACCGCCAGCGCGTCCCAGGCGGCGAGGTCGAGGGCCGCGATCGCCATCCCCTGCAGTCCGCGCGCGCCCAGGAGGGTGAGGCGGGCACGCAGCGCGCGGTCCAGGTCGGCCGGCGCGACCGGGCGGCCGGCGATCGTCTCGGCCAGTCCGGTCACCAGGTCGCGGAGCGGGCCGAGCGTCAGGCGCTGGAACCCGAACAGGTAGGCGCGGCCAACCGGGCCCTCCTCGGTGCGAAGGTCGACCAGCAGCAACGGCGCCTCGGTCAGCGACCCCGAGGCGGTGTGGAGCGGCGGGACGAGCGGCGCCACGACGGGACGCGCCGTCACGTCGCGGACGTGGAGCCGCGGAGCGTCGGCCATCAGGATCCCTCCCGGCGCGGCGGGCGCCGGGCCCGTCGCCGGGGCCCATTATGGCAGACCGCCCCGCGCCGCGGGCGGGCCGACGGGATCGACGGCGCCGACGGCCGCCGGGCCCGCCGGAGCCGCCGACGACCGGTTGCGCGGTGCCGCCCCGGCCGCTAGGCTGGCCCGGACTGCGACGGCGACGGAGGAGCGATCATGGATCTCGGACTGGCCGGGAGGGCGGCGCTGGTCACCGGCGCGAGCCGGGGGATCGGGCGCGCGATCGCGCTCGAGCTGGGGCGCGAGGGGTGCCGGGTGGCGCTGTGCGCCCGCGGCAAGGACGCGCTCGAATCGGCCGCCGCCGAGGCGCGGGCGCTGGGAATCACGGCCCTGGCGATCCCGGCCGACGTCACGACCGGCGACGGCGTCCGCCGCGCGGTCGAGTCGACGGCGGCCGCGTTCGGCGGGCTGGACATCCTCGTCAACAACGTCGGCGGCTCGACGGGGGCCTCGTTCCTCGAGACCGACCCCGAGGAGTGGCAGCGCGCGATCGACCTGAACCTCATGCCGGCGGTCCGCGCCAGCCGCCTCGCCGTCCCGATGATGCGCGCCCGGAGCGGCGGCGCGATCGTCAACATCGTCTCGATCTACGGCCGCGAATGGGGCGGGAGCTACGTGCGGCGCCCGACGTACATCGCCGCGAAGGCGGCCGAGATCGGCATGTCCAAGGCGCTGGCGATGGAGCTGGCGCCGCTCGGGATCCGCGTCAACGCGGTGGCCCCGGGCTCGATCGTCTTCCCGGGCGGCGGGTGGGACCGCCGGACGCGCGAGGATCCGGACGGCATCGCGGCGTTCCTCAAGGCCGACCTGCCGCTCGGCCGGTTCGGCCGCCCGGAGGAGGTCGCGCGCGTGGTGGCCTTCCTCGCCTCCGACGCCGCGAGCCTGGTGATCGGCGCCTGCGTCAACGTCGACGGCGGGCAGTCCCGCGCGCTCTTCTGATCCTCGTCACCGCTCGTAGGACTCCGCGCGGGCGGCCGCCGAGA
>DASRDR010000058.1:0-7398 GCA_035652475.1 Candidatus Methylomirabilota bacterium | reverse complement strand
GACGCCCTGGCGCTCGAGGCGCTCCGGTGCGGGCTCCGGGGCGACACGCTCAAGCGCGCGTGGCAGGCCGAGCCGCAGTTCCGCGCGTCCGGGCCCCGGTAGCCCCCCCCGATGCCCGTCACCCCGGCGCTGGGCGTGGTGCTCGTCGCCCTGGGCTTCGCGGTCGGCGCCTTCGGGACGCTGATCGGGGCGGGCGGCGGGTTCATCCTGGTCCCGCTGCTGTTGCTGGCGTTCCACTTCCCGCCGCCCGACGCGGTGGGCACGTCGCTCAGCCTGGTGTTCCTGAACGCGCTCTCGGGCAGCGTCGCCTACCTGCGCCAGCGCCGGGTCGACCTCCACCTCGGCTGGCGGTTCGCGGCGGCGACCGTTCCCGGCGCGATCGGCGGCGCGTACCTGACCCGGGCGCTGCCGGCCCGGGTCTTCGGGCCGGCGTTCGGGGCGGTGCTGCTGGTGATCGCGGTCCTGCTCTTCCTGGGCCGGACGGCGGCGCCGTCGTCGCGGGCCGGCCGCCGCCGGATCGTCGATGCGGGCGGGGAGGCCCACGACTACCGCGTGGACGTCTGGCGGGGGGTCCTGGTCAGCTTCGGGGTCGGCGTGATCTCGAGCGTGTTCGGGATCGGCGGCGGGATCATCCACGTCCCGTTCCTCATCGTCGGGCTCGGGCTCCCGGTGCACGTCGCCACCGCCACGTCGCACTTCGTCCTCAGCATCTCCGCGCTGGTCGGGGCGTTGACGTTCCTGTGCCTGGGGCACGTCGACCTCAGGACGGTCGGCCTGATGGGCCTCGGGGTGCTGGCGGGCGCGCAGGTCGGGGCCCGGATCTCGATCGGGACCAGTGCCGCGATCATCCGCCGCATCCTGGCCGGCTCGCTCGCGCTCGTCGGGGCGCGCATGCTGCTGGCGGGCGTCCGCATCATTCCCTGACCGGCGGAGAGGAGCGAGGCGTGCGCTACGGCTTCGTGATCGACCAGACGCGCTGCATCGGCTGCCACGCCTGCACGGTGGCGTGCAAGGAGGAGAACCGGGTCCCGCTGGGGGCGTTCCGCACCTGGGTCAAGTACGTCGAGAAGGGCGAGTTCCCGCACACCCGCCGCTACTTCGCCGTTCTCCGCTGCAACCACTGCGACCACGCGCCGTGCGTGGCGATCTGCCCGACCCGCGCCCTCTACCGTCGCGCGGACGGGATCGTCGACTTCGACCGGGACCGGTGCATCGGCTGCAAGTCGTGTCTCCAGGCGTGCCCGTACGACGCGCTCTACATCGACCCGGAGACCCAGACCGCGGCCAAGTGCCACTTCTGCGCCCACCGCGTGGAACGGGGGCTGGAGCCGGCGTGCGTGATCGTCTGCCCGGAGCGGGCGATCCTGGCCGGGGACCTCGACGATCCGGGGAGCGAGGTCGCCCGCATCGTCGCCCGCGAGCAGGTGCTGGTGCGCAAGCCCGAGCAGGGGACGCGCCCGAAGCTCTTCTACGTGGGGGCGGACCACGCCGCGCTGGCGCCGGCGCTCCAGCAGGCGCGCCCCGCCACGCTGTGGGGCGAGCGCCCCGCGGCGGCGGCCGCGAGCGGCCACGACGGCGCGGGGGCCGGGGCGGCCACCACCAAGGCCGTCGAGGCGCTCGGGCGGACGGTCTACGACGTCCCGCACGAGGAGCGGCCGTGGGGCTGGCGGGTGGCGGCGTATCTCTGGACGAAGTCGATCGCGGCCGGGGCCGCGCTCGCCGGGGTCATCGGGGCGATCGGCGGCTGGCCGGGGGCGACCGGGGTCGCCCTGCCCGCGGTCGCGCTGGCGTTCCTCCTGCTCACCACGGTCCTGCTGGTCGCGGACCTGAAGCGGCCGGACCGATTCCACTTCATCCTGCTGCGGCCGAACCCGGGCTCGTGGCTCGTCCGCGGCGCCTGGATCCTCATCGCGTTCGGCGCGGTGCTCGCGGGCTGGCTCCTGGCCGAGGCCGCCCGGGCGCCGGCGGCGTCCGTCGTGCTCCTGTTCCCGCTCGCGGTCCTCGCGCTCGCGGCGGCCGGGTACAGCGCGCTCCTGTTCGCCCAGGCCGAGGGCCGCGACTTCTGGCAGAGTCCGCTCGTGCTGCCGCACCTCGGCGTGGCGGCGCTGACCGCCGGGGCAGCGATCGGGGCCCTGGCGGGCGGACCGGCGCCCGGGTGGCGCGGGCTCCTCCTGCTCGGTGTCGCGACGAGCTTCGCCCTGGTGCTCGCGGAGTGCTACACGCCGCACCCGAACACGGACGCCGCGGCGGCCGCGCGGCACATCGTCGACGGCCCGCTGCGCGGTGCGTTCTGGGGCGGCGTGGTGGTCGTGGGGACCCTCGCGCCCGCGCTCCTGCTCGCGGTGGGGGGGCGGCCGGCGGTGAGCCTGGCCGCGATCCTGGCGCTGGCGGGGCTGTACGTCTGGGAGCACTGCTGGGTGCGCGCCGGCCAGGCCGCGCCGCTCAGCTGAGGGGGGGAACCATGGCCCGACGCGTGCTGACATCCGGACCCCGCGCATGACCGCGCCGCGCGATCCGCTCCACCCCGTCGCCCAGGGCCTCGCCGCGCCGGCCGGGGGCCTCCAGAGCTACCCGCCCGTCGAGCGCTGGGACGACTGGGAGGAGCTCGACCCGCAGGCGTGGCCGCGGCGGGTGAGCCGCCGCTACCAGCTCCTGCCCACCATCTGCTTCAACTGCGAGGCGGCGTGTGGGCTGCTCGCCTACGTCGACCCCGAGCGGCTCCGGATCCAGAAGTTCGAGGGGAACCCCGAGCACCCGGGGAGCCGCGGCCGCAACTGCGCCAAGGGGCCGGCGACGCTGAACCAGGTCGAGGACCCGGAGCGGATCCGGTACCCGCTCCGGCGGGTCGGGCCGCGCGGCGGCGGCCAGTGGGAGCGCGTGAGCTGGGACGCCGTCCTGGACGACCTCGCCGGGCGGATCCGCCGCGCGCTCCAGGAGGGGCGCCGCACCGAGGTGATGTACCACGTGGGCCGGCCGGGCCACGAGCTCGTCTACCACCAGCGGATCCTGCACGCCTGGGGGATCGACGGGCACAACTCCCACACGAACGTCTGCTCGGCGTCCGCCCGCGCGGGGTACGCGTTCTGGAGCGGGCTCGACCGGCCGTCGCCCGACCACGCCAACGCCCGGTTCATCCTGCTGCTCTCGTCCCACCTCGAGACCGGGCACTACTTCAACCCCCACGCCCAGCGGATCATCGAGGGGAAGAAGCGGGGGGCCAAGGTCTGCGCCATCGACACCCGGCTCAGCAACACCGCCTCGATGGCGGACTGGTGGCTGTCGCCGTGGCCGGGGACCGAGGCGGCGGTGCTGCTGGCGATGTGCCAGCTGATCATCGCCGAGCGCCGCTACGACCGGGAGTTCCTGCGCCGGTGGGTGAACTGGGCCGACTACCTGCGCGACGAGCACCCCGACGGCCCCCAGACGTTCGAGGCGTTTGAGGCGCTCCTGCCCGGCCTCTACGCGGAGTACACGCCGGAGTTCGCCGAGCGCGAGTCCGGGGTCCCCGCCGCGACCATCGTCGAGGTCGCGCGAGAGGCGGCGCGGGCGGGGTCGGCGCTGGCGACCCATGTCTGGCGGAACGCGGCGGCCGGGAACCTGGGCGGCTGGCAGGTCGCCCGCGCGCTGCAGCTCCTGGTCGTGCTGGTCGGCGCGGTCGGCACGCCGGGAGGGACGGCCCCGTCCTTCTACAACAAGGCGATCCCCGCGCCGCCGCTCATGCCCCCGCCGGCCAAGGTCTGGAGCGACCTCCTGTACCCGCGCGAGTACCCGCTGGCGTTCTTCGAGATGAGCTTCCTCCTGCCCCACCTGCTGCGGGAGGGCCGCGGGCGGATCGACACCTACTTCACGCGCGTCTACAACCCCGTCTGGACGAACCCCGACGGGTTCTCGTGGATCGAGATGCTCACCGACGAGGCCAAGGTCGGCGTGCACGCGTGCCTCACGCCGGTGTGGAGCGAGACGGCGTGGTTCGCGGACTACGTGCTGCCGATGGGCCACGCCTCCGAGCGCCACGACCTCATGAGCCAGGAGACGCACGCGGCGCGCTGGATCGGCTTCCGGCAGCCCGTGCTCCGGGTCGCGCTGGAGCGGCAGGGCCGGCGGTTCGCCACCACCTGGGAGGCGCACGCGGCGGCGGGGCTCGGCGAGATCTGGGAGGAGGACGAGTTCTGGATCGAGCTGTCGTGGCGGATCGACCCCGACGGCGCGCTCGGGATCCGCCGGTGGTTCGAGTCGCCCTACCGGCCCGGGGAGAAGCTGACCGTCGACGACTTCTACGGGTGGATCTTCGAGCGGTCCGTCCCCGGGCTCCCGGAGGCCGCGGCCGACCAGGGGCTGACGCCGCTCGCCTACATGCGGAAGTACGGGGCGTTCCTGATCGAGGACCAGGTCTACCGCACCCACGAGACGCCGGTCGCCCCGGCCGCGCTGGAGGGCGCCGCGGTGGACCCGGCGAGCGGGCTCGTCACGAAGGGGGGGGCCGCGATCGGGGTCGAGGTCGACGGCCGGCCGTGCGTCGGGTTCCCGACCCCGTCCCGGAAGCTCGAGTTCTACTCGCGGACGCTCCGCGACTGGAAGTGGCCCGAGTACGCGCTCCCGGCCTACGTGCGGAGCCACGTCCACTGGTCGGAGATCGACCGGGGGCGCGGCGAGTACCTCCTCCTGCCGACGTTCCGGCTCCCGACCCTGGTCCACACCCGGTCCGGGAACGCCAAGTGGCTCTACGAGATCTCGCACTCCAACCCGCTCTGGATCCACCCGGAGGATGCCGGGCGGCTCGGGGTGGGGACCAACGACCTCCTGAAGATCGAGACCGAGATCGGGTGGTTCGTCGACAAGGTCTGGGTGACCGAGTCGATCCGGCCGGGGATCATCGCGTGCTCCCACCACCTCGGGCGCTGGCGGCTCAGCGAGACCGACGGCGGGGAGCGCTGGTCGACCGCCCTGGTCCGCCTGGAGCGGCCGGGCCCCGGGCAGTGGCGGCTCCGCTACGTCCACGGGATCCGCCCGTTCCCGAGCCCCGACCCGGACTCCCGGCGGGTGTTCTGGGAGGACGCCGGCGTCCACCAGAACCTCACGTTCGCGGTCCAGCCGGATCCGGTCAGCGGCCAGCAGTGCTGGCACCAGAAGGTCCGGGCCGAGCGCCCGGGGCCGGAGGAGCGGTACGGCGACGTGTTCGTCGACACCGAGCGGGCGCACCAGGTGTACCGCCGCTGGCTGGCCCTCGCGCGGCCGGCGCCCGGCCCGGGGAACCTCCGGCGCCCGCTCTGGCTCCCGCGCGCCTACAAGCCCGACCCGGCGAGCTACCGGATGGGCGAGGCGTGAAGACCCTCCGCGTCGAGACGGTCGCCCAGGCCTACCTGGAGCTCCTCCGGGACCGGGGCGTCGACGTCTTCCTCGCCAACGCCGGGACCGACTTCGCGTCGATCATCGACGGGTTCGCGCGGTTCGCCGCCGAGGGCAAGCGGACGCCGCGCCCGCTGGCGATCCCCCACGAGCACGTCGCGGTGTCGATGGCCCACGGCTACTACCTGGCGACCGGGCGGCCCCAGGTGGTGATGGTCCACGTCAACGTCGGGACGGCCAATGCGATCGGCGCGATCATCAACGCCGCCCGGATGCACGTGCCGGTCGTCCTCACCGCCGGCCGCACGCCGATCACCGACGACGGGAGCCTGCTCGGCGCGCGCGATACCCACATCCACTGGGGCCAGGAGGCGTACGACCAGGCCGGCATGCTCCGCGAGTTCGTGAAGTGGGACTACGAGCTGCGGGTCCCGGCCCAGCTGGAGGCGGTCGTCGACCGGGCGCTCGAGGTGGCGCGGGCCGAGCCGCGCGGCCCGGTGTACCTCACCCTCCCGCGGGAAGTGCTGGCCCAGCCGCTCGGCGAGCTGACGATCGCCTCGCCGCCGCGGCGCGAGGTGGCGAGCCGCCGCTTCCCCGATCCGGCGCGCATCGACGAGGCGGCCGAGCTGCTCGCGGCGGCGGAGGCGCCGCTGGTCGTCACCAGCAGCGCCGGCCGCGACCCGGCGGCGGTGGACGGGCTGGTGGCGCTGGCCGACGCGGGCGCGGTCGCGGTCGCCGAGGCGAACGCGACGTACGCGAACTTCCCCGCCGCGCACCCCTCCCAGCAGGGCTACGGGTTCGCGGTCGACTCGCCGCCCGGGATCGACGCGGCCGACGTGATCCTGGTCGTCGACTCGGACGTGCCGTGGATCCCCGTCCGGACCCGGCCCCGCGACGACGCGCGGGTCATCCAGCTCGCGGTGGACCCGTTCTGGACGCGCTACCCCATCCGCTCGTACCCGTGCGACGTCCCGATCGCCGCCGAGCCGGCGGCGGCGCTGCCGCTCCTCGCCGAGGCGGTGCGCCGGCGGATCCCCCCGGAGCGCGTGCGGGCCCGCCGGGAGCGGCTGGCCGCCGCGCATCGCCGGCTCCGGACCGCGTGGGCGGCGGCGGCCGACGCCGAGCGCGGCCGCACGCCGATCGGCTTCCAGTGGGCGTCCCGGTGCGTCGGGGAGGTTCTCGACGCGGACACGACCGTCGTCAACGAGTACCCGCTCGACGTGCGGCACGCCCCGCCGCCCGGGCCGGGCCGCTACTTCGGCCACCCGTCCTCGGGGGGCCTCGGGTGGGCGGTCGGCGCGGCGCTCGGCATCAAGCTCGGAGCCCCGGAGCGGACGGTGATCGCGACGGTCGGCGACGGCGCGTACCTGTTCGCGGTGCCGACCGCGTGCCACCACGCCGCCCGGCTCCACGGGCTGCCGATCCTCACCGTGGTGTTCAACGACAGCGGCTGGGGCGCCGTCGGGCGGGCGACCCTCGGCCTCCACCCGCGCGGCTGGGCGGCCAGCACGGGGCACGTCCCGCTGGCGGAGCTGGGCCCCTCGCCCCGCTACGAGGAGATCGTGCGCGCGTTCGACGGCCACGGCGAGCGCGTGGAGGACCCCGCCGAGCTGCCGGACGCCCTCCGTCGCGCCCTCCGCGCCGTGCGCGAGGAAGGGCGGCAGGCGCTCGTCAACGTGGTCTGCCGCCGCCATCCCGGGTCGCCGACCGGGTAGAGGTCGACGCGGCGAGCGTCGGCCCCGCGGAGCGAGCCGGGAGACGGTCGTCGGCCGCCGACCGCGGCCCGTGCTCGACGGAAGCCCCGGGGCCGCCCAGGGCCCTGAGCGGCCCTCTCCTTCTGGTGACGCGGCGTCTTCGACCCACGGGTCCTCATCGAGGATCGCGCCACTGCCGGGACCCCCCCGGTCGGGGCCGGCCGGCCCGCCGCCCGCTCAGGAGAACGCGGGCAGGGGGACGGTCCGCCGCGCCACGATCTCCGCCACCGGCGGGAAGCTCCGGCGCGCGGCCGGCGGGACCGGGAGCCAGTCGCGCGCGTCCGCGCGCCCGGCGAAG
>DASRDR010000057.1:0-10770 GCA_035652475.1 Candidatus Methylomirabilota bacterium | reverse complement strand
CGTACGCCTGCCCGACCATCAGACAGAGGCGCTCCTGGTCGTGCTTCGAGACCGCGTACACGGAGGCGAGGCTCGGAGATTTCGTTTCCGGGGTCGGGACCGGCGTGAGCGGCTCGCCGCGGGCATCGCGCAGCTCCCAGTCGTGGGCCTGCAGCTGTGCCAGCGGCCGCTCGGTCCCCCCGCATCGCACCCCGTCCACCGTGCGGTAGAGCCCCTCGCCGTACACGCTCATGCTGGACGCCACGACGAGGCGCCCCACCGGGCGCTCGACCAGGGCTTCCAGGAGCGCGGCGGTGCCGAGCGTGTTGACTTCCGTGTAGTGGACGAGCCGGTACATGCTCTGGCCGACGCCGACCGCGGCCGCGAGGTGGAACACCGCGTCGACCCCCCGGAGCGCGCGCTGGAGCGCCGCCGCGTCGCGGATGTCGCCGCGGACGAGCTCCACGTCGCGGTGGAGATAGTCGGGGCGGCGGCTGCCGGCGCCATGGACCTGCGGGGCGAGGCTGTCCAGCACGCGCACGCGATCCCCACGCTCGAGCAGCGTGTCAGCCAGATGCGAGCCGATGAATCCCGCGCCGCCGGTGATGAGGATGTGCCTGTTCATCCAGCTCGATCCTTCGAGGTGCCGCGCACCAGAAAAGCAACCTATGTACCACCACCCCGCGCGCACGCCGGCCGCGGTCGGCGTCGTGGCGTGTCCCGGGCGCACGTCGGGCGCGGCGCGCGCGGTTCCACGGTCGTTTCCCGCCGTCGGGTGACGGCGCTCGCCCGTCGAGAGCACGGCGGCCCGCCCTCGCGCCCGGTCCGGATGCGCGGTCTCGCGGGCCGATGTCACGGTGTCGTGAGCACGACACCGTGTCGTGCGAACGACGGCCTTGTGATGCAGCGGCGCGTGGTTACGCGCGACGCTGGCCGTGGCACCGGGGTTGCTCGGCAGAGGGGGCTCGCCATCGGTACCCGATCGCACCGTCCTCGTTTCCCGTCCCATCCACGTCCACGCCCCCGGGGAGGCGCGTCCATGCCCATCTCGGTCACCGCCCAGCAGCTGCTTTCGGCGATCGAGCGACGGCTCGCCGAGATCTCGCAGATCCAGCACGCGCTCGCCGTCGAGCGCGCCCACCTCCAGCAGCACACGGGACCGCTCCGGCTCGGCGTGCTCTCGCCCGAGGCCGTGCTGGTGCACCTGACCGCGCACGGCGTCCGGCTCGCGGGCATCCAGGTGAACCCGCGCAAGGAGCGCCGGGCCCGCGTCGCGCTCCCGCGCGCCGGCGTTGAGTACCGCGGCCGGTCGAGCGCGCGCCAGCCCGCGTGGATCGACGGCTCGCGCGTCCCCGCGGATCCGTCGTAAGACCCGATCCCACGACGCTGCGGCATGCCTCTTGCTCGGCACTCGTGAGCGTTTCGCTCGAGCCGAGCGGACGTCCGAATGCATCGAGCTGGAGGTGTGAGCATGGCGAGGCGACGCAGCAGCCGCCGGAGCACCGGCAATCGCCGCAGCGCGACCCGTCGCAGCGGAGGACGGAAGTCGAGCGGAGCCAGCCGTCGCACGCGGAGCAGCAGCCGGACCGCGAGCCGCGCCGGCGGTCGCCGGGCCGCGCGCGCGACCACGCGCCGGCGGAGCCGGCGAGGCGAGGGCGAGGCTGCCCCGGGCCGGGGCAGCTCGCGCGGCCGGACCGGCACGAGCCGCCGGGGCGGCGGCGCCCGCGGTGAGAACGGCGGGGGCGGGCCGTCGCGCGGGGCCGGGGGCGGCGCCCAGCGGAAACCGCCGGTGGGCGCCCCCGGCCGGACGACGGAAGAGGAGCGCGCGGCCGGCGAGGAGATCTGAATCACCTCGGGAGGGCGGCGCGCGTGACCGGCGCGCGCTGCCCCTCGAGGAATCGCCGCACCGCCGCCTCGTCCGTCGGCAGGCCGCGTCCGGTCGAGGCCGCTCGGGGGCGCGGAGCCCGCGGGAGACCTCTTCGGTGACGCGGGGCGTGAATCGCGCGCCGGCGCGCCTCGTCCCGCGGTCGCGGTGGCGCAGCGCCGTCGCGGCGCTCCTCGTCGCGACGGCGCCGGCCGTGGCCGGAGACTGGGGCGTCTGGTCCGACGCGCCCGCGCTGCCCGGCCCGCGGGCCGGCATGGGCGGAGCCGAGCTCGGGGGGCACATCTACCTGACCGGCGGCGTGCCCGGGCCGGAACAGGTGCTGTCGTACGACCCGAACGCCGGCAGCTGGGAGACGCGGGCGCCGCTGCCGGCGCCCGCCCGGGCCGTCGCGGCCGTCTCGGCGGGAGGCGCCCTCTACGCGCTGGGCGGCTTCTCGCCGGCAGGGACGCCGATCGACGCCGTGTCGGAGTACCGGCCGTCCACCGACCGGTGGCGTCCGCGCGCCGCGCTGCCGACGCCCCGCGGCGCGCTGGCGAGCGTCCACATCGACGGCCGGATCTACGCCGTCGGCGGGGTCGAGAGCCATGGCCGCCCGAGCGCGGCGCTCGAGGTCTACGACGTCCTGCTCAACCGATGGGAGCCGCGGGCGTCGCTGCCGACGGCGCGCGGTCACCTCGCCGCGGCGGCGCTCGGGGGCGAGCTGCACGTGCTCGGCGGGCGTGTCGAGGGGACCCCGCCGCGCTCCGTCGCCGCCCACGAGGTCTACGATCCGCAGCGGAACCTGTGGCTCGAGCGGGCGCCGCTGACCAGCCCCCGGAGCGATCTCGCCGCCGCCGTGGTGCGGGGCCGGCTCTACGTCTTCGGGGGCCAGGCGCCGGACGGCCCCGTGGTGACGGTCGAGGCCTACGATCCCCGGGCGGACCGCTGGGTCGCGCTGGGCACCCTGCCGGCCCCGCGCCGGGAGATGGCGGCGGTCACGGCCGGCGACATCGTCCACCTGCTGGGCGGGTTCTCGGGCCACGCGCCCACCGACAAGCACGAGGTCTATCGCCCTCCGTCCTGAGAGGAGGACCGGCAATGCCGAGTCGCAGCGCGCGCGAGCGCGCCCGCGCGGATCGACGCACGGGCAAGGCACCGACCACCCGGGCCGGCGAGTACGTCCGGGAGGAGATCCACCACGTCCGGATCGGCCGTCACGGCGCGCGCTCGGCGCGCCAGGCGATCGCGATCGGGCTCGACAAGGCGCGCCGGGAGGGCGTGCCGGTTCCCCCGCCCGAGGGAACCGCGCCGACGGAGCGGCCGAGCGGGCGACGGCGCCGGACCCCGCGCGCGAGGCGCTCCACCCCCCGCGGCGGGTCGCCGGGCCGGCGCGGCCGGGCCGCCACCGCCCGCCGCGGCGCGGGCCGTCGAGGCCCCCGGGATCAGACACGGCGCCGGCGGCGAGCGCGCTGACGCGCCCGCCGGGCGGCGCCGCGGCTCACGACGGGGCCCGTGGACGGCGCAGCACCCGCAGCGCGCGCCCGGCCACCAGGACGGTGTCGCCGCTGAGGTACTTCTCCGTGCCGGGGTCGGTCTCGGGCGCCGCCGTGTCGAGCTCGAGCAGCCACTCGCCCCCGGCGAGGGAGTCGGGGATCACGAAGGGCAGCGGCTCCCAGTGGGCGTTGAACAGGAGGTAGAAGCTGTCGTCGACGATCCGCTCGCCGTGCGCGGAGCGGTTGGGGATCGCCTCCCCGTTCAGGTAGACCCCCAGCGACTTCGCGAACGCCTGCGCCCAGTCCTCCTCGGCCATCTCGGTCCCGTCGGGCGTGAACCAGCCGATGTCCACGCCGCCGCTCAGCGACTGTCCCTGGAACCAGCGGCGCCGGCAGAGCGCCGGGTGCTTCCGGCGCAGCGCGATCAGGCGGCGGGCGAACGCGAGGAGCTTCTCGTCGACGGACGCCCAGTCCAGCCACGAGATGGCGTTGTCCTGGCAGTACGCGTTGTTGTTGCCGCCCTGGGTCCGGCCGAGCTCGTCGCCGGCCAGGATCATCGGCACTCCCTGGGAGAGGAGCAGCGTGGCGAGGAAGTTGCGGACCTGGCGGTCCCGGGTCTCCCGGATCTCCGGGTCGTCGGTCGGGCCCTCCACCCCGCAGTTCCACGACCGGTTGTGACTCTCCCCGTCGCGGTTGTCCTCCCCGTTGGCCTCGTTGTGCTTCTCGTTGTAGGAGACGAGGTCGCGAAGGGTGAGCCCGTCGTGGGCGGAGACGAAGTTGATGCTGGCGTACGGGCGCCGCCCCGTCGACGCGTAGAGATCGGAGCTGCCGGTGATGCGGGAGGCGAACTCCCCGAGCGTCTGGTCGACGCTCCGCCAGTAGTCACGCACGCAGTCGCGGTACTTGCCGTTCCACTCCGACCAGAGGGGTGGGAAGTTCCCCACCTGGTACCCGCCCTCGCCCACGTCCCACGGCTCGGCGATGAGCTTCACCTGCCGGACGACGGGGTCCTGCTGAATCAGGTCGAAGAACGCGGACAGCCGGTCGACGTCGTGCAGCTCCCGGGCGAGCGTCGCCGCCAGGTCGAACCGGAAGCCGTCCACGTGCATCTCGGTGACCCAGTACCGCAGCGAATCCATGATCAGCTGGAGCACGTTCGGATGGCGCATGTTGAGGCTGTTCCCGGTCCCGGTGTAGTCGACGTAGAACCGCCGGTCGTCGGGCGAGAGGCGGTAGTAGGCCGCGTTGTCGAGGCCCTTGAAGCAGAGCACCGGCCCGAGGTGGTTGCCCTCCGCGGTGTGGTTGTAGACGACGTCGAGGATCACCTCGATGCCGGCCGCGTGCAGGCTCTTCACCATCTGCTTGAACTCCTGGACGACCTGGCCGGGGTTCCGGGAGGCGGCGTACTCGTTGTGCGGCGCCAGGTACCCGATCGAGTTGTACCCCCAGTAGTTCCGGAGACCGCGCTCGACCAGGTGGGCGTCGTGGACGAACTGGTGGACCGGCATCAGCTCCACCGCGGTCACCCCGAGCTGCGTGAGGTACTCGATCGTCTTGGGATGGCCGAGCCCGGCGTAGGTGCCGCGGAGCGGCTCGGGGACGTCGGGGTGCTGCACCGTGAAGCCCTTCACGTGGAGCTCGTACAGGATCGTCTCGTGCCACGGCGTGCGGGGCGGGCGATCCGTGCCCCAGTCGAAGTACGGCGAGACGACCACGGACCTCGGCACGAACGGCGCGCTGTCGTCGTCGTTCCGGCTGCCCTCGGGGTCCGCGAAGCGGTACGGGAAGACCGCCTCGTTCCACTCCACCGAGCCCACGATCGCCCTGGCGTAGGGGTCCAGGAGGAGCTTGGCCGGGTTGGCGCGGTGCCCCTCGGCGGGCGCCCACGGGCCGTGGACGCGGAATCCGTAGCGCTGGCCGGGGCCGATCTCCGGGACGTAGCCGTGCCAGCAGTGCGCGGTGACCTCCGGGAGGTCGACCCGCGTCTCCTGGCCCGCCTCGTCGAACAGGCAGAGCTCGACGCGCTCGGCGACCTCGGAGAAGACGGCGAAGTTGGTGCCGACGCCGTCGTAGGTCGCCCCGAGCGGGTAGGGCTGCCCCGGCCAGACGTTCATCGGGGGCGCCGCCCGGGCGCGCCGGGCGCCGGACGGCCAGCAGCCGGGGCCCGCCTGCGCCGGCCCGCCCTTCGCCCCCCGCTCACGCCGAGGCGCGGGTCCCGGCGAGCGTCGCCGGCTCGTCGGCCAGCAGCGGCTCGGGGGCGCGCCCGATCGAATCGCCGGCCGGACGGGCGGCCGCCAGCGCGTCGACCCAGAACGGGGCGAGGCCGGCCGCGCGCAGGCTCTCGATCACCCGCTCCGGCGTTCCCCAGTCGCACCAGGTGAGATTCGGCAGCCGGCTCACCGCCAGCCGCTCGGGACACGCCTCGAGGATGTCCTGCGAGAAGTTCGCCCGCGGGGCCAGCAGGTACGCCTGGTGGGTCGCCCACGCCTCGTGCGGCGTTCCCGCGAACGCGCCGATGCGCTCGAGCCGCCGGACCAGCATGGGCACGTGACGCCGGCCCGTGTCGATGAGCGTCTGCACGGTGCCGACGAAGACGAAGGTGTTCCAGAGGTGCCCCTGGGCGAAGCACCGCCGGGCGACGTCGGGGGAGGGCTTCTCCCAGAACGCCTCGACCTCCGAGACCGGCTCGCCCTCCAGTTCCGTGATCCGGGCCGCCGGCTGGATCCAGCCGTACTCCGGCTCCGGTCGCGTCGGGCGGGCCCCGAGCAGCACGAGCCGCTCGGGGCTCCGGCGGACCAGCTCGGCGGCCGCCACGACGTGCTGCATGAACCGCGCTTCCTCGAGGATGAAGTGGTCGGACGGGAAGACCGCGACGATGGCGTCCGGGTCGCGCCAGGAGATCCAGCACGCCGGGTACAGGACGCCCGCCGCGGTGCCCCGGTCGTAGGGCTGCGGGAGGACGGCGAGCCCGGGGCCATCCCCGAACTCCGCGGCCACGTAGTGCCCGTGCGCCCGGTGCGTGACCACGACCATCCGGTCGCGCGGGACTGCCAGGCCGGCCCGGGCCACCGTCTGGCCCAGGAGCGAGCGCGAGCCCAGGAGCCGCGCGTACTGCTTCGGCCGATCGTCGCCGAAGAGGCGGCGGATCAACGGCCGCAGGCGGACGCCCTCGCCGCCGGCGAGAATGATCGCCCACAGGTTCTGGCGCGGGGCCGCGTTCCCCATCGTGCCTCCGTCCCGTCAGTGCGTCGCCGCGGCGACGGGCTGGCACGCGGTCGCTCGCCAGCGGGCCGCCGCCCGGTCCAGCCGTCGGTCGACGACTGCATGGTTGGCGTCCCGCCGTCCGGTCTCCCCGGGATCGTGGCCGTGCGCGCGCTCCCCGACGCCCATGAAGATCGTGGGGATCCGCGGCGGAGCTGCCTCCGGATCGGCTCGTCGGAGATCGAGGCCGAGGTCTACCGGCAGGTCGCCCGGGGCCAGAACGTGCCGCCGACTCACGGAACCGGTCGTCACGTCCACGGCCTCCTTTCGTGAGCTCGCGCGATCGCGCCCGCGGCGTCGATCGCAACGAGAGTTCACCCCTGCCCCGTCGGAGAATGGAGCAACCTGGATGCCATCGACCCCGCGTCGCCCGACTCCCCGCCCGCGCCCGCGCGAGCGCGATGGGCGGGGGAATGCGCGGTGGCACCTGCCTTGCTGCCTCGTGCGGCGGTCGTGCGGCTCGCGTGAGACGCGCCACGGTGTCGCCGAGGCGACGCCCTGACGTCGGAGGACTCCATGGCCCAGAGCTCGGCGGGATTCCACGAGGCGGAGGAGCGCCTGTCGGCGCGCACGCGTGACCTCCACCGCGCCCTGGTGAGCCTGATGGAGGAACTCGAGGCGATCGACTGGTACCAGCAGCGCGTCGACGCGACCGAGGACGGGGCGCTGCGGGCGATCCTGCAGCACAACCGCGACGAGGAGATCGAGCACGCCGCGATGGTGCTGGAGTGGATCCGGCGTCAGGAGGCCGCCTTCGACGCCCGGCTGCGGCAGTATCTCTACAGCGAGGGAGACATCGTCGAACGTGAGCAGGCGGTTGAGGGGACCGCGCCGCCGCCCCGCACGGCGATCGTCACGGTCGGCTCCCTCCGGCGCGCTCCCACGGAGGATGGATCGTGGACGTCCTGAGACGCTCGGGGGCCCCGGTGTCGGAACGAGTCTGGCGGGCTCTCGACGAGGCCGTCGTCCAGGCGGCCCGGCACGTGATGAGCGCCCGGCGCGTGGCGACGTTCGACGGACCGCGCGGGTTCGACTACCTGGCCGTGCCGCTCGGCACGGTGAGCGTGAGCAACGGTCCCGAGGGCCCGGCGCGCGTGGGTGTCCCGAACCTCGTCCCGCTCGCGGAGATCCGCGCCCAGTTCTCCCTGGCGTGGTCCGCGGTGGACGCGTTCGAGCGCGGCGGGCCGGCGCTGGACGCCGGGCCGGCCGAGCACGCCGCGCGCGAGGTCGCGGTCGCCGAGGACCGCCTGGTGCTCCTGGGCTCGCCGCTCGGGACCGGTTTCCTCGGCGGGAAGGGGGCCCTCCGGCGTCCGACCGGCGACTGGCGGCGGGCGGAGACCATCGTCGCCGACCTGATCGGAGGGGTCGAGGCGCTCGACGTCGCAGGGGTGCCCGGGCCGTACGAGGCCCTGCTCGCCCCCGCGCCGTACTACGCGCTCTTCCAGGGGGCGCCCGACGGCGGCTACCCGCCTCACCGGCGGCTCCGCGGGATCCTGTCCGGGATACACCGCTCGCCGGCGCTCGCCGACGGGGGCGGCGGCGCCGTCTTCTCGACGCGCGGCGGCGACTTCGTCCTCACGGTCGGAGGCGACCTGGCAACCGGCTACCGCTCCCACGATTCGGACGCCCTCCACCTGTTCTGCGTCGAGACGGTCGCCGCCCAGACACTGACCCCGGAGGCCGTCTGTCTGCTGGGGGCCGGCGGCTGACCGTCTCGCCGTCCGGGTAGTAAGCGGGCCTTCCGCCCGCCGCGGCCTGCCTTGCGCCCGTTCGGGGGCGCCATCGTGCGGGTCCCGGCGTCGGTGAGGGCGGCTGCGCTACCCTGGGGGGCCCGGCGATCCGGCGGCGACCCGGTCGGCCTCGGGCACGCGCGTCGCCGCGTTGCCGGCGCGGCGGTGCGTTCACCGAGCCCCAGGCCACCGTGACCCGGGCCGCCTCGGGCCCCCACGTCGGCGGGTGCCGGTGCCGTGCGGCTGAAGGGCGCGGGCACGAAGTGGAGGTGGCGGCACGCCGATTGCTCGACCGGAGCCCATGATCGACTCATCCGACCCCGTCGTTCCTGCGCGATCGGCCGGGCCGACGGAGCCGAGCGAGCGCCGCCTGACCCCGGTCGAGACCCCGCTCCGCGAGCGCTACCTCGTTCCGGGGGTGCTCGCCGCCTCGGCGATGCTGATCGTGGGCGTCGCGGTGCAGCGGCGCCGACGCCCCGGGCCTCCGAGGCGCCGCCCCGCCATGCCGACCCTGTCCGAGGGTCGGGGTGTCCATCTCGAGCGGACCGTGACCATCCAGCGGGCGCCCGACGAGGTGTACCGCGCGTGGCGCGATCTCGAGCGGCTGCCGTCCCTAGTCTCCTCGCTGGAATCCGTGACGGTGCGGGACGACCGGCACTCCCACTGGCGGGTGCGCGGGCCGGGCGGGCGCGTCTTCACCTGGGACGCCGAGATCGTCGCCGATCGCGACCGCGAGCTCATTGCCTGGCGGTCCACGCCGGGCAGCCAGATGGACGTGGCGGGCTCCGTTCAGTTCCAGCCGGCGCCGGGCGGCCGCGGCACGGAGGTCAAGGTCATCCTGGCGTTCAGCCCGCGGGGCCGGCGGCTCGGCAAGTGGCTGGCGCGGCTCTCGGATGCCGGGGACCGAGACGTCGGGGCGGCGCTCCGGCGGTTCAAGCAGATGCTCGAGACCGGCGAGCCCCCGGTCGTCGAGGGCCAGCCGTCGGGCCGGACGGCCGAGGCGCCGCGCCGGAGGCAGGCCTCATGAGGGCGGTCTGCTGGGAGGGCGCCCGACAGGTCACCGTCGCGACCGTGCCCGATCCGGAGATCCTGAACCCCCGGGACGCGATCGTGCGCGTCACCGCCACCGCGATCTGCGGCTCGGACCTGCATCTCTACAACGGAATGGTCCCGTCGATGGAGCCGGGGGACATCCTCGGCCACGAGTTCATGGGCGAGGTCGTCGAGGTGGGGCCGGGGAACCACGCGCTTCACCGTGGGCAGCGCGTGGTGGTCCCGTTCCCGATCGCGTGCGGCGGCTGCTACTACTGCCGCGAGGGGCTCTGGTCGCTCTGCGACAACTCCAACCCAAACGCCGGCGCCGCCGAGGCCCTGTACGGGTATTCCGGGGCGGGGCTGTTCGGGTACTCGCACCTGTACGGGGGATACGCGGGCGGGCAGGCGGAGCTCGTGCGCGTGCCGTTCGCCGACGTCGGGCCCCTGGTCGTCCCCGAGGACCTGCCCGAGGAGCAGGTGCTGTTCCTGTCCGACATCTTCCCGACCGGCTACATGGCGGCGGAGAACTGCGGGATCCGTCCCGGCGACGTCGTCGCGGTGTGGGGGTGTGGGCCGGTCGGGCAGTTCGCCGTCCAGAGCGCGTACCTCCTGGGCGCGGACCGCGTGATCGCGATCGACCCGAGCGCCCACCGCCGGCTCCTGGCCGAGATCGCCGGCAAGGCGGAGACGCTCGACCCGGTCGGGACCGACGTCGTCGAGGAGCTGAAGCAGCGCACGGGCGGGCGGGGGCCGGACGCGTGCATCGACGCGGTCGGCATGGAGGCCCACGCCTGGACGAGCCGCGACGCCACGTACGACCGGACGAAGCAGGCGATGCTGCTGGCGACCGACCGCCCGCACGTCCTGCGCGAGGCGATCCAGGCCTGCCGGAAGGGCGGTACCGTTTCGATCCCCGGCGTCTACGGGGGGCTGCTCGACAAGATCCCCTTCGGCGCGGCGTTTGCGAAGGGGCTGACGTTCCGGATGGGGCAGACCCACGTCCAGCGCTATCTCCGGCCGCTCCTGCGCCGCATCCTCGACGGCGAGATCGATCCGTCGTTCGTGGTGAGCCACCGCCTCCCGCTCGACGACGCGCCGCGCGCGTACGCGGAGTTCAACCGGCGAGAGGAGTGGACCAAGGTGGTCCTCCGCCCGTGACGGCGCGGCGGCGGCCGGCCGCAGGGTGCCCTCGCGGTCGTGAACCGGCTCCTGCCGGACGGCGCGGCGGCGGTCCGTTGCCCGGGCTGGGCCAGGGAGTCGCGGTGGTCGCCGTCATGGCGCACGCCGCTCGGGGACCGGACGGCGAGGCGCCTCGGCCAACGGTCGGCCGATCCGCCCGGCGCCGGGCGCGGAGCCCGCGGCGGGCCGCTCGCCGCGGCGGCTGACCGGCTCCGGTCGGGCCTCGAGC
>DASRDR010000056.1:0-15076 GCA_035652475.1 Candidatus Methylomirabilota bacterium | reverse complement strand
GGGCTCCGCAACGCGGTCGGGCTCGCCTTCCGGCCGGGTACGGGCGAGCTCTGGGCGACGGTCAACGGGCGCGACTGGCTGGGGGACGATCGGCCCGCCGAGTACGTCACGCGCGTCCGGCCGGACGGGTCGTACGGGTGGCCCTACTGCCACTGGACCCCGTCCGGGCTGCTCCCCGACCCCGACCTGGGGAGCGGCGATCGCTGCCGGGACGTCGCGCGCCCCGATGTGCTCCTCCAGGCGCACACCGCCCCGCTCGGGCTCGCCTTCTACACCGGGACGCAGTTCCCGTCCGAGTACCGGGGCAACCTCTTCGTGGCGCTCCACGGATCGTGGAACCGCGCCGTCCCGGTGGGCTACAAGGTGGTTCGCGTCCGGCTGGGCGGGGGCGGCCCGATCGTCGAGGACTTCGTCACGGGCTGGCTCAGCGGGACCCGGTACTGGGGCCGGCCGGTCGACCTCCTGATGGCCCCCGACGGGGCGCTGTTCCTCTCCGACGACAGCCAGGGCCTCGTCTACCGCATCACCTACCGCGCCCAGCGCTGAACGGACGGCCCGGGGCGGCACGCTGGTTGCTCGGAGGATCGTCAGCGTGCTTCCGCATCTCCGACCGCGCCTCCGATCGTGGGGCCCCGCCTCCAGGAGCCGGGCCCGGGACCGGCTCCTCCTCGCCGCGGCGCTCGTCCTCGTGCTCCTGCTGCTCGGCCCCGTCCTGGCGTTCGGGATCTGGACCTGGGTCACCGCCGCGCGCGTCGATCTCGGGCGCCTCGAGGAGGCGACCGTCATCTACGCGGCGGGCCAGGTGCTCGCGCCCGGCGTGTCGGTGGAAGCCGCCGACCTGGCCGGCACCCTCCGGCGGCTCGGCTACCGCGAGAGCGGGGGTCCGCCCGCGCCCGGGCAGTTCCGCCGCCAGCCGGGAGCGTGGGTGCTCCATCTCCGGGGGCGCGAGGATCCCGCGGCCTCGCGGCCGCCGCTGGTCGTGCGCGTCGGCCTCGACGGCCCCCGGGTGCGGGAGCTCGTGACGGGAGACGGCGCGCCGCTCGACGAGATCGAGCTCGACCCGGAGCCGCTGGCCGGGCTCGGCGACGTCGCCAACCAGCTCCGCCGCCCCGTGCCCCTCGCCAGCGTGCCGCGTCACGTCGTGCAGGCCGTGCTGGCGGCGGAGGACCGGCGCTTCTTCGAGCACCACGGGATCGACGGGCGCGCGGTGCTGCGGGCGGTCTGGGTCAACCTGCGGCACGGCGGCGTGGCCCAGGGCGGCAGCACCCTGACCCAGCAGCTCGTGAAGAACCTCGTGCTCACCCCGCGGCGGACATGGGAGCGGAAGCTCCGCGAGGCCGCGGTGGCGGTCGCGCTGGAAACCCGCTACTCGAAGTCGGAGATCCTGAGCGCGTACCTGAACGGGGTCTATCTCGGCCAGCACGCCGGGTACGGGGTCTACGGGATCGGGGCGGCCGCCCGGAGCTACTTCGGCAAGGACGTGGAGCACCTCACGCTCGGCGAGGCCGCCACGCTGGCCGGGATCATCCGGGCGCCCAACACCTACTCGCCGGCCCAGCACCCGGATCGCGCGCGCGAGCGGCGCAACCTGGTCCTCCGCCGGATGCGCGAGCTCGGCATGATCGACGACCGGCAGGTGGCGCAGGCCGTCCGCGAGCAGCTGGTCGTCCAGCGCGCCTCGGCCGCCGGCGCGCTCGGCCCGTACTTCGCCGACTGGGTGCGCGCGCAGGTGGAAGCCCTCCAGCCCGACGACGAGCCGTCGCCGACCGGCGGTCGGATCTACACGACCCTGAACCCGGTCCTACAGCGCGCCGCCGAGGCTGCGCTGGCGCGGGGACTCGACCGGCTGGAAGGCCAGTACCGGGGACTCCGGCGCCGCGACCCGACCGCCCGCCTCCAGGGCGCGCTGGTCGCCCTCGATCCCCGCACGGGCGAGATCCGGGCGCTGGTCGGCGGGCGCGACTACGGCCAGAGCCAGTTCGACCGCGCCGTGCTGGCCCGCCGGCAGCCCGGGTCGGCGTTCAAGCCGTTCGTCTACCTCGCGGCGCTCGCGCCCGGGCCGCACGGGGAGCCCCCGCACTTCACCGCGCTCTCGCGCGTCGAGGACCGGCCGATCACGATCGGCACCGGCAAGAGCGCCTGGTCCCCCCGGAACTACGAGGACCGGTACGAGGGCACGGTGACCCTCCGCCGGGCGCTGGAGCAGTCGCTCAACGCGGCGACGGTGTGGGTCGCCGAGGGGATCGGCTACGACGCCGTCGTCCGGGCGGCCCGGCAGGTCGGCATCACCAGCCCGCTCCAGCCGGTCCCCGCGGTGGTGCTGGGCAGCTTCGAGGTGACCCCGCTCGAGCTCGCGTCCGCCTACGCGGTCCTGGCCAACGGCGGCGAGCGGATCCCGCCGACCGGCCTGCGCGCCGTGGTCGACCGGGATGGCGGCGTGAGCGAACCGCCGGTCGAGCGCGCCCCCGCCGTGCGGCCCGACGAGGCGTACCTGATCACCCATCTCCTGGAGGGGGTCGTCGACCACGGGACCGCGGCGTCCGCCCGCGCTCTGGGCATCGAGGGCGCGGTGGCGGGCAAGACGGGGACCACGAACGAGGGCCGCGACGCCTGGTTCGTGGGCTACACCCCGCGGCTCGTGACCCTCGTGTGGGTCGGGTTCGACCAGAAGGACGTGCTGCGCCTGTCCGGGGCCCAGGCGGCCCTGCCCATCTGGGCGGACTTCATGCGGACCGCCATGGCGGTCGTCCCGGCCGGGGCATTCGTGCCGCCGCCGTCGATCGTCTTCCGGGACGTGGACCCGACCAGCGGCAAGCTCGCCACCCGCTGGTGCCCGGTCGTCGTGCGCGAGGCGTTCCTGGCGACGACCGAGCCGCACGAGGTCTGCGGCGACCACGGCCCCGGGGAGTTCTTCCGGTCCCTGTTCCACCGGTTCTTCGACGCGATCCGCTGACGCCGACGGGATCCGCCGCGGCCCGCCCCTGAGGCGCCGCGCGGCGGGGCGCGGGCGCGTCACCCCCCGCGGGGGAGGCCGGCCCACCGGCGCGAGCGGAGGCCCTCACTTCCCCGCCCGGGCGCCCGGACGGACGGCCCCCGGACGGGGACCGGCTTCGACGCGGCGACGCGGAGGCGATGGCATCCCCACCCCGCCGGCGGGTTCCACCGGCCCGCTCGCCGCTCACGTGATCGGGACGCTCGGCCCGCCGGCCGCGCGGGACCTGCCATCAACCCGGCCGCGATGGGGCTCCCTCCGGCTCCGCGGCCGGCGGGCCGCCGGGGATTGCCGGCGCCCGACGGCGACGGGCCCCCCTGCGCCCCGGCGGCCGGCGCCGGCCGGTCGGAGGCCGGCGATTGCCGGCGCCCGGCGGTGCCCGTACCATAGCGGCGGCGCCATGCGGCTCACCGGGAAGGTGGTCCTCATCACCAACGTCAGCCAGTACATGGGCCCCGCCTGCGCCGAGGAGTTCGCGAAGGAGGGCGCCACCCTGGCCCTCCACGACCGGACGGCCGCCCGCGGTCAGGCCCCCCTCGAGATGGCGCGCGCCTACGGCCGCGAGGCGACGCTCGTCACCGGCGATCTGACGGTCTCCGGCGAGGCGAACCGGGTGATCCGGGCAGTGGCCGACCGCTACGGCCGGCTCGACGTCCTGGTGAACAACTCGAGCGCCCCGCCGGTCGGCGGCGCGGTCGACGAGGTCTCGGACGAGACGTGGCGGTCGATGACCGCTCAGCTCTACGACGAGCCGTTCTACTGCCTGCGCGCCGCCATCCGGGTGATGAAGCGGCAGGGGCACGGGAAGGTGGTCAACATCACCTCGGCGGTGGCGATCCCCGGGCTCCCGAACTACGCCGCGTACTCGGCGGCCCGCGCGGGCGCGAACGGCCTCACCCGGGCGGTCGGCCGCGAGGTGGCGCGCCACAACATCCAGGTCAACGCGATCGCCCAGAACTTCGTGGAGAACCCGACCTACTTCGGCCCGGACATCACCGGGAACCCGGAGAAGCTCGCGCGGATCGTCCGGAACGTGCCGGCCGGGCGCCTGGCGCGCTCCGAGGAGTCGGCCCGGCTCTGCGTCTTCCTCGCCTCCTCCGAGGCGGACTTCTTCTGCGGCCAGGTCATCCCGTTCGCGGGTGGCTGGGTGTGACCGGGCGTCGCGGGATGCCGAGGACGGGGCGACGGGGGCGACCGAGGCCGGGGCGAGGGGTGACCGGGCGCCGGGGGGCCGCGGGAACCGGGGGCGAGGGGCGACCGGACGCCGCGGGGCCGTGTGACCCGGGTGCCGCCGCGGCGCGGCACCGGTGGCGGAGCGTGACGATGTCCGACCGCGGCGCGCCGGCGGGCCGGGGGCGCACCTTGCAGCGGGACCGCGGCGGGCGGAGGTGGCGGGGGTGAGTGACGCGACGGCCGGGAACCTGACGGCGCCGGCGCTGTTCCGGCAGCTCGGGGGCGCCGAGGCGCCGCGCGTCCTGGACGTGCGGAACGCCGACGAGTTCGCGCGCTGGCGCATCGAGGGGCCGCCGCCGGGCGACATCCTGAACCTCCCGTACTTCGAGTTCATCGAGCACGAGCCCGAGGCGGCGGCGCGGGTCGCCGCCTGGCTGAGCGCCGCCGACCGGCCGCGGGCGCTCGTCGTCGTCTGTGCCGAGGGCGGGTCGTCCCAGTACGTGGCCGAGGTCCTCCGGAGCCGCGGGGTCCCGGCCGCGAACCTCGAGGGCGGCATGCTCGCCTGGGGGCTGGCCGCCGCGGCGCGCCCGGTCCCGGCCGGGCCGGGCGCGCGCGCGTGGCAGGTCGTCCGCTTCGCGCGGGGCTGCCTCTCCTATGTCGTGGCCCGGGGGTCGGACGCGGTGGTGGTCGACCCCTATCGCGAGCCGGCCCCGTACCGCGCCCTGCTCGAGCGGGAGCAGCTGCGCCTCCGCGCCGTCGTCGACACCCACCTCCACGCCGACCACGTCTCGGGCGGCCCCGCGCTGGCCCGCGAGGCCGGCGCTCCGTACGCGGCGAACCCCCTCGACTTCGCCGGCGCCGGGATCGAGGTCGCGCCGCTCCGGGACGGCGTCCCGGTCCGGATCGGGGAGCTCGAGATCCTGCCGGTCGTCCCGCTCCACACCCCCGGTCACACGCCCGGGAGCACGTCCCTCGTGGTGGACCGCACGCTCCTCCTGACCGGGGACACGCTGTTCGTCGACGACGTCGGCCGGCCCGACCTCGGGGCCCAGGCGGCCGCCTGGGCCCGGGATCTCCACCGGACGCTGCACGAGCGCCTGGCGCCCCTCGGCGACGACGTGCTCGTGCTCCCGGCGCACGCCAGCGCGGTGAGCGCGGCCGCCGGAGAGGCGCCGATCGCCGGCCGGCTGGGCCGCCTCCGCCGGGAGAACGCGGCGATGCGGCTCGACCTGGACGCCTTCGTCCGGACGGCCGAGCGGGCCGCCGGCTCGGCGCCGCCCCAGTACGCCCGGATCCGCAGGATCAACCTCGGCCGGGCGACGGCGAGCGAGGGCGAGCTGGTGGAGCTGGAGCTCGGCAGGAACGAGTGCGCGCTGTCGAGGAGGTGATCGCATGACCGAGTACCGGACCGTCGACGCTCGCGGTCTCAAGTGCCCGATGCCGATCGTCCGGGCCAAGAAGGAGATCGACGCCATCCCGGTCGGGGAGATCCTGCGCGTCGTGGCGACCGACCCGGGGTCCGTCCTCGACTTCCAGGGCTGGGTCAAGACCAGCACGAAGTACGAGCTGGTGAAGCAGGAGGAGGGCCGGGACGAGCAGGGCCGCGCCACGTTCGTCCACCTGGTCAGGAGGAAGGCATGACCGCCGTTCCCGCCGTCGCCCTCGACATCGATCCGGCGGTGCGCGCCTACGTCGACGAGCGCCTGGCCGAGCTCCGGGCGCGGCAGCCGGACGACCGGGTCACGCTGGTCGTCTTCTCGGGCGACCTCGACCGCAACCTGGCCGCGCTGGTGATCGCGACCGGCGCCGCGGCGATGGGCCTCGAGGTCTCGATCTTCTACACCTTCTGGGGCCTCTCCGCCCTCAAGCGCCGCCCCACGCTCCGGGGCAAGGGCCTGAAGGCGCGCCTGTTCGCGCTCATGACGCCCCGGCGCCTGAACCGCATGCCGGTGTCGCGCATGAACTTCGGCGGGGTCGGGCGCGCGATGCTCCAGGCGATGATGCGCGACCAGCAGGTGGCCTCGGTCGACGAGCTCTTCGACATGGCGCGCCAGATGGGGGTGAGGTTCATCGCCTGCACGATGTCGATGGACGTCATGGGGATCGCGCGCGAGGAGCTGATCGAGGGGGTCGAGGTGGGGGGGGTGGCGACGTTCCTGGGCGACGCCGCCCGCTCCCGTGTCTCGCTGTTCGTCTGAGCGCGCGCCCCGCCCGGGCCCGGCATCCAGCACTCGCCGCGAGCACGACGGATCCGCCACCGGCGAGTTCCGGGCCCCGCGCGGCGCCGCACCCCTCGCCCCCGCGCGATCCGGTCGCCCCGCGCCGGCGGTGGAGCCGGCGGGCTACGTCGCGGGGGCCGGGCCGGCCAGGAGGGCCCGCACCGCCTCGTGGAGGCGGCCGTTGGAGGCGAGCACGGTCCCCGAGTAGATGGTCGGCCGCCCGGCGAAGTCGGTCAGCCGGCCCCCGGCCTCCTCGAAGAGGACCTTGAACGGGGCGATGTCCCACGGCTTGATGTCCGCCTCGAGCATGCACTCCGCCTGGCCGCGCAGGACGACCGTGTAGCCGAAGTAGTCGCCGAAGCCGCGCTGCCGATCCGTCCGGTCGACGAGCCGGACGAACCCGTCCCAGTACCGGCCGCCCTCGAGCGGGCGGAGCAGGTTCAGACTGGAGTGCACGACCATCGCGTCCTCCAGCCGCGCGACGCTCGACACGCGGAGCCGGACGCCGTTGGCCCACGCCCCCTGCCCGCGCTGGGCCCAGAAGAGGTCCCCGGTCACCGGCGCGTGAACGACCCCCAGCGTCACCTCCCCCTCCTCCTCCAGCGCGATCAGGGTCGCCCAGTACGGGAGGCCACGCACGAAGTTCTTGGTCCCGTCCACGGGATCCACGATCCACCGCCGGGCCTGGCCGCCCTGGGCGCCGAACTCCTCGCCGAGGAAGCCGATGTCGGGGAACGCGGAGCCGAGCCGCGCGACGATCGCGGCCTCGGCCTCGCGGTCCGCCCGGGTCACCGGGGTCCGGTCGGCCTTGAGGGCGACGTCGAGGTCGCCCCGGAAGTAGCCGAGGGCGATCGCGCCGGCGGCCCGCGCGGCGTCGAGCGCGGCCTCCCGCGCGCGATCGATCACGCGCGCGGGAGCCCCAGCACGCGCTCGCCGATGATGTTCCGCTGGATCTCCGACGTGCCGCCGGCGATGCCGAACCGCCGCGCGAACAGGGCCTGGAACGCCCAGCGCCCACCGTCGGGGGCGCGGGCGGCGCCGCGCCAGAGCTGGCCGTTGAGCCCGAGGATCGCGCTCGCCGTGTCGGCCATGCGGCCGTAAGCCTCCGAGAACGCGAGCTTCAGGACCGAGCCCTCGGGGCCGGGCGGCGCGCCCCGGAGGCGGCGCGTGACGGAGCGGAGGCTGGTGAGGCGCAGCGCCTCCGTGTCGATCCAGCACTGCGCGAGCGCCTGGCGAACGACCGGATCGCCGGCGGCGGTCCCGCCGCCGCGCGGCGTCCGCCGCGCCAGATCCAGGAGCGCGCGCGTGAAGTGATGGAGGTTCGTCTGGTTGCCGAGCCCGGTGCGCTCGTGCATGAGGACGCTGACCGCAACCCTCCAGCCGCCGTGGAGCGGCCCCAGCAGCTGGTCGGCCGGGACGCGGACGTCGTCGAAGAACACCTCGTTGAACTCGGCGTCGCCGGTGATCTGGACCAGCGGCCGCACCGTCACCCCCGGGCTTCGCATGTCGACCAGCAGGCACGAGATCCCGTCGTGCTTCGGCCGGTCCTCGGCGCTCCGGACCAGCAGGAGGCACCACTGGCTCCGGTGCGCGTTCGACGTCCAGACCTTCTGCCCGCTGACCCGGAAGCCGTCGCCGTCCTGGACCGCGCGCGTCCGGAGCGCGGCCAGGTCGGAGCCGGCGCCCGGCTCGGAGAAGCCCTGGCACCAGATCTCGTCCGCCGAGAGGATCGGCGGGAGGAACCGCCGGCGCTGGGCGTCGGTCCCCCACTCGAGGATCCCGGGGCCGGCCAGCATGAGGCCGATGGTGTTCACGCCCGGCGGCGCCCCCGCCCGGACCATCTCCTCCTGGAAGATCATCTGCTCGACCAGGCTCGCCCCGCGGCCGCCGTACTCCCGCGGCCAGGCGAGCCCGACCCAGCCGCCGCGGTGCAGCCGTCGATGCCAGGCCAGGCAGGCGTCGAAGGACCGGTCGGGATGGAGCGTGAACTCGTCGTCGGTGGCCGGCCACTCCGCCCGGTGGGCCGGCAGCTCCCGATCGAGCCACGCGCGAAGCTCCGCGCGGAACGCCTCCTCCGCCGGCGAGAACGCGAAGTCCATGCCCGCCTGGGTAGCACACGCGCCGCGGGAGGGTCAAGGACGCCGCGCCCGGGACACCCCGTCCGGGAGGACGGACCCGGGCCGCGCCGAGGACGGGGCCCCCGGTGCGCCGGGCCCCCGGCGACCCGCGGCGCCGTCTTGCAGCCGGCGGGGCCTCGGCCCACAATCGACGCGCGCCGCGCGCGCCATCCCGCAGACGGAGGACACCATGCCGCTCCGACCGCCCCGTGCGCCCGTCCTCGCCGCCCCGGCCCCCGGCCCCCCGGCCTCCCCCGGATTGGCGAGCCCCGCCCCGCGCGGCCGCGACCACACCGGACCCGGCGGCGCGGCCGGCGCCCGGCCGGCCCGGAGCGCCTGATGCGGCTCCAGGGGAAGGTCGCCGTGATCACCGGCGCCGCGCGCGGGATCGGTCTCGCGATCGCGCGTCGGTTCGTGGCCGAGGGCGCCGCGGTGGCGCTGGCGGATCGGCTCGTGCCCGAGATCGAGGCCGAGGCCGGGACGCTCGGGGCGAGCGCGCTCGCCGTCCCGACCGACGTCGGGGACGCCGCCCAGGTCGAGCGGCTGGTGGCGCGGACCATCGAGCGGTTCGGGCGGCTCGACTGCATGGTCTCGAACGCCGCCGTGCAGGCGGAGATCCCCTTCCTCGACCTCACCGAGGAGGAGTTCGACCGGGTCATCCGGGTGAACCTCAAGGGCGCGTTCCTGTGCGGGCGGGCGGCAGCGCGGCGGATGGTCGCGGCGGGGACGCGGGGGAGCATCATCAACATGAGCTCCGTCAACGCGGTGGTCGCCCACCCCGTCCTCGTCCACTACGCGGCCTCGAAGGGCGGCATCGCGATGCTGACCAAGGGCATGGCCGTCGCGCTGGCGCCGCACGGGATCCGCGTGAACGCGATCGGGCCGGGGACCGTGAACACCCCGATCAACGCGAACTTCTTCAGCATGCCCGGCATGGTCGAGCGGTTCCTCCTCCGCACCCCCCTCGGCCGGATCGCGGAGGCCGAGGAGATCGCGAGCGTGGCGGTCTTCCTCGCCTCCGACGAGGCCTCCTACGTCACGGGGACCACCATCTACGCCGACGGCGGCCGCCTCGCGCTGAACGGGGTCATGGCGCCGCCGCCGTAGCCGGGGTCCCTCCGCCCGGCCATCGACCAGGCCCCCCGGGCCGCGGGGGTCGGCGCCCGTCGTGACGCCAGGGCCCGTGGTCGGCTCGGCATCGACCGGTCCGTGATCTGCATCGAGATCGCGGTCGGCGCCGTCGAGCCGCGAGGCCCCCGGGCGGCTCCCCCGGGCGGCGAGCGGGCTCGCGCCGGCCGGGGGCGTGGGCCTGCGGCCGCGGGGGACGTGCGGCCCCGCGTCGGTTGACCCTCGCGCGCGGGCGTGGCCATGATCGGACTCGTGGCGTCGCCGCACCTCCTCCGTCGCGCGGCCGGACCGCTCGGGCGGGCCGGCGCCCCGCGCGGGCCGGATCGACGATGACCCGCGCGTACCGGATGCCGTTCGGCGCGGAGGTCCGCGGCGACGGGCGGACGCGGTTCCGCCTGTGGGCGCCGGCCGCGAAGCAGGTCGATCTCTGGCTCGAGGCGCCGGCGCGGGCGATCCCGATGGAGCGCGAGCCCGGCGGCTGGGCGAGCGTCGTCACCGCCGAGGCCCCGCCGGGGACCCGGTACCGGTACCGCATCGACGGCCACCTCCTGGTGCCGGATCCGGCCTCCCGCCACCAGCCGGACGACGTGCACGGCCCGAGCGAGGTGATCGGGCCGCCCGCCCCGGCGGACGACGCCGACTGGCCAGGCCTCCCGGCCGAGCGGCTGGTGTTCTACGAGCTCCACGTCGGGACGTTCACGCGAGAGGGCACGTTCGCGGCGGTCGAGGCGCGGCTCCCCGACCTGGCCGCCCTCGGCGTCACCGCGATCGAGCTCATGCCGGTCGCCGAGTTCCCCGGCCGGTGGGGCTGGGGGTACGACGGCGTGCTCCCGTTCGCCCCCGAGTCCCGCTACGGCCGCCCCGAGGACCTCCGGCGCCTGGTGGCCGCGGCCCACGCCCACGGGCTGGCCGTGTTCCTCGACGTCGTCTACAACCACTTCGGTCCCGAGGGGAACTACCTCCACGCCTACGCCCCGGCGTTCTTCGATTCGCCGCACCGGACGCCCTGGGGCAGCGCGATCAACTTCGACGGGCCGGGGTGCGAGGGGGTGCGCGCCTTCGCGCGTCACAACGCCCTGTACTGGCTCGAGGAGTTCGGCTTCGACGGCCTCCGCCTGGACGCCGTCCACGCGATCGTCGATCGCTCCCACCCTCACCTGCTCGTCGAGATCGCTCGCGCGGTGGCCGCCGGCCCCGGCCGCACCCGAGCAGTCCACCTCGTGCTCGAGAACGACGACAACGCCGCCCGGTACCTCTTGCCCAGCCCGGACGGGAGCCCGCCCGCGTACCTGGCGCAGTGGAACGACGACTTCCACCACGCGGTGCACGTGCTCCTCACCGGCGAGCGGGAGGGCTACTACGGCGACTACGACCCGCCGCTCCCGCACCTGGGCCGCTGCCTCACCGAGGGGTTCGCCTACCAGGGCCAGCACTCCCGCCATCGTGGCCGCCCGCGCGGCGAGCCGAGCGGCCATCTCCCCGGCACGGCGTTCGTGACCTTCCTCCAGAACCACGACCAGGTCGGGAACCGGGCCCTGGGCGAGCGGCTCGTCGCGCTGGCGCCCCCGGACGCGGTCCGCGCCGCGACCGCGTTCCACCTCCTCCTGCCCCGGCTCCCGCTCCTGTTCATGGGCGAGGAGTGGGGCGCCCCCGAGCCGTTCCTCTACTTCAGCGACCTGGGCCCGCCGTTCGGCGCGGCGGTGGCCGAGGGCCGCCGGCAGGAGTTCGCGCGCATCGCGGCGTTCGCCGAACCGGCGATCGGGGCGCGCATCCCCGATCCGCAGGCCGCCACGACGCGGGACGCCTCCGTCCTAGACTGGCAGCGCCGCGACCGGCCGCCGCACCGCGCGTGGCTCGAGCTCCACCGGGAGCTCCTCCGCATCCGCCGCGAGGCCATCGTCCCGCTCCTCGCGACCGGGGCGGCGCCCCGCGCGAGCTTCCGGGCGCTCGGCGGCGCGGCATTCGAGGCCAGCTGGGCGTTCCCCGGGGACCGCGTCCTGCGCGTCCTCGCGAACCTGGGGCCGGGCACCGTCGCCGGCACCGCGCCCCGCAGGGAGTGGGGCCGCCGCCTCTTCGCCCTCGGCGTTGCCGACCCGCCGGGGACGGAGCTCCCGCCATGGAGCGTCGCCTGGTTCCTGCGCGGCGCCTGAACGCCCGGGGTTTCGGCTCGCGCGACTCGCTCCCGCGGCCCGGCCTGGGTCGCGCCTCACCGAGGCGGCGAGCGTTGGCGCGGGGGTCAGCGCGGCGGCGGGTAGGGCGCCCCGGCCCGCCGCGCCGCCTCGGCGATGCGGGCGTGGAGCGCGGCCAGGACCGGGCGCACCGGCTCGCCCCGCTGGAGCACACGGCGCACGACCTCGTCGAGCGCGTCGCCGACGGCGGGCCAGTACGGCACGGGCGGGCGGAGCCAGCCGGCGGCCAGCGCGCGCTGGACCGCGTCGGCGGTCTGCTGCCGCCCGGGCGTCGTGGGCGCGCGGGCGTCGGCGCGGATGGCGGGCCAGGCGTTCCCGGCCGCGAGGCGCTCCTGCGCGTCCCGGGACATGAGGAACTCGGCGAGCCGCACGGCGCGCGCCCGGCGCCCCCCGTCCACCCCGCGCGGGATGCCCAGCACGTCCCCGCCCACCACGTGGGCCGCCCGCACCGGCCCTCGCCAGCCCTCGTAGACCTGGAATCGATCCAGCAGGTCCTGCCGCTCGAGCACGCCGGACGTGAAGGGCCAGTTCGGCGCCAGCCACGTCGTCTCGCCGACCAGGTAGTCGACCTGGGTGTCGTACTTCGCGAGCAGGCTCTCCGGGGCGAGCAGGCCCTCGCGCCAGAGCCGGGCCAGGTACTCGACCGCTGCGACCGAGCCCGCGTCGTCGAGCACGAGCGGATCCCCCCCGAACGACACGATCAGCTCGGCGAGGGTGACGGCCGCCCCCCCGCCCTCGGCCAGGGACAGCGTCACCTTGGGCGCCCCCGCCCGGGCCCGGAACGCGCGCGCGACCGTCTCGAGCTCGGCGAGCGTCCGCGGCGGCTCCAGGCCCGCCGCCCGGAAGCGCGCCACGTTCGCGTAGGTGACCTGGACGTTCGGACGGAACGGGAGGAAGTACCGGGTCCCGGCGAAGTCCGGCGGCCGCACGATCGGCAGCACGGGCCCGGGCACCGGCACGTCCGCGACCGGCTGGACCAGCCCGCGGTCGACCAGCACGCGGAGGGCGAGGTTGTCCTGCGCGAAGAGGTCGATCGTCGGCCGCCCGGCGCCGATCTCCACCGTCAGCTTCTCCGGGAGATCGGCCGACGTGATGGACGCGAGCGCGACGCGGAGGCCGCTGGCCGTCTCGAAGCGGCGGAGGACGTCCCGCACGGTCGCCCGCTCGTCCTCGGCGAGCGAGATGCTGAACGTCACCGTCTCCCGTCCGTCCGGCGACCGGCCGCACGCGCCGGCGAGCAGCGCGACGCCGACGACGCCCAGGACCGCACGGGCGAGCCCGGCCGGCCTCATCCGCGAATCACGCCGGCCAGCCTTGCCGCTCCGAGCCGCCATCCGCGCGAGAGCCCGTCCGGGGGCCCCTCGCGGTCGTCTGGGCCAGCGGCGGCGAGCGCCCGCGCCGCGCACACGAGCCGGCCCGGCGTCATCCCCGGATTGCTCCGGCCAGCCTGGCGGCCCCGAATCCCCGCGCCGAGCAGGCGGGCCCCGCCGGCATGATCCCGGATCGCCCGGACCAGCCCCGCGGCCCCGAATCCCCGCGCCACGCGGGCGCGCCCGGCCGGCGTCATCCCCGGATCGCTCCCGCCATCGCCCCGGGCCGGAGGCGGCGCTGGAGCACGGCGACCACGGCGAGGATCGGCAGCACCAGGACCACGGCGACCGCGGCCATCTGCTGGCGCGTGCCGCGGTCGATGGCCTGGAAGACCTGGAGCGGGAGCGTGTTGGCGGACGTCGTGAGCAGCCGGGCGTACAGGAACTCGTTCCACGAGTAGAGCCAGGCGAACAGGGCGGCGACCGCGAGCCCGGGCGCGACCATCGGCGCGACCACGCGGCGGAGGGTCGCCAGCCGCGACGCGCCGTCGAGCGCGGCCGCCGCCTCCACGTCCCGCGGCACCGCCTCGAACGCGCCGACCAGGAGCCAAACGACGAACGGCAGCACGCCCGTGACGTGCGCCAGCGCCAGGCCGACCGCCGAATCGGTGAGCCCGAGCTGGGCGAAGCGCGTGGCCACCGAGACGCCGATCGCGAACTCCGGGAACATCCGCGTCACCAGGAGCCCCAGGACGACCGCGTACCGCGCGCGGGGCGGCAGCCGCGCGATCACGTAGGCCCCCGGCGTCCCGAGCGCCAGCGTGCCGGCGGTCGTCATCGCGGCGACCGCCAGGCTCTTCAGGAGCGGGTGCCAGAGATCGCCGCTCCCGAGCACCGCCAGCCAGAACCGGAACGTCGGCCGGGTGATCACGAGCGCCGGCCGCTCGCCGAACAGCGCGGGCCCGGGGGCGACCGAGACCACGACCAGGAGGTAGATCGGGAGGAGCGCCAGCCCGGTGCACAGCGCGACCCACGCCTGGAACAGGAGGCGTCCGGCCCGGCCGCCGGCCTCGGGCCGCCGCGCGGAACGGGAGCCCGGCCCCCGCCGAGCTGGATCGCCGGACGGACCGTGTGCGGCATGCGGGCCCGTCACCGGGACGCCTCCCCGCGGCGCGCGACCACCCCGAGGTAGAGCGCGACGAACGCGAGGACCAGCAGGAACAAGACGACCGCGCCGCCGGCGGCCGTGTAGGGGTCGCTGGTCGGGGGCGCGTAGCGGCTCCAGATGAAGGTGCCGAGCACCGGCTCGACCCGCCCCGCCAGCACGAGCGCGGTCTCGAAGATCCGGAACGCGTCGATCGCCCGCAGGATCACCGCGGCGGTCAGGTACGGCACCAGCAGCGGCAGCACCACGTGCCGGTACCGCCGCCACCCCGTCGCGCCGTCGACCTGCGCCGCCTCCTCGACGTCCTCGGGGATGCCCTGGAGCCCAGCCAGGAGGATCAGCGTGACGACGGGCAGCACCTTCCACGTGTCGGCAACCGCGATCGCGAAGAGGGTCGGCCAGCCCCCGACGACGGTCCAGCCGACCGGCTGGGGTCGCCAGGCGATGCCGAGCCGGTAGGCCAGGCCGGCCAGGGTCAGGAGGCCCCCGTTCAGGTAGCCGGATCGCGAGAACACCAGCAGCATCACGGCGGCCGAGACGACGGTCGGCACCCCGAGCGGCAGGAGCACCAGCGTCCGCACGAGCCCGCGGAGCCGGAACCGGACGTGGAGCGTGAGCGCGACCGCGAGCCCGAGCCCGAGCTCCAGCACGAGCGAGAGGACCGCGACCGCCACCGTGTTGCGGAGCGCGCGGCGGAAGACGTCGGAGCCGAGGAGGCCCCGGAAGTTCGCCAGCGACGGGAAGCGGGCGTCGGCGGGTGCGGTCAGCGACAGCCGCAGCGTC
>DASRDR010000055.1:0-19080 GCA_035652475.1 Candidatus Methylomirabilota bacterium | reverse complement strand
GACCAGCGCCCGGATCCGCTCCGGGAGCGCCAGCGCGACCAGGAGCATGATCCACGCGCCCATGCTCGACCCGACCAGCACCAGCGGCCCCGTCGTGCGCTCGCGCACCACCGCCAGGGCGTCCTCGCGCCAGAGCCCGATCGTCCCGTCCTCGAGCCGCCCGGAGGAGAGCCCGTGCCCCTGGTAGTCGAACCGCACGAACGCCCGCCCGCGCGCCCGGCACCAGGCGTCCAGGAACCGGGCCTTGGCGCCGCTCATGTCGGAGGCGTAGCCGCCCAGGAAGACGACGGTGGGCGGCGCGCCGTCGACGGCCAGGCTGGCGATGCGGGCGCCCCCGGCGCGGGCGACGTACCGGACGTCCTCCGGCGCCGCGGCCGGGCTCATCGGCGCCCCCGCGCGCCGGCCGTCCCCGGTCTCCCCGGCGGCGAGGCCGGGCGGTGTCACGTCCCCGGTCCGAAGACCAGGCAGCGGAGGCGCGACGGCGTGAAGGCGTTGCACGGGTTGCGCTCCTGCGGGCAGTTCGAGATCGCGACCAGGAGATCCGCCTCCGCCCGGAGGTCGACGTGGTCGCCCGGCTTCGAGATCGGCGCCTCGATCCAGATCCGGCCGCGCTCGATCGGGACGTTCATGAAGATGTTGAAGCTGTAGGGGACCTCCCGGAGCGGGATCCCGAACGGCGCCAGCGCGGCCTCGAAGTTCGCCCGGCAGCTCGGGGTGCCGGCCACCCCGTACCGCCACCGGTTCGTCCCCTCGCTGCACGATCCGGCGAGGAGATCGTGGAGCCCGCACGTGTCCGAGGTGATCGTCATCAGCACGTTGCAGCGGTCCGACAGGAGCGTGTGGCCGGTCGTGATGCGGATCGTGCCGTGGATGAGCGCCGTGTTGTGCACCGACAGCTTCTCGCTCGTGTCCGGGCGCCGGAAGCAGACGAAGTCGGCGACCTGCTGGCCGTCCACGTCGACGATCCGGACCGTCTGTCCGCGGTCGACCGGGAACGCCGTGCGGCCGCGCGGCTCGAGCATCTCGTCCCGCAGGACCGGGCCGGGGACCGTCGTCGGGGTCGTCGTCGCGCTCATGAGGATCCCTCCCGCTCGGAGTCAGTGATCCGGTCGACCCCGCCAGCGTAGCGGCGGCCCCCGCGGCGCGCAACGCCGCGGGAGCGGTCGCCGCCGGCTCTTGCCCTGAGCGCCGGCCGGGCGCTCGTCGCCGGCCGCCGCCGTGCCCGAGGCCGGGCTTCCGGTCTTCGCTCGCGCGCGGCCGCCGGGGCCGGCTCCGGTCGGCGCGCTCGAGCGCCTGCGTCGCGGGGCGCCGGTCTTCGGCGGGCCCGGGCGGCGCGCCCGGCGGGCGTAGACTGGGGGCGATGCGGGAGCCTGGCGCGATCCTGCTGATCGCCTGCTACGAGCTCGGGCACCAGCCGCTCGGGGTCGCGTGGCCGGCGGCCTGCCTCGAGGCACGCGGGTACGCGCCCGCGGTCCTGGACGTCGCCGTCGAGCCGTTCGATCCCGCGAAGGCCGCTCGCGCGCGGGTGGTCGGGATCTCGGTGCCGATGCACACCGCCCTCCGGGTCGGGACCGCGGTGCTGTCGCGCGTCCGGGCGGTGAATCCCCGCTGTCGCGTGGTGGCCCTCGGCCTCTACGCGGCGCTGAACGCGGACTATCTCCTGGCCCACGGCGTCGACGCGGTGATCGGGGCCGAGATCGAGGGTCCGCTGGTGGCGTGGATCGACGCGCTGGCGGCGGGGGACGACGACCGCCCGGTTCCCGGGATCCGCACCGCGGCCCACGCCGCGCCCGCGCGGATCGCCCGTCCGTCGCTGCCGCTCCCGAGCCGCGGCGGGCTCCCGTCCCTCGCGCGCTATGCGCGGCTCGAGCGGGAGGGCCGGCAGGAGCTGGTCGGCTCCGTCCAGGCGAGCCGGGGGTGCAAGCACCGATGCCGGCACTGCCCGATCCCGCCGGTCTACGATGGCCGGTTCGTCGTCATCCCGCCCGAGCTGGTGCTGGCCGACATCCGCCAGTGCGTCGACGCCGGGGCGACCCACGTGACGTTCGGCGACCCCGATTTCCTGAACGGCCCCCGCCACGCGCTCGCCGTCTGCCATGCGCTCCACGCCGCCTTTCCGGGGGTCACGTTCGATCTGACCGCCAAGGTGGAGCACCTGCTGCGCCACGCGGCCCTCCTGCCGGAGCTCCGGGCGCTCGGGTGCGCGTTCGTCGTGTCGGCCGTCGAGTCGCTGAGCGACGCCGTCCTGGCCCACCTGGACAAGGGCCACCGGGCCGCTGACGTGGCCGCCGTGGTGCGGCGGACCCGGGAAGCGGGCATCCCGCTCCGCCCCACGTGGGTCGCGTTCACGCCCTGGACGACCCTCGACGACTACCGGGCGATGCTCGACTTCATCGCCGCGGAGGACCTGGTCGACGCGGTGGATCCGGTGCAGTACACCCTCCGGCTCCTGGTCCCGCCGGGCTCCCTGCTGGCCCGGTACCCGGGGATGCAGCCGTACCTGGGGCCGCTCGTCCCGGAGGCGTTCGCCCACGCGTGGGCCCACCCCGATCCGCGGATGGACGCGCTCCAGGCCGAGGTCGCCGCGGCGGTGGCCGGGGCGGTCGCGCGGGAGACGGACGCCGCGGAGATCTTCGAGGGCGTGCGGGCCCTGGCCGACCGTGCGGCGGGGGCGCCGGCCCGGCCGGCCGCCCGGCCCCGCCCGGCTCTCGCCCGGACCCGGCTGCCCCGGCTCACCGAGCCGTGGTTCTGCTGAGCGGAGCCGACCGAGGGCCAGTTGGCCCTCGAGGGTGCGCGGGCCGGGGTGGTGTGACCGGCGGGCCTCCCGGTCGGGGTAGAATGGCCTGGCGAGGAGACGAACAGCCATGACGGACGAGGCCGAGCTCAAGCTGAAGGTCCAGGACCTGCTCGACAACGCCATCAACCCGGCCGTCGCCGGGCACGGCGGCTACATCGAGCTGATCGACGTCAAGGACACGACCGTGTACATCCGCATGAGCGGCGGATGCCAGGGGTGCGGGGCCGCCGACGTGACCCTGAAGGCCGGGATCGAGCGGATGATCTTCGAGGAGGTTCCCGAGGTCACCGAGGTCCTGGACACGACGGACCACGCGGCCGGCTCGAACCCGTACTACGCCCCCTCCAAGGGCTGAGCGGCCCCGTCCGGGCCGCCCGGCTCGAGCCGCCCGCGCCCGGCGAGGCCCAGGGCGCGCGCGCCTCCCCGCGGGCGACACGGCATGCTGCGCCTGCTGCTGGTGATCCCGACCACGACGTACCGGACCGAGGACTTCGTCGCCGCGGCGGCGAAGCTCGACGTCGAGATGGTCGTCGCCTCCGAGCGGGCCCACGTCCTGCAGGCCGAGCGCCCGGACCGGCTGCTGGCCCTCGACTTCGCCGACCCCGGCGCGGCGGCCCGCGCGGCGGCCGAGTTCGCCCGGCGCCACCCGGTCGACGCCGTGGTCGCGGTCGACGATCGGAGCGCGGTGATCGGCGCCGCCGTCGCGGGCGCGCTCGGGCTCCGGACGAGCCCGGTCGTGGCGGTCGCGGCGACCCGGAACAAGCACCGGATGCGCGAGGCGTTCGCGCGGGCCGGGGTCCGCTCGCCCGCGTTCACGCTCCTGACCCGGGCGGACGACCCCGACGCCTGGGCGGAGCGCGTCCCGTATCCCTGCGTGCTCAAGCCGACGGTGCTGTCGGGGAGCCGCGGGGTGATCCGCGCCGACGACCGCGCCGGCTTCGTGGAGGCGTTCCGGCGGATCGCCGGGATCCTCCGGGCGCCCGACGTCGCGGAGCTGGGGGAGGGGACGGAGCAGATTTTGGTGGAGGAGTTCGTGCCGGGGCCGGAGGTCGCGCTCGAGGGGTTGCTGGTCGCGGGCGAGCTGCACGTCCTCGCCCTGTTCGACAAGCCGGACCCGCTCGATGGCCCGTTCTTCGAGGAGACGATCTACGTGACGCCGTCGCGCCTGGCCGGGGCGGTCCAGGCGGACATCGCGGCGGAGGCGCGGTGGGCGGCCCGCGCGCTCGGGCTCACCGAGGGCCCCGTGCACGCGGAGCTCCGGATCAACGAGCGCGGCCCCTGGGTGGTCGAGCTGGCGGCGCGCACGATCGGGGGCCTCTGCTCGCGCACGCTGCGGTTCGGGACCGGCATCACGCTCGAGGAGCTGGTGCTCCGGCACGCGCTGGGGATCGAGCTGGCCTCCCTCGAGCGCGAGCCGCGGCCCGCCGGCGTCATGATGCTGCCGATCCCGCGCCGGGGCGTGCTCCGGGCGGTCCGGGGCCGGGCGGAGGCCCTGGCCGTGCCCGGGATCGAGGAGATCACGATCACCGCCCACCTCGGGCAGGAGCTGGTCCCGCTCCCGGAGGGCGGACGCTATCTCGGCTTCGCCTTCGCGCGCGGCGACACGCCGGCCGCCGTGGAGGCGGCGCTCCGCGAGGCGCACCGCCGGCTGGCGTTCGACGTCGCGCCGGTCGAGGGCGCCGGGCGGCCCGGCGGCGTGCCCGCCGCGCAGGCGTGCGGCTGAAGCTCGTCGTCCATCCCCCGGTCGAGCCCGAGCGGCTCTCGCGCCTGACCGAGGCGGCCCGCCCGATGGCCGTCGTCAACGCACGGGACGAGGCGGAGGCGCGGGCGGCCATCGGCGACGCCGACGCCTTCTTCGGCAAGCTCACGCCGGCGCTGCTGCGGGCGGCCCGCCGGCTCCGGTGGGTCCAGGCGCCGACGGCGAGCCTCGAGCACTTCGTCTTCCCGGAGCTGGTCGACCACCCGGCGGTGCTGACGAACATGCGCGGGCTCTACTCCGACGTCATCGCCGACCACGTCCTCGGCTACGTCCTGTGCTTCGCGCGGAACTTCCACCACTACATCCGCAACCAGCTGGCCGCCCGCTGGGAGCCGGTCGGCGGCGAGGCCGCGCGCTCCACGTTCACCGCCGGGCCGGGGGTCACCAGCGCGATGGACCGGGCGCACCTCCACCTGGCCGACGCGACGCTCGGCGTGGTCGGGCTCGGCCAGATCGGGAGCGAGATCGCCCGGCGCGGGCTGGCGTTCGGCATGCGGGTCCTCGCGGTGGACGCGGGGCGGCCGCCGGCGCCGGCCGGCGTCGCGGCGGTCTGGGGGCCCGAGCGTCTCGACGATCTCTGCGGGCAGAGCGACTTCGTGGTGATCGCGGCGCCGCACACGCCCGAGACGGTGAAGCTCTTCCGGCGGGAGCGGCTCCGGCGGATGAGGCCGACCGCCTACCTGATCAACATCGGCCGGGGCGCCATCGTGGATCTGGCGGACCTCACCGCCGCCCTCCGGGCGGGCGAGCTCGCGGGGGCCGGCCTGGACGTGTTCGAGACCGAGCCGCTGCCGCCGGACCACCCGCTCTGGACGATGCCGAACGTCATCATCACGCCGCACGTCGCCGGCGCCTCGCCCAGGATCGCCGAGCGGCACCTCGGGGTCCTGCTCGACAACGTCCGGCGCTTCGTCCGGAACGAGCCCCTGCTGAACGTGGCCGACAAGCGGCGCTGGTACTGACGGCCCGGTGGGGCGGGGCGCGCGGCCGGAGATCGCCCGCCCGGCCGCCCGGGCCGATCAGGCGAGGTGGATCGCCCGGGCGGCGCGGAGCGCCGACTCGACCGCCCCTGGATCCACGCGTGGGCGAGGGAGGCGGCCCCGACGACCACCACCCGCTTGCGGCAGCCCTCCCGCCGCGGGAGCCCGTCGCGCGCACCGCCGAGCGCCGCCGCGTGGGATTCCGGCCGGATGCGCATCGTGCCCCCCGCGCGCCCGGCGTCCCGGGCGCTATAATCCGCGCTGCGGCAGCATACCCCGCCGGAGGAGCAGCATGAAGGGCGTGACGCTTCCGACCGAGTCCGTCTTCGTCGTGGAGATGTCGCCGATCAAGTTCGGCCCGGGCGCGACCGACGAGATCGGCTACGACGCGCGTCGCCTCGGCCTCCGGAAGGTCCTGATCGTGACCGATCCGGGGCTGGCCGCGCTGGGGCTCCCGGAGCGGGTCCGCGCGCGGCTCGACGAGCAGGGCGTCAAGGCGACCGTGTTCGACGGGGTCGAGGTGGAGCCCACCGACCGATCGATGACGGAGGCGGCCGAGTGCGCGCGGACGGTGGAGTTCGACGGCCTGGTCGCGGTCGGGGGCGGGAGCGCCATCGACACCGCCAAGGCGGTGAACCTCCTGACCTGCCACCCGGCCCCGCTGCTCGACTACGTCAACCGGCCGGTCGGCAAGGGGCTCCCGGTGCCCGGGTCCCTGCGGCCGCTGATTGCCGTGCCGACGACCGCCGGCACGGGCAGCGAGACGACCGCGGTCGCCGTGACCCACGTCGTGGACCAGCACGTGAAGGCGGGGATCTCGCACCGCCTCCTCCGGCCGGCGCTGGGCGTGGTGGATCCGCTGAACACGCTGACCGCGCCGCCGGAGGTGACGGCCGCAGCGGGCGCCGACATCCTGACCCACGCGGTCGAGTCGTACACGAGCCGGCCCTACGACGCCCGCCCGAAGCACCACCCGCCGGACCGGCCGGCGTACATCGGCGCGAACCCGGCGAGCGACGTCTGGTGCGAGAAGGCGATCGAGTACGTCGGTCGGTATCTCCGGCGGGCGGTCCTGAACGGGATGGATCTCGAGGCCCGCACGCACCTCGCCCTGGCCGCGACCTACGCCGGCATCGGGTTCGGGAACGCGGGCGTCCACCTCCCGCACGCCGCCGCCTACCCGATCGCCGGACTGGTCCGGGGGTTCCGGCCGGCCGGGTACCCGGGCCGGCATCCGATGGTGCCGCACGGGATGTCGGTCATCGTGACCGCGCCGGCCGCCTTCCGGTTCACCTATCCCGCCGCGCCCGCCCGGCACCTCCGGGCCGCCGAGCTGCTGGGCGTCGCGGTCGGGGGCCTGGACGAGGCGGCGCGCCGCGAGGCGCTCCCCCGGGCGCTCGTCGAGCTGATGCAGGACGTGGGGATCCCGAGCGGGCTGGCCGCGCTCGGCTACGCGGAGACCGACCTGGGCGCGCTGGTCGAGGGGACGCTTCGGCAGCCGCGCCTCCTGGCCAACGTCCCGCGCGCGGTCGGGCGCCCCGAGGTCGAGGCGATCCTGCGGAGCTCGCTCCGGAACTGGTGAGGCGTCAGGCCGGGGCGCCGCGCGCGTCCAGCCGGACGACCGCGATGCCGCGGGCCCGCAGCGCCGCGTCGATCTCCGGCCGGAGCCGGCGATCCATGGCGCGACGCTCCGTCGCCGTCGCCCGCAGCCGCGCGCGCCGGTCAGCGGTGCGCCGATCCAGCAAAACCTCGAGCCCGGGCAGCCCGCCCAGCGCCTCGCGGAGCGCGGTGTAGAGATCGAGCCGCTCCCGCGCCACCACGATCACGACGCGCTGGTCGAGGGGAGCTGCCGCGGGCTCCGCGCCCGGCGCTCGCCCCGCGGCGCTCCGCTCCCGCGGGCTTCCGGCGCGGGCGAGGACGCCCAGGAAGAGCCGCAGGCCGAGCGCGGAGAGCACCTCGACCGACCCGGGCTTCACCGCCAGCAGCCGCTCGTACTGCCGCGAGTCGCCGTTCGTCTCGATGACGACGTTGGCGTCCGTGCGGAACACGTCCATCGCGGTGGTGACGCAGGGGACCCGCAGCTGGGCGGCGAGCTGCGCGGCGGCACCCGCCCGGCCGCTCACGTCCGCCACGACGACGATGCTGACGTCGGGGACGGCCGCGAGGGCCTCGATCGCCCGGACCAGGTGCGGGCCGGAGCCGATCAGCGCGAGCCGTGGGCTCGCGCCGGTCATCGGGGCGACGCCGCCGGCGTGCCGATCCCCCCCGGGATCGCGCGCGTCGACGCGGCGGCCGAGCGGCGACCCCGGAGCCCAGGCACCCTCGAGACGGGCCGCGCGGAGCGGCCGCGGACGGACACTCGCATGGACGCGGTAGCGTTGCGTGAAAGAGGTGGGGCTGTCAAGTCGGCGTGGCCTGGCCAGGCCCGTCGTGGCGCGCGTCCGCCGCCGGGTCTATCATCCGACCATGCCACGGGGGACGGGTCCGCGGTGACGCGGCGTCAGGCGGTCGAGCTCGGGGTGGGCTCCGTCCTGCTGGCGGGGGCGCTCGGCGCGGCGGCGTACTGGAGCCGGAGCGGGACGACCCGCCGCGCCGAGGGGTTCCCGATCACCCGCCCGGCCGTCCCGGCCGCGGTGGCGGGATTCGAGCTGCCGGACCTCGCCGGCCGTCCCGTGCGCCTCGACGACTTCCGCGGCAAGGTCGTGCTCCTCAACTTCTGGGCGACGTGGTGCGCGCCCTGCCACGAGGAGATGCCCGCGCTGGACGCGCTGGCCCGGGAGCTCGGGCCGGCGGGGCTGGTCGTCCTCGGGGTCGCGCACCAGGAGCCGCCGGACAGGGTGCAGGCGTTCGTCCGCGAGATCGGCGTGCGCTTCCCGGTCCTCGTCGACGAGCAGGGCAGCGCCGGGGCCCGGTACCAGGTCTTCGCGCTGCCGACGACCGTGATCGTCGACCGGCGCGGCCTCCACGTCGGGACGGTGGTCGGGATCCGCGACTGGGCGGGGCGCGACGCGCGCGCGTACTTCCAGCGCCTGCTCGCGCCGCCGGCGGCATGAGGACGTAGCTCGGTGGACGCGAGCCTCGGAGCGCTCCTCTGGCGCATCGCCGGCCAGTGGCAGTGGCGCCCCGAGGTGCTCCTCCCGGTCGGGCTGGCCGCCGGGCTCTATCTCCGCGGCGCCCGGCGCCTGCGCCGTGCCCACCCGGCGCGCTCGGTGGCCGCGCGGTGGCGCGTCGCCTGCTACCTGGGCGGCGCCGGCGCGATCGTGGTCGCGCTCTGCTCGCCCCTCGAGCTGCTCGCGGAGCTCTCGTTCAGCGCCCACATGATCCAGCACCAGCTCCTGCTCATGGTCGCGCCGCCGCTGCTCTTGCTGGGAGAGCCGTTCCCGAGCCTGACGTGGGGGCTCCCGCCACGGCTCCGGCCCATCGTGGGCGCGGTCCTCGCGCGCCCCGGACCGGTCCGGTCGGCCCTCCGGTGGCTCACGTGGATGCCGGTCGCGGGGGGTCTCTACACCCTCGTCCTCTGGGGCTGGCACTACCCCCGGTTCTACGAGGCGGCGCTCGGGCGTCCGCCGCTCCACGATCTCGAGCACCTGACCTTCTTCGCCGCGGCGATCCTGTTCTGGTGGCCGATCGTCAACCCGGCGCCGCGCCTTCGCCGGCTCGGCACCGGCATGCTCTACGGGGTGCGGATCGGGTACCTCATCCTCGCGACGGCGCAGAACACGCTCCTCGGCGCCGTGCTGGGCCTGGCCGAGCGCGTGCTGTACCCGTCCTACGCCGCCGCGCCGCGGCTGCTCGAGGGCTGGAGCCCCGTGGACGACCAGGCGTTCGGCGGCGGGGTGATGTGGTCCGGGAGCCACATGTTCCTGATCGGCGTGCTCGTGCTCCTCCACCGGGCGCTCGACACCGAGCGGCCCGGTCCGGTGGGGCAAAACGAGGATGCGCGGCCCCCGGCCGTCGTGTAGGATTTGGCCAGTCCGTCCATGCTCGACATCGGTGTCCAGGAGCTCCTCGTCATCATGGTGCTGGCGCTTCTCGTGTTCGGCCCCGAGCGGCTGCCCGAGCTCGGGCGACGGCTGGGGCGCGCGATGCGCGAGTTCCGTCGGGCCAGCGACGAGTTCCGCTCCACGGTCGAGCAGAACCTCCAGCTGAACGTCGATCACGACATCCTGCCGCCCCCTGCCTCCCCCGCCGGGGCGCCGGCCGGGACCGAGCCGGCCGCGGGGGCGCTCGTGATGGCATCCGCCGACGCCGGCCTGGGCGCCGAGGGCGCGCCCGCCGCCGAGGCACTCCCCGCGAGCTCCGATGGCGCCGGCGCGGCCGAGCCGGCGGAGCCGTACTGGGCCAGCCGGGGCGGGCGCCTCCTCCACCGTCGCGAGTGCTCCTGGCGCGCGCGGATCCCGGGCTCGGAGCGGATCCCGATCAAGACGGCGACCGAGGGGTGGGACCAGGGACTCCGGCCATGTCCCGTTTGCGAGCCGCGGGACGAGCTCGTCGCCTCCTGAGCCCCCCCTTTTTTTGGTTGACGGCCTCAACGGGTGTTGACTAGACTCCTGGCGGGAGGGCAACCATGGATGCGACACTGACCCGGCGCCAGCACGAGGTCCTGGAGTTCATCCAGGGGTTCACCGAGACGCACGGGGTGCCGCCGACGGTTCGCGAGATCGGCGCGCGGTTCCGCGTGACCCCGCGCGCCGCCTTCGATCACCTTCGCGCGCTCGAGCGGAAGGGCTACCTCCGACGCCGGAGCGCCGCCGGGCGGACGTCCCGGGCCCTCACGCTCGCCAACCCGCGCGTCACGCGCGAGGTGCCGATCCTCGGCCGGATCGCGGCCGGCGCGCCGCTGCTCTCGGAGGAGAACCGCGAGGGCGCGCTCCCGCTCGATCCCGCCTGGCTGGGCGGCCGGAGCGACGACCTCTTCAGCCTGCGCGTCCGCGGCGAGAGCATGATCAACGCGCACATCGTCGAGGGCGACCTCGTGGTGGTGCGCCGGCAGGACCAGGCGCAGCCGGGCGACATCGTCGTCGCGCTGGTCGACGGCGAGGCCACGGTCAAGCGCTTCGCGCGCGACGGGCAGGCGGTCCTGCTCAAGCCCGAGCATCCGACCATGGCGCCGATCACCGTCCGCGCCGGCGAGCGCGAGGTGCGGATCCTGGGCAAGGTCGTGGGGCTGGTCCGTGGCTTCTGAGGGCGTGCGCCGGCGGGCGTACCCGGGCGCTCGCGCGAGCCGACATCCCGGGCGGGGCCGGAGGGCCGGGAGCCGGGGGGGCGCGGTCGCGGTGAGCGACGCCGCCGGCACCGGGGGGCGCGCCGCGGCGCCGCACCGGCACGCGGGTGCGCCGTGGCCCCGCTGCGGGGCCGGCCGCCCCGACCCCGGTCGCCCGCCAGGGAGGACGCCCGCTCCGCCCGGCTCGCCCCACGCGCTCCGGCCGGGCTGGTCTCTTTTTTTGACCATCGCGGCTCAACACCTGGCGCGCCGGGCCGCCTCCGTGGCCCCTGGGGACGTGCTCGCGGCGGCCGTCGGCCTCGGCGCGTTCGCGGCGTGGGCCCTCGCGCTGGCGCTGCTGGCCCCGTGAGCACGTCCTCGGAGACGCCGGGTCGCCCCCGCGGAGGCGAGCGATTCGGCGCGCGGCGCCACTCTGTTGACGGTCCCGGAGGTGGTCCGTATCCTTCACCTTCGTGACCCTCCCCGCCGTCTCCGCTCGCGGCCGGATCTCCACGGGGCTCTCGCGTCTGGACGCCATGCTCGGAGGCGGGCTCCTTCCTGGCACCCTCACGGTCGTCTACGGCGCGACGGGCATCGGCAAGACGCACCTCGGGCTGACCTTCGCCCACGCCGGGGCGGCGGCCGACGGCGCCGCCGGTCTGATCGTCGACATGAACGCGCGGGGAGACTCCCAGCAGCACGAGGCGTACGCGGCGCGACTCTTCGGGTGGTCGCTCGGCCGCTGGACGCACACCGTGCTCCCCATGAGCGACCCGTACCCGCCCGCCGGGGAGCTCGGTCGCCACTACCTGGCGGTCTTTCCCTGGGTCGGCCGGCGGAGCGACTACGAGGTGGTCACCCCGGAGGGCCGGGAGTTCGACTGGGGCTGGAAGGCGGCGTACGCGCGGGCGCTCCACACCGCGCGCCCGTTCTTCTACTTCCACTTCGCCCACGGCGCCCGTCGCGTGGTGCTGGACGGGATCGAGCCGTGCGACACGGCCGACGCGATCCAGGCCTACCTGGTCGACGAGCTCTACCGGAAGCTGATCCACCGGGACGCCGAGACGCTCGGGATGGAGATCTGCCTCCCCGTGTGGCGGCACCGGGCGTTCATCGACGCCCACCTCTACGACCACGGCACGATCACCACGCTGCTCCTGTTCACGACCGAGGAGACCCGCCTCGAGGACCTGCTGGCGCGGAAGGTCGGGGCGGGGGACGTGGGCGCCGTCGCCAACACCGTGCTGCTGATGGGCCGCGAGCGGGTCGGGACGCGCGTGGGCCGGTTCCTCTGCGTGGCCAAGCACCGGGGCAGCGCGATGAGCGACGAGATCGTCGAGTACGCCGTCGGCGAGCGCGGCCTCGAGTTCCGCTGACCGCCCCCGTCCCGGCGCGCCCGGGGCGCTGACCCGGGAGGCCCTCGAGCAGGCGCGGGACCGCGCGTTCCGGCGGATCCCGGCGCGCCGGGTCCGCGGGCCCCGGGACGCCCTCGCGTTCGTCGACGCGGTCGGCGTCTGCTCGACCTTCTACCGGTTCCCGGAGGGGCTGGCCTGCCTCTGGGAGGCGGTGACCGGGCGGCGCGACCCGCGCTGGCCGCGACGCTCGCACCACGACGCCGGGGTCGGCCTCACCTGGGAGCTGAAGGACGCGCTGCCCGGGCGCCGGGCCGTCTACTACGGCAAGCTCCTGAAGGGCCGGCCGGTGCTGGTCGCGCTCGATCTCTTCCCCGCGTTCTACGCGCTCGTGCGGGGCGGCCAGAGGGCGCGCGACTACCGGACGGAGTACCAGGCCGGGCGCCTCTCCCACCCGGCGAAGCGCCTCATGGACGTCCTGATCCGGCGCCACCCCGTGTACACGCGGGAGTGGCGCGCCGAGGCCCTCATGCTCGATCCCGGGGCCACCCGCAGCTTCGAGCGGGCGGTCGCCGAGCTCCAGCAGGGGCTCTTCGCCGTCAAGACCGCCGAGCGCTACGACCCCACGTTCTCCTACCGCTGGGACCTGGTCGAGGCGTGGCTGCCGGACGCCGTCCGCGAGGGACGGCGCCTCCGGCGCGCCGAGGCGGTGCGGCGGCTGGTGGCGCGCCACGTCGGGGGCGCCGGCTGGGCGTCGGTCCGCGCGATGGCGCGGCTCTTCGCGCTCCCGGCCGACGAGGTCCGCGCGGCGGCGGCGGCGCTCGCGCGGGCTGGCGCGCTGGTCACGGACGTCAGGGTCCCGGGCCTGCCGGGCGACCTCGTGGTCGCCTCCGCGCTCCTCGAGCCGGCCGCCCGCCGGCCGGCTGCGGGGCCGCCGCGGGCGCGCCGGCCATGATCCCGCCGGCCGGGTTCCGCTACATCGACGCCCACACGCACCTGCATCCGCCGCGGCTCTTCGCCGCGATCCGGCGGTGGTTCGACGAGCACACCGACTGGAACCTCCGGGGCCCGACCGAGCCGGACGCGGTGGTCGCGGCGCTCCGGGCGGCGGGCGTCGAGCGGTTCGCCTTCTTCTCCTACGCGCACCGGCCGGGCATGGCGCGGGACCTGAACCGCTGGATCCGGGACACCGCCGCGCGGTATCCGGACGCGATCCCGCTCGGGACGGTGCACGCGGCCGACGACGACCCCGGCGCGATCGTCGACGAGGCGTGCGGCGCCTGGGGGCTGGCCGGCCTCAAGCTCCACGTCCAGGTCCAGCGCTTCCACCCGGACGACCCGCGGCTCCGGCCGGTCTACGCGCGGCTGGTCGAGCTCGGCCGGGTGCTCGTGATCCACGTCGGGACCGGGCCCCATCCGAACGAGTTCACCGGGCTCGGCGGGCTCGTCCCGGTGCTGGAGCGCTTTCCCGCGCTGCGCGTGTCGATCTGCCACATGGGCGCCTTCGAGATCCGGACCGCGCTGGCGCTGCTCGACCGCTTCCCCGAGCTCCGGCTCGACACGACGATGGCGATGACGCGCGCCTCCACGCCGTTCACCGGGATCGACCCCGCGGTCGTGCGGGACGAGGACCTGGTCCGCCACGCCGACCGGATCCTGTTCGGCAGCGACTTCCCGAACCTCCCGTACCCGTACGAGGAGGAGCGGCGCGACCTCTGGGCCCGCGACCTCCCGCTCGAGGTCTACCACCGCATCTTTCGCGAGAACGCCCGCCGCTTCTTCGGGCTCCGGGCCGACGGCCCACCCGCGGCGCCGGCCTGACCGGCGCCCGCCGCGCGCGCGCCCGGCCCCGGCGTCCCCCGCTGGCGCGCGTCCCGGGGCCGCGATCTGCCAACCTGGGCCAGCGGCACCCGGCGCCCCGCTGGCGAAGGATCCCGGGGTCGCGCGCGTGTCCGGCTCCAGCCCCTTGGGCGGCTCGAGCCCGAGGGCGCCCGGCCCGTCCTGCTGTTCCCCCGCGTCCGCGGGGCGCGGGCCGGAGCCGGCCGGTGACCTGCATGGCGCAGGCCCGGGCAGCGGAGCGATCTGGCGTCCCCGGGGAGCGGGCCGGTGAGCGCAGAGCCGGTCTCGGTGACGCGGGCGCGCCTCATCCATCCAGCCGGCGGCCGTCGCGCCGCCGGGGTCCCCGACGGCCGGTCGAGGGACCGCCCCCGCCGGGTGTACAAGAGGACATGCGCGGTCGCCGCCTGATCCGACCCTCGGGGGGCCCGCCTTCCGGCTGGCGCGACGGGCGCGGCTCGCGGCCGCCCGCCCCCGCGTGGACCGGCTCTGCGCCGCGGCCGGGGCGAGGCCGCCCGCGCGGCGTCGGCGGCGAGGCTCGCGAGACACCGATGGGCTGCCCGCTGGCGTGGCCGCCGGCTGGCGCCGCGCGGCGGCGAGGCGTCGCATGACGGCGGCGCCGGCGCGGGTCGAGCTCCGCGCCGACGAGCCCGCGCGCCCCGTCCTCGAGGCGGCCGCCGAGACCGCCGGCGGGAAAGCCTGGCTGGTCGGCGGGGCGGTCCGCGACCTGCTCCTCGGCCGGCCGGTCCACGACTGGGACCTGGCGCTGCCGGCGGGGAGCGTGGCCGCCGCGCGGCGCCTGGCCGACCGCGTCGGCGCCGCGTTCGTGCCGCTCGGCGAGGCGCACGGGATGGCGCGCGTGGTCGGGGCGCCCGGGTCCGGGTGGCGGCTGGACGTGGCCGACTTCCGCGGCCCGACGCTCGAGGCCGACCTGGCGGGCCGGGACGTGACCGTGAACGCGCTGGCGGTGTCGCTCGACGCCGTGCTCCGCGGCCCGGCCGCGGTGGTCGATCCGACCGGCGGCCTCGCGGACCTGGCGATCCGCCGCCTCCGCGCGTGCGCGCCGGACGCCTTCCGGGCGGATCCGGTCCGCGCGCTGCGCCTGGTCCGGCTCCGCCACGAGCTCGGGCTCGCCGTCGAGCCGGCGACCGAGCGGCTGGCCCGCGCGGCGGCCCCGGCGCTCCACGGGGTGGCGGGCGAGCGCCTCCGCGAGGAGCTCACCGCCGTGCTGCGCCTCCCGTCCTGCGGGCCCGCCCTGCGGGACGCCGACCGCTGGTCGGTGATCGAGGGCTGGCTGCCGGAGGCGGCGCCCATGCGCGCCGCGGCGCAGTCGGCCCCCCACCGGTTCACCGTGTGGGAGCACTCGCTCCGCGCGGTCGAGGCGCTGGACGGGCTGCTCGCCGAGCTGGAGCTCCTCGCGCCGCACGCCGGGCGCGTGGCGGCGAGCCTCGCCGAGCCGCTCGGCTCCGGGCTCACGCGGCGCGAGGTGCTGCGGCTCGCCACCCTCCTCCACGACGTGGCCAAGCCCGAGACGCGTTCGGTCGAGCCGGACGGCCGCACCCGCTTCATCGGCCACGACCGGCTCGGCGCCGAGCGGGCCCGGGCGATCGCCGGACGCCTCCGCTGGCCCGGGCGGGCAACCGAGGTGCTGGGGCGGCTCGTCCGCCAGCACCTGCGCCCGATGCACCTCGGGATGGTGCCGGAGGTGACCCGGCGGGCGCGCTACCGGTTCTTCCGGGACGTCGGCGCCGAGGTCCCCGCGCTCGTGTGCCTGACGATCGCCGACGCGGCCGCGACCGACGGGCGGACGCCGGAGACGGTCTACCGCGGGCCGACCCGCGCGCTCCTCGACACGCTCCTGGCGGGGGAAGTCGAGGCGGCGCGGGAGGCCGCGGTCCCGCCGCTCGTGCGCGGCGAGGACGTCATGGCGGCGTTCGCGCTCGGGCCGGGGCCGGAGGTGGGGCGCTTGCTCGCCCGCGCCCGCGAGGCCCAGGCGCTCGGCCTCGTGCGGACCCGCGACGAGGCGCTGGCCTGGCTCCGCCGCGCCGCCGGGCCGGGGTCCGCGGACGCCGGCGTGGACGCGGGGCCGGGGACCGCCGACCCGGCCCGCCGGACGCCGTCCCGGTGCGAGGCGCCGCCCGCGCCGTCCGCGCAACTCCGGCGCGATGCGCCGCCCCGGTGCGATTGACAGGCCGCGCGTCGGGGGCCTAGAATCCGGGACGTACGCGGGCGTAATTCAGCGGCAGAATGCCAGCTTCCCAAGCTGGACGTCGCCGGTTCGATTCCGGTCGCCCGCTCCACTGGTCATCGGGGGTTACGGCGCACGCCGTAGCCCCCGATGCGACTGCCAACTTCTCACACACAGGCACTCGCGCCCGCCGCGTCACCGCGGCGCTCTGCTTGCTCGCATACTTGCTGAACGGCCTCTCGATTGCAGAATCGTCACCACCGCCGGGGTCTCCCGCTGGACATGGGGGCGGCCTATGCCGTGGGCCTCGTCCTGGGCTGGGCCTTCCAGCGGGGATGGCTCAAGGCGTGAGCGGGGGCGATCTCGAGCATCGCGGCAGCGGGCACCTCGCTGAACCGACGGACCTGCAGCGTGGGTCGGCGCGCGAGGGAGGGTCCCGTGCCGTCCTGCCCGAGCTGGGGCACCCTCGCCTCACCGGAGGTCCCGCGGCGGGGGGTCCTCGCGCGTCGATGCTGACGTACCCCTCCGTACGAGAGGCGTTTCCCCACGTCGCTCGATTGGTCCGTGCCGTGCTTCCCGCCTGAACCCGAAGTAGACGATGCCCCCGAGCCCCGACGCCCCCGCGACCGAACCCCTGGCCTCTGAGGGCGCCACTGTGTCCCGCGGTCCGGCCCGTGACGGCGGGAGGCCATCCGCTGTGTCCGGTCCAAGGCCTCGCCGACGCTGGGCGTCCGCCCTCACGCGGCTCGCGCTCCTGGCGCTGCTGGCCGCGACCGGCGGCGTGGCCGGCTACCTCTTCTTCCGCCCTGCGACGGTGACGGTCGCCGAGGTCACGCAGCGGGACCTCGGGCCTGCGATTCAGGGCGTGGGCACCGTGGAGGCGAAGGTCACCGTCCAGATCGGTAGCAAGATCACGGGCCGCCTCGACGCGGTGCTTGTCGACCAGGGGGATCCGATCACCGCCGGCCAGGTGCTGGTCCGGCTGGACGATGCGCAGCAGCGCGGCGAGGTCACCCGAAAGGAGGCCGCGGTGCGCGCGGCGGAGGCCGCCATCGCCGAGGCCGAGGCCAGCGTCCGGCGGGCGCAATCGACGCTCGCCGACCTCGTCGCGGGCGCCCGGCCAGCCGAGCTCGCGCAGTGGCAGGCGCGGGTCACGAGCGCGCGGGCCACGCGGGTCCTGGCCGAGCGTGAGCTTCGGCGCACGCGGAGCTCTTCGCCAAGGAGCTGATCGCCGCGCAGGACGTGGACCGGGCGCGGCAGGCCTTCGACGTCTCGGTGGCCCAGGAGCAAGACGCCACCGAGGCGCTCGACCTCGCCCGCGAAGGGCCGCGGCCGCGAGCCCTGCATCGGGCGGGCTTGTGATGGACGTGATGGGCAGCTGCCGGACCGAGCAGGCCATCCACGCCATGGTCGTCCCGCACGCGGCGGAACTCGATGCCATGACGGGACTCGCGGCGAAGACTGACCCGATCCGGGGCGGGGTGCGCCTCACGGTCACCACGCCCGATCCCGAAGACGCGAAGGCCGTCGCCCGCGTGCGCGGGCCCGGATTCATCGGCCTGCTGACGCTTGGCGCCCACCACCACCCGCATCATCTCGCCATGGCGCGGGGCGAGGCGATGCCCGGACACGGTCACTGAGTCCGAGAGGACCACTGGATCACCTGGCAGTCGAGTTCGCTCGCCGTGGGAGACGATGCCGGCCGCTGCTACCCGAACTGAGGCAGGAGAACCGCGTTCTCGCCGGAACACGAGCAGGACTACTCCGGCGACTCGAAGGCCGCGCGAGGCACGCGGCTCTGGCGGATGATCGACAGCAACGTTCCGATGGCGAGCTCGGTGTGGTCCGGGACCGGGACCGTGGTCGTGTCCTCGGAGGTCCGGCGCTGCATGACGACATGACTTCCTCGGCGCCGAGCTTCGGTGAATCCGTGCTGTTCGAGGATGCGGCAGACGTCGCGTCCAGAGAGGACCGCAGCCTACCCATCGACGACGTCGAACGTCGTCACGAATACGCCGGCGCGTAGGCGCTGGGTGATCTCTCGGGTCTCGGCCGTCTCGAGGAAGAGGGCGACCGCCTCGCGGAGGTTCGCGGTGGCCTCTTCGATCGTCGTCCCCTGGCTGGCGATGTCGAGCTCGGGGCAAAGGGCGACATAGACGTCGCTCTTCCCGTTCGAGGATGGCGCCAGCTCCGCTGATACCCGCCCGGCGGCGTGGAGGGTCACGCGCCGCGCGTGCTGGGCGCAGGCCCGCGGCAGTAGCGATCGCCCCGATCGCAGCGGCGGCAGAGAAGGAACACCTGGCGGCAATATCCCGGTCCGGGCTCCGCCCCGTCGTGGTCGAACCCCGAGAACTACCCCCGAAGCGTGCGCATCGAGCGCGACGACGTGATCATGAAGATCACCGCTGGGACCCAACCTATCGCAGGCGGGACCCTGCTGGGTCCCGTTCGCGTGGGTCCCATGTTCGCAGCGGCCAAACACCTTGGCGCGGTGGACGTCCCGGGCGGTGAGATGGGCCCAGACGCCCCCCGCGCTCGTACTGGTGCTCGACGGACATGGGCTGCCCCGGACGCGGCGGGGGGGTCGCATGGCGACGGCGTCGGACTTGGATGCTGGTCTTGTCGTCGGCGCAAGGACGTGGTCGCGGGGACCCAGGGCAGGCCCGTGCCAGCGCCGCTCCTACAGGTCCGGAGTCCGGCCCGCCGGGGCGGCGAGCGCGGGATCGCGCGGGAAGCGCCAACTGCGATGGCGCCAGGGGCGGAGCGGCAGGCAGGCCATGAGGGGGCGCGGGCCAGGCCGCGCGCGCCGACGGGTCGCCACGGGGGTGTCGGTTTTCAAAAGGTAGGGACCCCTCCGGCCTGAGTTTTTCAAAAGCATGGGACCCCCGGCCTGGGGGTGTTTCAAAACCTTTCCCCCCTCCCGTGACCCCGCGCTATGTCCCCGTCCGGCCCCTGTTGGGGCCGG
>DASRDR010000054.1:0-16063 GCA_035652475.1 Candidatus Methylomirabilota bacterium | reverse complement strand
CTGGGGCTGCGCGGGGTGCCGCACAACGTCGTCGTCGACAAGCGCGGCATCGTCCAGGCGGTGGGAACGACCACGCCGGACGAGATCCGGGCGACCCTGACCCGGCTGCTGCGGCCGTTCGGGTAGCGCGCCGGCGGCGCGCGGCCGTGGCGGGGCCGGCCTGGCGCCCGGGCCCCCGGCGCCGGACGGACGGCTCCCTGCCGTGGCGGGTGAGGCACCGGCCCCGCCGTCGGCTCGTGCGGGGCGCGGGCTCACCCGCGCCGCCGAGGGGCCCGTCGCCGCGGCCGTCGGCCGGGGGACTCCCGGCTCGGAGCCCGTGCTATGCTCCCAACAAGGGCTCCGGCCCCGTCACCAAAGGAGGCCCCATGTCGGTCAAGTTGTATGTTGGAGGTCTCTCGTACTCGACCACTTCCGAGGCCCTGCGCGAGCACTTCGCCCAGTGCGGGACGGTCGAGCAGGCCACCGTCATCACCGATCGCTACTCCGGCCAGTCGCGCGGCTTCGGCTTCGTCGAGATGGCGACGTCCGAGGAGGCTCAGAAGGCGATCAGCACCCTGAATGGCCAGCGGCTCGACGGGCGCACGATCAAGGTCGAGCTCGCGAACCCGCAGGGCGCGGGCGGCGGCGGCCGCAGCGGCGGGATGGGACGGCCCTCGGGCGGCAGCGCATCGCGCCCCCCGCGCTGGTAGGCCCGACGCTCTCGCTCCCCGCCCGACCGCCGGGTGCGTGCGCAACCCGGTCCGGGGGCGCCTGCCCGGCGACGGTCCGCGATGCCGCCCGACCGCTTCCGGGTGCTTCCCGTGGGCGATCGTTCATGGCCCGCCCGGCTCGGCCGTGACTCCCCCCCGGTACGTCGCGATCCACGGCCACTTCTACCAGCCACCGCGCGAGAACCCCTGGCTCGAGCGGGTCGAGGTCCAGGACTCGGCGGCGCCGTACCACGACTGGAATGCCCGGGTCGCCGCCGAGTGTTACGCACCGAACACGGCGGCGCGTCGCGTCGACGGCGACAACCGGATCCTCGACGTCGTGAACAACTTTGCGGCCCTGGCGTTCGACGTCGGGCCGACGCTCCTCGGCTGGCTCGAGCAGGCGCGGCCCGACGTCTACCGGGCGATCCTCGACGCCGACCGGGCGAGCGTCGCCGCCCGGGGCCACGGGAACGCGATCGCCCAGGCGTACGGGCACGCGATCCTCCCCCTCTGCACCCGCCGGGACAAGGTCACGCAGGTCCGGTGGGGGCTGGCCGATTTCCGGCACCGCTTCGGCCGGGAGGCGGAGGGGATGTGGCTCCCGGAGACCGCGGTCGACCGCGAGACGCTCGAGGTGCTGGCGGACGAGGGCGTCCGGTTCACCTTGCTGGCGCCCGGACAGGCGGAGGCGACCCGGGAGGCCGGCGAGCCATGGCGGCCGGCCGCCGCGGGGCTCGACCCCCGCCGCGCCTACCGCTGGGCCGGCGGCGCCGGGCGGCCGCTGGCGCTCTTCTTCTACGACGGCCCCGTGTCGCACGCGATCGCGTTCGAGGGCCTGCTCGGCTCCGGCGATGCGTTCGCGAGCCGGCTCCTGGGGGCGTTCGACGGTCGCCCGGCGCCCCAGCTGGTCCATGTCGCGACCGACGGCGAGTCGTACGGCCACCATCACCGGTTCGGGGAGATGGCGCTGGCGGCGGCCTGCGCCCGGATCGAGACCAGCGGCGCGGCCATCCTCACGAACCACTCGGCGTTCCTGGACGTGGCGCCCCCGACCGCCGAGGCGCGCGTCGTCGAGCGCTCGTCCTGGAGCTGCGCCCACGGGGTCGAGCGGTGGCGCGCCGACTGCGGCTGCCGGGTGGGGACGCGCCCCGGCTGGACCCAGGGCTGGCGGGCGCCGCTCCGGGAGGCGCTCGACTGGCTCCGCGACACCGTCGACCCGCTGTTCGAGGCCCGCGCCGGCGCGCTGCTGAAGGACCCGTGGGCGGCTCGCGACGACTACGCCACGGTCCTCCTCGATCGTCGGCCGGCCGTCGTCCACGAGTTCCTGGCCCGCCACCAGCTGCGGCCCCTCGGCGCCGCGGAGCGCGTCCAGGCCCTGACCTGCCTCGAGCTCCAGCGTCACCGCCTGCTCATGTACACCTCGTGCGGCTGGTTCTTCGACGAGATCTCGGGCATCGAGACGGTGCAGGTCCTGCGGTATGCCGCCCGGGCGGCGGGGCTGGCGCGGACGCTCGGCGCCGACGCCGACCTGGAGGCGGAGCTCGTCCGGCGGCTTGCGGCGGCGCCCTCGAACGTGACGGAGCTGGGCGACGGCGCCGGCGTGTGGCGCCGGCATGTGGTCCCGGCGGTCGCGGACCTCCGGCGCGTGATCGCTCACGCGGCCATCGCCGGGCCGTTCGAGGGCTACGGCGACGCCGCCCAGGTGTACGCGTTCGACGTCACGCGCCGGGAGTGGGAGCATCAGACCTCCGGCGAGGCCGCCCTGGCGGTCGGACGGCTGATGGCCACCTCGCGCGTGACCGGCGAGGCCGAGGAGGTCGACGCGGCGGTGCTGCACTTCGGGGGGCACGACTTCCACTGCGTGCTCCGGCCGGCCGGCGCCGCGCCGCCGCTCGAGGCGGCGCGGGCGGCGCTCGGTGAGGCCTTCGCGGCCGGCAGCCTGGCCGACGTCGTCCGCGCGATGGACCGGGAGTTCCCGGGCCGCGCTTACGGGATCCGGGACGTGTTCCTCGAGGAGCGGCGGCGGCTCCTGGCCCGGGTGACCGAGCCGGCGCTGGCGCGCCTCGAGGAGACCTACGAGCACGTCTACGGCGAGACCCGGCGGCTCATGCAGTACCTCTGCGAGGTGGACGCGCCCGCTCCGCCGGCTCTGGCGCTGGCGGCCCGGCACGTTCTCCAGGGGCGTGTCGGCCGGGCGCTGGCCGCGCTCGCGGCGGGAGGCGCGGTCTCGTCGCAGGTGGCGGCCGTCCGGGTGGTCCTGGCCGAGGCGCGCTCGCTGGGTCTCGGGCTCCAGCTCTCACCGGCCGCGGTCGCCGGCCCACTCGGGGCCGCGGTCGATCGCGTCCTGGCGGGGCTCGGAACCGGCGCGGTCCGGCCCGCGGTCGACGACGTGCGCGCGCTCCTGGCGCTCGGCGCGGAGCTCGGCACCGGTCCGGATCTCTGGGCTGCCCAGAACGCCGCGTTCGGGCTCTGGCGGGGCGCCTCCCGGGAACGCCGTGGCGAGCTCGCGCCGCTGCTCGCGGCCCTGGGCTTCGCCCCCGCCGTCCTCTCCCGAGGCGCGTCGCGGTGACCCGGATCAGCAGCCCGTCCCCCCTGTGGAGGCCAGGCCGCGCCTGGTCACGCCGGTGCTGATCCTCATCGCCCACCGGATCCTCATCGGGACCGCGATCGGATTCGGCGTCTTCTACACGGCGTGGGAGGTCCTGGCATTCCGGCGGACGCACGACCCCGTCCACGTCCTGATCGCGCTGATCGCCGCGGTGGTGACGCTCGGGATGGCCTACTACTTGAAGAACCTGCGCCGGTTCGTGAGTCACCGCTGACGTCCGCCGCGGGGCTGGCGGATTCCGGCCAGCCCCGGCGCGGTACGCGCCCGTTCCGCCCGCGCGCAGGCCCCGCCCCGCCGGCGGGCCTCCCTCACCCCGCGATCCCGGGTGGCGGGACGGCCGCGGCGAGGGGGTCCGGGCGCGCCCGGGCCCGGTGCCGGTCCCACGCTCCGTAGGCGACCAGGGCCAGGCTCGTCGCCGCCGACACGACGAGGCTCGGCCCGATCGCCGCGACCGCCAGCGCGGAGAGCGCCAGCCGTCGCGGCCAGTGGAGCGGCCGGAAGAGGTACCCGGTGACCGCCGCCGACAGCGCCGCGATCCCGATCGCCGCGGCGAGGAAGCTCAGGACGACCTCCGCCAGCGGCGCCCGGAGCAGGAGCCCCGGCTGGTGGACGAAGAGGAACGGCGCCAGGAACCCGCCGATGCCGATCCGCGAGGCCTGCCACCCCGTCGTCATCGGGTTCGCCCCCGCGATCTGCGCCCCCGCGAACGCGGTCACCGCCACCGGCGGCGTCACGTCCGCCAGGACCGCGTAGTAGAAGACGAAGAGGTGGGCTGCGAGCAGATCGACGCCGAGCCGCGTGAGCGCGGCGCCGCCGACCGTCACCGCGAGGATGTAGGCCGGCGTCGTCGGGATCCCGGTGCCGAGCACCGAGACGACCAGGAAGATCAGCACCAGCGCCATCACCACCGACCCGCCGGAGAGGTTGATGATCGCGCTGGAGAACGCCAGCGCGAACCCCGTGCGGCTCATCGCGGCGACGATGAGACCGGAGGCGGCCAGCACCGTTGCGATGATCACCGCCGAGCGCATCGCCTCCCCCATCGTGTCGAAGATGCGCCGGGGAGTCATCGGACGGTCCCCGGCCAGCCACGAGCTCGCGATCGCCGTGAGCAGGCTGTACAGGGCGGCCTTGGCCGGCGAGTAGCCGCGCTCGAGGAAGTAGACGACCGCGACGAACGGGAGGAAGAGGACGGCGCGCCGGAGGAAGCTGCCGAGCGGCGGGACGTCCGTCGTCATCGTGCCGAGCCCGTGCTTGAGGGCCTCCCAGTGCACGGTGGCCAGGACGCCGACGTAGTAGAGGATCGCCGGGAGGGCGGCCGCGACGATGATCTTGGAGTACGGCACGCCCGTCAGCTCGGCCATGATGAACGCGCCGGCGCCCATGATCGGCGGCATCAGCGGTCCGCCGCACGACGCGCACGCCTCGATGGCGGCGGCGATCTCCGGCCGGTACCCGAGCCGCTTCATGAGCGGGATCGTGAAGCTGCCGGTCGCGTAGCAGTCGGCCACCGACGACCCGCTCACGGTCCCGTAGAGCGCGGAGGAGACCACGGCCACCTTCGCCGGCCCCCCGCGGAACCGGCCGGCGAGCGCGATCGAGACGTCCATGAAGAGCTGCCCCACCCCCGAGTGCAGCATGAACGCGGCGAACAGGATGAAGACGACCAGGAGGTTCGACGAGATCCCGGTCAGGGTCCCCAGCACCCCCTCGTCCGCGTAGAGGAAGAACATCTCGATGAGCCGCGGAAAGCTGTACGCCCGCGGTGACCGGAGGACCCCCGGCAGCCAGGGGGAGGCGACGAGGTAGGCGACGAAGGCGAGCGTGGTGACGAAGAACCAGAAGCCGACGGCGCGGCGCGCGGCCTCCAGGACGGCGAGGACCAGCAGCGTCCCCATCACCACGTGCGTGAGGGTGACCGGGTGCACGCCCTCCCACCGTTCCGTGAGCTCGGTGGCGTGCCAGAGCACGTACGCGCAGGGGATGGCCCCCGCCAGCGCCCAGGCCACGTCGAGGGCCGTGAGGCGCGTCCGCGGCGACCGGGCGGTGGCCGGATGCATCACGAAGGCGAGCGGCACCAGGAACAGGAGATGGAGCGCCCGCATCGGCCGGGGCTCGAGGACCCCGGCGTACGCCGTCCAGAGGTGGAACGCGGCCGCCGCGGCCGCGTAGCTGCCGACCGCCCACCGGAGGCCGCCCGTCAGCTCACGCACCGCTCGGGGCTCCAGCGGATGTGCGTTCGGGGCCCCGGCCCGCCGCCCAGCGGCGCCCGCGCGGCCGGCCCGGGCCGATCCCGCGCCGCGCGGGCGAGAGGCGGCGGAGGCCCGGGCGCGCGCCGGTGGCCGGCAGCGGACGGCTCGCCAGGGCCGTGACCGCTACCGCAGCAGCCCGGCCTCCCGGTACGCTTGCTCGGCGCCGGGGTGGAGCGGCACGTTGGCCAGCCGCACGGCATCGGCGGGATCGAAGCTCTTGAACGCGGGGTGCACCCGTCGCACCGCGTCGACGTTCTGCAGGAGAACCTTGGTGAAATCGTGGACCAGCGCGTTCGGCGTCTTCGCGTTCGCGACGATCGCGTTGGCCATCGCGATCGTGGGGATGTCCACGTCGTTGTTGACGACGTCGCGGTAGCTGCCCTTCGGGATCACCCCGCGGGACAGGCCGAGCCCCTCCATGAACCGGATGAGGTCATCGTCCATCGGCAGGATCCGCATCTTCCGGGCGAGCGAGGCTTCCTGGATCGCCGCGCCCGGGACCGCCAGGTTCGCGAAGAACACGTCCAGGTTCCGGTCGCGGTACTGGTTCGCCAGGTCGCTGTACGAGACCAGCACGACCTTGCCGCCGCGGTTCCGGAGGTCCTGGTAGGTCGTCTTGTAGAACTCGAAGACCTTCCGCATCACCCACTCGTCCGAGCCGCCCGGTGGCGTCGTCCCGATCGAGAACGGCTGCTTCGACTCGAAGAGCTCGCGGATCGACTTGTGGGGATAGTCCGCGGGGACCGCGAACTGGATGTGGACGAAGCCGAGCCCGTTCATGACCAGCCGCATGTCGGGGTGCCGCTCCCGGTAGGGGTCCTGGCCGTTGTAGGAGGCCGCGACGAACGGCGGCAGCCCCCAGGCGATCTCGGTCTCGCCCTGCTGGAGCTTGGTCATGTTCTGGATCCCGGCGCCCGGCACCACGCGGATGTTGAACCGGGGATCCTTCGACTTCACGAGCTCGACGAACCCTCCCGCCTGGGCGTACCAGCCGCCGCCGACCTGCCCGGCGGTCCAGGTCACGTTGTACCCCTGCGCGAACGCCGGGGTCGCGCCGAGGCCGAGCAGCAGTGCGAGTCCGAGCCATCGCCGCATCACGACCCTCCTGGGATGAGTGCCGTCGCCGCGCCGGGGGCGGGCTCGCTCCCGGCCCCCCCGCCGATGTGGAGAAGTACCACGTCACCGTCGGGGCGTCCACTCTCCGCTCCCGGCACGGCTCGCGTCGCCAGGTCGCCATGGCGCGTCCCCGCCGCGGGTCACGCCGGCTCCTCCGGCAGGCTGGCGTGCACCAGCCGGACGAGATCGACCGCGTCGAACACGGGGAGCCCGGTGGCCGACTGGACGTCCGCCCGGTAAGGCGGCATGTTCGTGCATTCCAGCACGATGGCGCCCACCTCCGGGTGCGCGGTGGTCAGGCGCCGCGCGGCGTCGCGGTGCTCGGCCCGGCAGGCGACGATGTCGAGCGCGGTCTGGTCCCCGAGGATGGCGCGCGCGAACGTCCCGTCCTCCGCGAGCCCCTGGATGACCACCCGCGTCCGCGGATCGACCCCGGCCCCGGCCAGGTGCGCGGGCCCGAGGGCCCGCCCGTCGATGGTCAGGATGCCGACGGCGCGCGTCGGACCCAGCAGCCGCGCGACCACCGGCACCAGCAGGAGGCTCGAGGTGAGGACGGGGACCGGGACGGCCGTCGCCAGCTCGGCCTGGAAGACGCTCAGGAACCCGCAGGTCGTCACGATCGCCCGGGCCCCCTGCCGCACGAGCGCGCGCGCCCCGTCGACGAACGGCGGCAGGAGGGCGGGCCCGGCGCCGCGGACCACGCGCTCCGGGGACGCCCCGGGCACCCGCTGGTGGCGGACCGGGAACGGGAAGGTGCCGGGATGGCCGAGATCCCCGACGAGCCGCGGAAACCGCGTGTCCAGCATCAGGATCCCGATCGAGGGCTGGGCCATCGCCGGGCGGGGCGTCAATTACGGGCGGCGAGCCGCCGGCGGAGGGCCAGGAGCTCCTCGCGGACCGCGGCGGCGTCGGGCGCGCCGGGGGCGCGCTCGAGATACGATGCCCAGTCGCGGAGCGCGGCCGGGCCGTGGCCCAGCCGGGCGTGGAGGGTCCCGCGGTCGCGGAGCTCGCCGTGGGCGTCCGGCGCCAGCAGCAGGATGCGGTCCACCGCTCCGAGCGCGCGCTCCCAGTCGCCGGTCCCGACGTAGATCGCCTTCAGGTTGGCGAGCATCCGCGCCAGGATGTGGCGGGTGGTGACCGGCCGCAGCCACCCGGCATCGAACCGCTCGCCGGGTCGGAGGCGGGCGATCAGCGCCGCGCAGTCCGCCACCTCGAGCAGTCGCCCGCCGTGGAAGGGGTCGACCAGGCGCCGGCGGCCGGCCCGCTCCACCTGCACGACGAAGTGGCCGGGCAGGCCGACGCCCGCGGCCCGGAGCCCGACCGCCCCGGCGACGGCGATGAACAGCACGGAGAGCGTGATCGGGATCCCGAGCCGGCGCTCCAGCACCGCGTTCAGGAAGCTGTTGCGCGGATCGTAGTAGTCGGCCGCATTGCCCCGGAATCCCGCCTCCTGGAAGAGCAGCCGGGCGATCGCGGCCGCCGCCCGGTCCACGTCCTGGTCGGGCGTGACCCGCTCGGTCGCCCGCCGCCCGAGCGCCTCGACGCGGGCCAGCCAGTGCCGGACGTCGAGCTCCGGGTACGCCTCGACGGCGATCCACAGGGCCGCCTCGGCGAGGGAGCGGCCATCCACCGTGTCGGCCAGCTCGAGCAGCCGGCGCCGCGCGTCCTCCACCGGCGAGCCTCAGCGTGTCCGGCCGGCGCTCAGCACGCCCGGCCCGGGCGGAGGAGGCCGGCCAGGAAGCGCGGCGCCAGGAGCGCCCCCGGCGGCACGAAGTCGCCGAAGACCCCCATGAGGCGGCCGAGGTGGTCCGGCCGACCGGCCAGGAGGCGAGCGACGGCGCTGGCGAGCCCACGATGCGCGATCACGTGCTGCAGCGCGATCGTGACGCGCAGCTTCGCCGCGAACTCGCGCGCGCGCCGGGCGTGGGCGGGCGCGAGCGCCGCCGCCGAGACGTCGCCGCGCGCGAGCGCCGCCCCGGCCGTCTCGGCGGCCAGCTCCGCCGAGCGGAGCGCCGCGTAGACGCCCTCGCCCGTGAACGGGTCGAGGAACCCCGCGGCGTCCCCGACCAGGACGACGCCGGCCGAGCGCGGGGGCGCGACCCGGAACGCGAGCGGGCCGAGCGCGCGAACCGGGCTGGCGCGCCGCGCCCCGCGGAGCCGGTCGGCCAGCCCCGGCTGCTCCCGGACCGCCCGGTCGAAGCACGCGGCGAGCTCGCGCCGCCCGCGGGGAGCGGCGCCGAGCGGGATCACGAGGGTCAGGTTCACGAGGCCGGGGACGACCGGGTTCATGATCGCGTAGGCCGGAGGCGCCACGAAGATCTCGCCGCGATCCGGGTCGACGCGCGCGCCCTCCACGTCGGCCACCAGGGCGAGCCGCCGGAGCCAGGGGTGCGGGAGCAGCAGGCCGAGCCGCCGCGCCACGACGGATGCCCGCCCGTCGGCCGCGATCACCAGCGGGGCCCGGAGCGGCTCGGGGGCCGTTCCGGGGCCCGATCCGAGCGGGACCGCCCGCACGCCGCGGAGGCGGCGCTCGTCCCCCAGCACGTCGACGACGCGCATGGCCTCGCGGACGTCCACGCCGATCTCGCGCGCGCGTTCGACCAGCGCGTGGTCGAGGACGCGCCGCCGGGCCGCCAGCGCGTGATCGCGGTAGCCGCGCCAGCGCCCGCCGGCCGGGTAGTCGGCGACCAGCAGCGTGCCGTCGGGCGCGCGGATTCGCATCCCCCGGAGCGGCCGCGCGCCGCGGGTCTCGACCGTCTTGAGGACGCCGAGCCGATCCAGCACCCGGCTCGCCTCGGGGGAGAGGTACTCCCCGCAGAGCTTGTCGCGCGGGAACCGCGCCCGGTCCAGGAGGACCACCGCTGCGCCCCGCTCCGCGAGGAGGATCGCCGTGGCGGCGCCGGCGGGCCCGGCGCCCACGACGATGGCGTCCGGCGTCACGGCGACTCCGGGACCGGCCACCGCCGCCACACGCCGACCACCCGGAACGCCGGCGCGCGGCGCCACGCCAGGTCGGGAAGCCCGGCGCGCCCGGCCAGCTCGATCAGCTCCCGGCGGGTGTAAGCGCGTCGGACCGAGAGCGGCCCGTCGTGCCGCGTCAGCCGGTTGCGCGAGACGGCGCGGGTGGCGAGCCAGACCGCGGCCCAGGCGACCCGGCTCCGGTGGAGGTCGCTCACGACGAACCCCAGCCGGGCGATCTCCGCCAGGCGCCGGAGGAGGGCGATGACCGCGTCCTCGGGAAGATGGTGGAGCACCAGCGAGCAGAGCGCGACGTCGACCGCGCCCGGGCGGATCGGTGGCGCGAGCGCGTCGGCCGCGACCACGCGCACCTCCGGCGCGCCGCGCACCGCGCGGGCGGCGTACCGCAGGATCTCCGGGTGGATGTCGAGCGCCGTGATCCGCACCGGCCGGCCGCGCCGGCGGCCCCAGCGCGCCACGGCGAGCGGGATGTCCGCCCCTCCGGTGCCCACGTCGAGCACCCGGAGCGGCCGGCGCGCCCGGTGGCCGGCGGCCAGGCGTGCGAGGAAGTGGAGGATCGAGTGCGTGGCCCCGAGGCGGTTCAGGCGGGCGATGTCCCCGAGGGTGCCGGCCAGCTCGGCCGGCGGCGTGTCCCGCTGGTCCATCAGCTCCGTGCGGAGCACGTCGCGGGGAGGCGGATGGAGCACGGGCGCCCCGGCGCTCCGTCAGAACCGCAGGAGCGCGCCCTCCGCCGCGAACCCCGGGCCGAGCGCCATCATGAGCCCGAGGTCGCCGCGGGCGGGACGGCCGCGCCGGAGGACGGCGTCCAGCACGAACAGCACCGTCGCCGAGGACATGTTCCCGTACTGGCGGAGGACCTCGCGCGAGAAGCCGACGTCTTCCGCAGAGAGCCCGAGCAGCGCCTGGGCGTTCTCGATCACGCGCCGGCCGGCCGAGTGGAGGACCCAGAACCGGATCTCCTCGCGGCCCAGGCCGTGGTCCTTGAGCAGGGCCCCCGCCAGCTCCTCCATCATCGCCGGGGCGATCCGGCGCACCTCGGGCGACAGCCGCACGCGGTAGCGCCCGCCGGGGAACGTGAATCCCATGCGGTCCAGGTACTCCGAGCGGATGAGCGTGCGGTGGCCGAGCACCTCCGCCCCCGTTCCCGCCGTCGCGAGCAGGACGGCCCCGGCGCCGTCGGCGAAGATCGCGTTGGCGACCGCCGTCTCGGGCTCGTCGTCCAGGTAGTACGTGGTCGAGCAGAGCTCGACGGAGACGGCCAGCGCCCGGCGCCCCGGGAAGGCCCGCAGGTAGTTGGACGCCTGCTGCAGCGCGACCATCGCGCTCGCGCACCCCGTGTCTCCGACGTGGACCCGCTGGATGTCCGGCCGGAGCCCGATCCGCCCGATCAGATGGGCGTCGAGGCTCGGGACCAGACGCCCCGTGCAGGTCGTGGTGGCCAGGAAGTCGACGTCGGAGGCGGTGAGCCCGGCCTGGTCGAGACACGCCTCGATGGCCTCGGCGCCGAGCGCCACGCTTCCCTCGGCGAAGCGCGCGGTCATGGCGTCGGCGGTCTCGTCCGGCCGTGGGTCGGCCGCCGTCGAGTAGAGATGGCGGCCGTCGATGCCGCTGTTCAGGAAGAAGCTCCGTCGCAGCGGGTCACGGTACCCGAGGAGATCCGCCACCTCGGCCTGCGTGAAGCGACGACCCGGGACCGCGGTACCGACGGCGACGATGCGGGGCGTCTCCACGCTGTGGCCTCCCTGGACTCGGCACACGGCACCCCGCGCCCCGCGCCCGTTCGAATCCTACACCGCGCATCGGCGCGGCGCCCCGCCGCGCCCCGGACGGCCCCGAGCGGGCGTCCGGCCTCACAGGTGTCAACGGCGGCGGCGGCGGGGGAGTTCCGTCCGCGGGCCGGATCCGGCGCGGGGGCGATCCCGGCGGGCGGCGGCCCGTGCGCGAGCCCAGGCGGCGGTCAGCGGCGCCGGAACCCGATGACCGGCGGGTCGCCGTCGGCGGCGAGCGGCACCGCGCGGACGGGCAGCCCCACCGCCAGCTGGTCGTGGGGCACCCCGAGGAGCCGTCCCAGGAGCGAGACGCCCTCGGCCATGCGGACCACGGCGATCACGTAGGGCGCCTCCACGGTGAGCCGGGCCGGCGCGACGCGGATCACGGTGTACGAGGCGACCTCGCCGTCGCCGCCCAGCGTGACCCGGCCCCACCGCGTGCCCTCGCACTCCGGGCAGATCGCCTTCGGCGGCATCGCGAGCGCGCCGCACCGCTCGCAGCGCTGGACCACCAGCCGGCCCTCCCGCACGCCGGCGAAGAACTCGCCGATGGTCAGGAGACCGTCCGCGGTCGCGGCCGGCGCGGTCACCGGGGCTCCCGCCCGAAGAGGCTCACCAGCACGGTCGCGGTGTTCCCGCCCAGCGTGTGCGTGAGCCCGATCCGCGCGCCCTCGACCTGCCGGGGTCCGGCCTCCGCGCGCAGCTGGGTCGCGATCTCGGCGATCTGGGCGGCCCCGGTGGCGCCGATCGGATGCCCCTTGGCCTTGAGGCCGCCGGAGACGTTGACGGGGACGCGACCGCCCAGGCTGGTCTCGCCCTTCTCGGCGGCCAGTCCGCCGGTGCCCGGCTCGCAGAGGCCGAGTCCCTCGGTCGCGACGATCTCGGCGATGGTGAAGCAGTCGTGCAGCTCCACCACGTCCACGTCGGGCGGCCCGAGATGCGCCTGGCGGTACGCCGCCTCGGCGGCCCGCTCGGTCGCGAGGGCGCGGGTGAGGTCTCGCTTGTCGTGCAGGCACATCGCGTCCCCCGCCTGGGCGGAGGCGAGGACCCAGACCGGTCGTCGCGTGCGGCGCGCGACCTCTTCGGAGGCCAGCACCACGGCCGCCGCCCCGTCCGAGAACGGGCAGCAGTCGTAGAGCTTCAGCGGATCGGCCACCGGGGCGCTCCGCAGCGCCTGCTCGAGCGTGATCTCCTTCCGGAACTGCGCCTTGGGGTTGAGCGCGCCGTGCCGGTGATTCTTCACGGCGACGTGCGCCATCTGCTCCTCGGTCGTGCCGTGCTTGGCCATGTGCGCCCGGGCGATCAGGGCGAACACGCCGGGGAAGGTGAGGCCGGCCGGCTGCTCGAAGATGGCGTCGGAGGCGTAGGCGAAGACCTCCGTCGCGCGCTCGGTGGAGAGCGTGAGGACACGCTCGGCGCCACCGACCAGGAGGACGTCGGCCGCGCCGGCCGCGATCTCGAGGACGGCGTGCCGGAACGCCGCGTGGCTGGACGCGCACGCGGTCTCGAACCGGGTCGCCGCGACGGTCGGGATCCCCAGGGTGGACGCCATCTGTGGCCCGAGATGGAGCTGGTGCTCGCCGGCCTCCCCGACGACGTTGCCGACGTAGAGCCCCTGGATCTGGCGCGGGCGGACGTCGGCGTCCGTCAACGCCTCGACGGCGGCCTCCGCGAACAGCTCGGCACAGGTCCGCTCGTGTTTGCCGAACCTGGTCACGCCCACGCCGACGACCGCGACCCTGCGCATTCAGTCCTCCCGGGGACGGGTGGAGCGCACCGCAAGTACCCGATCCCATTGTACGGGACGTTGCGTGGTCCCGGGAAGTCTGCGTACGATGGTCACGCCATGGCGGCCCCGCTGGGCGAAGGGGTCCTCGCCGTCCGCGCTCGATCGTCCTCCGCCGATCCCCTGGGCCTCTGCATCGTCGGCTGCGGCCGGTTCGCGACCTTCCATGCCGCCGCCGCGCGCCGACTGCGGCGCCGCGTGCGTCTCGCGTTCGCCAGCCGCGACCTGGCCCGCGCCGAGGCGTACCGGCGGCGGTTCGGCGGATTCGCCGCGTTCGGGTCGTACGAGGCCGCAGCCGCCGACCCGCGGGTCGAGGGGCTCCTGGTCTGCACGCCGCACCACCTCCACCTCCCGCACACGCGGCTCGGCGCCGCCCACGGGAAGGCCGTCCTCCTCGAGAAGCCGATCGCGCGGACGGTGGCGGAGGCCGACGAGGTCCTGGCCACGGCGCGCGCGGCGGGGATCGTGCTCATGGTCGCCGAGAACCTGCCGTTCATGCCGGCGTTCGCCGCGGCCGGCGCCGCCATCCGGGCCGGCGCGATCGGGACCGTTCGCCAGATCGTGGTGAGCGCGCGCGGCTTCCGGGCGCCCCGGGGATGGCGCAGCCGGCGGATCGAGATGGGCGGCGGGCTCCTGGTCGACGGCGGGATCCACTACGTGCGCCTCCTCCAGGACTGGGCCGGGCCCGTCGCATGGCTCACCGCGACCGCGCCTCCGAACCTGTTCGCCGGGCTGGAGGCGGAGGATACCGCGTTCGTGCTGTTCCGGTTCCGGGACGGGGCCGTGGCGACGCTGGTCAACTCCGTCGCCGCGCCCGGGGTGCCAAGTTGGCAGTGGGCGTGGGCGACCGGGACCGGGGGTTCGCTCGGGGTCGACCATCGCGGGCGCGTCCTGTGGATCCGGCGCCCGTCCGGGCAGCGGCTGCGGGTGTTCCTGCGGGACCGGCGAGGACTGTCCGCCCAGCTTGGGGCATTCGTGGACGCCGTGCGCGCCGGGCGGCCGCCCGACCCCGGGCCGGAGGCCGCCCGGGCGGACCTGGCGATCGTCGAGGCGGCGTACCGGTCGCTGCAGTCGGGGGCTCCCGTGGTGCTCCACTCCTGACGCGGACCCGAGCGCGCCACCTGGCGAGTGCTGCGCCGGCTGGCGTCCGGACTCCTCCCCGTGGCGCGGCGCTTGCTAAAGCTGCGTGCCACGCCGTTGGCGAGCCGCCGGGGAGGGGAGCGCCGCTGGTCGCGACCATCGTCGCGGCGCGGTCCGGCTCACGCTGGCCACGGCGGTCGCGGTCGGGGGAGTCGCGGCCGGGCTCGCGGTCGGGAAGATCGCCGTCGGGCCCGGACCGGGGGCGGCCGGGATCCCGTGGACCCTCCCGGCGGGGCTCCTGGTGGCCGGGGCGGCCACCGCGTGGGTGCACGCCGAGGTCATGCGCCGGGCGCGCCGCGAGGCCGAGCGCCGGACGCGCGGGCTCGCGTTCCTGACCGAGGCCAGCGGCCGGCTCGCGCGGACGCTGGATCCGGCCGAGGTCGGGCGCGAGGTCGTGGATGCGGCGAGCCGGTTGATCCCGGGCGCGGTGAGCCAGCTCTGGACGCGCGAGGAGCCGGACGGGTGGTGCCGGCCCGTGGCGTCGGCGGGATTGCCGGGCGCCGTCGCCACGCCGCCTCCCCCCGCCGCGCCCGGCGAGGGGCTGATCGGGCGCGCCGCGGTCGCCGGCCATCCGCTCGCCGCTCTCGAGCTGCCGCGCGATCCGGCGCCGCCGGTCGAGGCGTGGGCGGCCCGCGAGGGCCTGCCGTCGGCGCTGGCGCTGCCGCTGGTCTACGCGGGCGCCGTCCGCGGCGTGCTCGCGGTGTTCACGCGCGAGCGGCGCGCGTTCGCCGCCGACGAGGTCGAGCTCCTCTCTACGTTCGCGGGCCAGGCGGCGATCGCGCTGGAGAACGCCCGCCTCCACGCCCACGCGGTCCGGCGGGCCCGGCACCTCGCCCTCCTGAACGACGTGAGCCGGTCGCTGGCGACCGCGCGGGACGCCCGCACGGCGGCGCGCCGCGTCCTGGAGGCCGCGCAGGCGCTGGTGCCGGGCAGCCTGGGGCGGCTCTGGGAGCGCGCCGACGGCAAGGATCTCTACCGTCACGTCGCGAGCATCGGCCTCCGCGACCCGGAGGGCGGTCTCAGCCGGGAGTTCCGCGCCGGCGACGGGTTCGTCGGCATCGTCGCGTCGACCGGCCGGCCGCTGGTCGTCCCGGACGTCCTGGCGGATCCCCGGATCGTGAACCGGGAGTGGGCGCGGGCCGAGGGCCTGGTCTCCGCGGTGATCCAGCCGCTCATCCGCGGGGACCAGTCGATCGGCGTGCTGGCCGTGGTGACGCGGGACCGCCACGAGTTCACGCCCGAGGAGCTGGAGCTGATCGCCCTGTTCGCCGACCAGGCCGCGATCGCGCTGGCCAACGCCCGCCTGGTGGAGGCGCTGTCGGTCCGGGCCGATCGGCTCCGGAGCCTCGCAGCGCTCAACCAGCTGGTGTCCTCCTCGCTCCAGACCGACCAGGTGCTCCGCGAGATCGCCAAGGCCACGGCGCGGGTGACCGGCGCGCAGCTGGCGCTGTTCTGGGCGGCGGACGAGCGCGCCCGCACGCTGACCGTCCGGGCGACGTCCGACGAGGTGCTGTTCGCCGACTTCCCGTTCCGCACCGCCGGGTTCGATCAGGTGGCGGTCGGGTGGATCGCGGTTCACCGCGAGCCAATCTCGATCCCGGACGTGCACGCGGACGCGCGGATCGGCGGCCACGCGTGGTGGCAGGCGCACGGGCTGAACAGCTTCCACGGGCTGCCGCTGGTGTCCGAGGGGGAGCTCCTGGGGGTCCTGGGGCTCGTCG
>DASRDR010000053.1:0-3816 GCA_035652475.1 Candidatus Methylomirabilota bacterium | reverse complement strand
GGCCCGACCCGGCCGCGCGGGAACCAGCCGTCGCAGAACTCGACCACCCGCTGGAGCGTGTGCGGGCCCTCGCCCCCCAGGAGGATCGGCGGGTGCGGCTTCTGGACCGGCTTCGGGTACGACCAGAGCCGGTCGAAGCGGACGAACTCCCCGTGGAACTCCGCCTCGTCCCTCGTCCAGATCTCCTTCATCGCGAGGACGCGCTCCCGCATGACCCGGAACCGGGTCGCGAACCGCGTCCCGTGGTGCTCCATCTCCTCGGCGTTCCATCCGGCCCCGATGCCGAACAGGAATCGGCCGTTCGACAGCAGATCGAGCGTCGCGATCGCCTTCGCGGCCACGATCGGGTCGTGCTCGATCACGAGACAGATGCCGGTGCCGACGAGCAGCCGGGACGTCGCCGCCGCCGCAGCGGTCAGCCCGACGAACGGGTCAAGCGTGTGCGCGTACTCCTTCGGGAGCGGCCCGCCGGCGGGCCACGGCGTGCGCCGGCTCACCGGGATGTGCGTGTGCTCGGTCACGAAGAGGGACTCGAAGCCACGGTCCTCGAGCGCGCGGGCGAGCTCGTCCACGCGGATGGAGTACTCGGTCGGGAAGATGAACGCGCCGATCCGCATGATCGCGGGCCTCCTTCCGGAGCGGGAGCCGGCGGACTGCAGCCCACCAACCGCCTCGGCCAGGATAGACGATCCCGGCGTCCCATCGCCAGCGCCGCGCGGCGATGCCCTGCCCTCACCCGGAGCCCTGCCGCGAGGCCGCGGCGGCCGCCCCCCCCCGACCGCCGGGGCGGGTCACCGCCGGCAATCTTCCGGTTCGCCGACACGGTCGCCGGGCGCGTGAGGACCCCGGCGGCAGCGGCTCCGCCGGGCTGCGCTCCTCCTCGCGCCCCCGGACCCGCGCCGGGCGCCGGCATTGATCCGGCGGCCCGGTCCGCCCGTCGCGCGCCGGGGACCGCCGCCGGTCCCCGGCGGGCACCGCGATAGAACGCCCCGGCGACGGGTGCGCCGTGGTATCACCAAACGCAGGCTCACCCGGGGGGCGGGCATCCGGCGCGCACCGCGGCGGGCGGATCGTGAGGGCGAGGATTCATGCCGCTCGAGACCCGACGAGACCGGCTCCTCAGTCGCCGTCGGTTCCTGGGTCGTCTCGTCCGCTACGCCGGCGCGGCGGCGGTCGTCACGATCGGGTCGCTCGGGGCCGGGATGCTCGGCTACCACTACATCGAGCGGCTGTCGTGGCTCGATGCGTTCCTCAACGCCGCGATGATCCTGGGCGGCATGGGGCCGGTCGATCCCGTGCGGACGCGCGCCGGAAAGCTGTTCGCGGGCTCTTACGCCCTCTACTGCGGAGTCGTCGCCCTGGTGGTCGCCGGCATGCTGTTCGCCCCCATCTTTCACCGCCTGCTGCACCGGTTCCATCTCGAGCGGTAGCGGGACGCCGGCGCGCGGCCGGGAGCCGCTCGCGCGACGCATCACCGCCCGGGCCCGACCGCCGCCACGGACGGCGGCCCGCCACGGTCGCCCCCCCCCGGAGCCGCCTGGCCCAGGCCACGGGCCCCGGGACCGCGGCCACGCGTCGCGGGGCCGGCCGCGGTGCGCTACGATGTGGCGAGCCCGCCATCGACGGCGTCACCGGCGCGCCAGACGGTGCCAGGGAGGGCCGGCGCCACCCGGGCGACGCCGGCTGGCCGGTCGCCGGGCGGCCAGGACCCGGCTCATCCCGGACGGCCGGCCGCGCCGGGGGGGAATCCATGGGCGTCGATCCGCTCTCTGACGTGCTGCGTGTCGTCCGGCTCGACGGCGCGTTCTTCTACCCCGTGGAGGCGAGCGGCCGCTGGAGCGTGGAGGCCGTCGCGGCGAAGGACCTCGCCCCGCGCGTCCTCCCGGGGGCCGAGCACCTGATCTCCTACCACATCGTCACCTCGGGCCGCTGCTGGGGCCGGCTGATCGGGGAGCCGCCGGTCGAGCTCGGCCGGGGCGACGTCATCGTGTTCCCGCACGGCGATCCTCACGTCATGTCGAGCGCGCCGGTCGTTCCGGCGGAGCTCACCGTCCCGGCGACGGTCGGCCGCCATCCCGACACGGTGCGGCTGGGCGACGGCGCCCCGGTCTCGACGATGCTCGTGTGCGGCTTTCTCGGCTGCGACCGGCGGCCGTTCAACCCGCTCCTGTCGGCGCTCCCGCGCCAGCTGCATCTGCCCGGGCTGTCGAGCGGCTGGCTCCGCTCCTTCGCACAGCAGGTCGTCGAGGAGTCGCGGGCGCGCCGCGCCGGCGCCGACTCCGTCCTGACCCGGCTGGCCGAGCTGATGTTCGTCGAGGTGATCCGGCGCTATGCCGAGACGCTCCCCCCGGAGCGGCGCGGCTGGCTCGCAGCGCTCCGCGACGATGCGGTCGGCCGAGCCCTGGCGTTCCTGCACGGCGAGCCGGCGCGCGCGTGGACGCTCGACCAGCTCGCGCGCGAGGTCGCCGTGTCGCGCACCGCCCTGGCGGAGCGGTTCACGGCCCTGGTGGGCCAGCCCCCGATGCAGTACCTCGCGCGGTGGCGGATGCAGCTCGCGGCGGGACGGCTGGCCGGCGGACCGGGCAAGGTGGCGGCGATCGCGGAGGAGGTCGGCTACGACTCGGAAGCCGCCTTCAGCCGCGCCTTCAAGCGGCTGGTCGGCATGTCACCGGCGGCGTGGCGCCGGGCGCGCCAGGCGGCCGGCGCGCCGTAGCGCGCGCCCCCGGCCGGGGCCGCCTCACGACCGCGCTGTGGCATAATCCCGACCATGAAATCCTACTGGAATCACCTCCAGGTCAACATCGACCCCGCGAACCGGGCCTTCTACAAGGACCTCTTCACGCTCCTCGGCTGGGAGAGCTGGCACGAGGACGAGCACATGCTCGGGATGGGGGTCGAGGGGAAGGGCTCGTTCTGGTTCGCCTCCGCGCCCGGCAAGCCGACCACCGACTACGATCAGCGGGGCGTCAACCACCTGGGCATCCGCGCCGAGGAGGAGCGGGACGTCGATGCGGTCGCCGCGTTCCTGAGGCAGCGGAACGTGCCGCCCCTCTTCGGGACGCCGCGTCACCGCCCGGAGTTCGCCGAGGGCGAGGGCGAGACCTACTACCAGGTGATGTTCGCGTCGCCCGACGACGTCCTGCTGGAGGTCGTCTACATCGGCCCGAAGGGCCGGTAGGCCCCGGGGCGGGGCGCGCGCTCCTCCACGCGGTCCGGCCGCGCGGAGCGGTCGGGGGTGGGCCGGCGGCCGGGACCGACCGTCCCCGGCGAAGGAAGCGCAGGCGTGCCGGGCGCGGACGAGCGACAAGATCGCCCGCACGCCCCTACTTCGCGGTGAGGAGCCACTCCTGGAAGCGCTTCTCGACCGCCTTGCCATTCCTCGCCCACCACTCGGGGTCCAGGTAGAAGCTCTGGGGCGCGGTCGCCGGCGTGCCGGGCAGATCCCGCGCCTGCTCCGCGTCGATCCGGGCGATCGCGGTCCTGCTGGTCGGGCTGTAGCCCAAAATCTTCAGGATCTGGAGCTGGGGCTCGGGCTGGAGCGCGAAGTTGATCAGCTGGTGGGCCTGGGCCGCGTTGGGCGCGCCCTCCAGGATCGGCCAGCGCTCGACGTCAACCAGCGTCTCCTTCCAGGTGTAGGCAAGGGGCACGCCGTCCTTCTTGAGCTTCTGGACCCGCGCCAGGTTCAGGTCGCCGGTCACGATCTCCTGCTGGGCGACCAGGTTGGTCAGCGTGTTGAGGTCCAGGAACGCGGCGTGGGCCTTGATCCGGTCGAGGCTCCGGAAGGCGCGGTCCACGTCGAGCGGGTAGAGCCGCTCC
>DASRDR010000052.1:0-7942 GCA_035652475.1 Candidatus Methylomirabilota bacterium | reverse complement strand
CCAGTGGGCCGTCTCTGGCCGATTCCGAGACTGCGGAACTCGGGGGGCCCCCGTGCCGCCGCCATCCCGCCCCCGCGGCGTCCCCGATCAGCCCTCCCCGGCCCCCATCCGCCGCAGCCAGCGGAAGTGGGACCCCAGGGCCGCCCGGAACGACGGAAACGCCGCGTACCGGACACCGAACTCGCGGCACGTCTGCTCGACGATCCCGGACAGGGCCGCGTAGTGGACGTGGCTCACGCGCGGGAGCAGGTGGTGCTCGATCTGGAAGTTCAGCCCGCCCACCAGCCACGCGACCACCCGGCTATGCCGGGCGAAGTTCGCCGTGGTCTCGACCTGGTGGATGGCCCATGCGCGGCCGATCCGTCCGCTCCCGGCATGCGGGAGGGGGAAGGTCGTCTCCTCCACGCAGTGCGCGACCTGGAACACCACGCTCAGCAGGAGCCCGGCCACCACGCCGGCCACCGCGTACCCTCCGACCACCGCGCCCAGCGAATGGCGCTGGAGCGGGATCCCGAAGGCCAGCACGAGGAAGAGGACCTTCCCGGCCACGAGCACCACCAGGTCCCAGCCCCGCGGCCGGACGAACCGCTGGCGGCCGATCCGGCCGCGGAGGAGCTTCCGGTAGTCGTCGATGAGCTGCCACTTGATCACGAAAAGTCCGTACAGCGGCCAGAGGTAGAGATGCTGCCACCGGTGGAACGCCCGGCGCCGCTGGTGCGGGGTCAAGCGGGCCAGGATGCCGAGGTCGACGTCGTTGTCGTGCCCGGTGATGTTCACGTACGTGTGGTGGAAGAGGCCGTGCTTCCAGCGCCAGAGGTACGAGCTCCCGCCCAGGAGCTCCAGCGCCATCGCCATGAGCGCGTTGACCCAGGGGGCGCGCGAGTAGGCCTGGTGCCCCCCGTCGTGCTGGACGTTGAGCCCGATGCCGGCGGCGAACAGCCCGAGCAGGATCGCCAGCGCGAGCGCCGACGCCCGGCCGTCCGCCACGAACACGAGGAGCCCGTACGAGGCGGCGAACCCGGCGAGGAGCAGCGCCGTCTTGACGTACATCTGCCAGCAGTCGCGCGGCGTCCGGCCGGCGGCGCGGAAGTACGCGTCGACCCGGCGGTGCAGGACGCGCTGGAACGCCGTGTCGTGATCGAAGCTGACGCGCGCCGCGACCCCGGGCCGAGCCGCGGCCGGGGCCGGGGCCACCAGGAGCTCCGTCATCGGGTCGCCTCCCTTCCCCGCCGCGAGGCGGCAGTCATCGGGCGCCCGCCGGCAGCGGCCGGATCATCCCGCTCGGCCGCCGCGTCAATCGGCCGGGTGCCGGCGGCCGGGGGCGCGGCGGGCACGCCGCCGCGGGACCGCCGCAATCGGATCTCCGCGACGACGACGCGACCGCCAGAGCTCGAGCGGCGCACAGGAGGGGCGTGCCGCGCGGAGACTCGGTTCGGAGGGCGCCGGGGCGCCTCGTCGCACGACCGCCGCGCCGCGCTCCGCTCCACGCACCAGCGCGCGCGAATGCTCGGTCGCGGGCGGCGGGGCGGGGAATGTCGGCGACGGGGAGGCCAATGGTGGCCGAGCCGCGGCGGCGACCCGGGCGGGTCGGGGCGGCTCGGACGAACGGGGGCGCGGGGTCGCAGGACAACCGTGGGCCCTACCGCCCTCCGGCGACCCGGGCGGGTCGGCGCAGGACGGACGAGCGCGTGAGCGACGCGGGAGCCCGGGCTCCCGCGTCGCTCCAGGGTTCAGCTCGCCGGGCCTACCAGCGCGCGGTCTTGCGCGCCCCGCCGAAGCCGCCCGACCGCGAGCCGCCGCCGGACCCGGGCGCCTTGGCCACGTTCACGGTCAGCTTGCGACCCTCGAACTCGCGCTCGTTCAGCTTCGCGATCGCCGCCTGCGCTTCCGCGTCGGTGGACATCTCGACGAAGCCGAACCCGCGGGAGTCCCCCGACATGCGGTCGGTGATCACCGCGGCCGACTCCACCGTGCCGCACTGGGCGAAGTACTGGCGCAGGCTCTCGGAGGTGGTGGAATAGGACAGGCCGCCGACGTACAGCTTGGACGCCATGAGGCGCCTCCTTCGGGCCCCCGATCGCTCGGGGGCATCACTCATCCGCACATCGCACACGCCCCGCAGATGCGGATGACCCGACGGAGGCGAGGCCAGACTGTCAGGAAGGGGAAGCCTGGCGCACAGACCCTGCGGCATCGGCGGCCACCCGGAGGCGGGCACCGAGCACGCAACATGACTGTAGCACACGAATCAACTTCGCGCCGCCGTTTCTCGATCGCCGGCGGGTTCCCGCCCGGCCCGCGATGGCTCGACCGCGGACGCGTCTGTCTCCCCTCCCTGCGCTGCTCGACCGGGGCCGACGCGCGGCCCGGGCCGTCACCGCGCCTGCCGTGCGCGAGGAATATGGCGCGATCGGGCGGCCGCCGTCCGCCCCGGCGACTCCGGGTCCGCCAGCAGCCGAGGCGGGTTTCGCAACGCCGCTCCCGTCCCCTCGCGCCGGCGCCGGCCGTGGCGGCGCGGATCCCGCGGGCGCCCGTGCCAGCGGCGCCCAGAGCGACGGGATCGCCGGGGAACGCCGGAGCGCCCATGCGCGACCGCGGCAACCCTCAGCGCGCCTCGTCCGACGCCGTCCCGAGGAGGGCACGGAGCTGGTCGAGCAGGGCGCGCTGCCCCTTCGTGATCCGCTCCCCGGCCTCGTCGAGCGCGAACCAGGCGGCGCGGTCGACCTCGGGGCACTGGCGGACGCGGCCGGAGCGCGGCGGCCACTCGAGCGGGAACACGTTGCTCCGGATCGCGGCCGGATCGCAGTCCCCCTCGACGGCGAAGGCCTGGACCACCTTGCCCCCGGGCTGCCGAACGGGGCCCAGTGGCACGAACGTCCCCGCGACCGTCAGGCCGGTCTCCTCCGTGAACTCGCGCCGGGCCGCGGCGAGCGGGTCCTCCCCCGGCGCGAGCTCTCCCTTCGGGATCGACCACGCGCCGGCGTCCTTCCGCGCCCAGAACGGCCCGCCCGGGTGGACGAGGAACACTTCCCAGCGGCCCTCGCGCCGCCGGTAGACCAGCAGCCCGGCGCTCGACCTGCTCACCGGGGCGGCGACGCTCCGAGTTCAGGGCGTGCCCCGGGCACCACCTGCCGCGTCGGCCCCGACCCGCTGGCGGCCTTCCGCGGCCGCGGGGCGTGACCCTGGCCACCTCGGTCGCGCTGCGACGAGCGGCCAGCCCTCACCATCGCGAAGGGCTCGTCGATCCCGTCCCCCGCCGGCCGGGCCGCCGCTGGCGCTCGACCCTCAGCCCCGCAAGCGCGGCACCAGCTCCCGGGCGGCCACCTCCAGGCTCGCCCGCTCGTCGAAGACGAAGTTCAGCAGCACGAGCCGGGCGCCGGCGGCGATGACCCGGCGGAGCCCGGCCACGCAGTGGTCCACGGAGCCGACCAGCGCCACGCGGTCGGCGAGCGCCTCGTCGCGGTAGTAGCGCCCGAACCACTCCCGGAGCCGGCGGAGGCCCAAGGCCCGGTCCGGCTCGACCATCACGTACACGCGCTTGGCCACCCGGAAGCCGGCCGGGTCGCGGCCAAGCTCCCGGAGGTGGCGCCGCACGACCGCGACCTGCGCCTCGAACTGCTCGGTCGATGCCGCCCCGGCGCCGAAGAAGCCGTCCCCCAGCTCGACCGCGCGGCGCAGCGCGCGCGGATCATGGGCGCCGATCCAGATGGGCGGGTGCGGCCGCTGGAGCGGTTTCGGCGCCATCGGGAGGCCGTCGAGTCGCCAGAACCGGCCGGGCACGGTCGCCCGTTCCTCGGTCCAGAGCCGGCGCACGATCTCGAGCCCCTCGGTGAACCGCGCGACCCGCTCCCCGCGCCGGAGCCCGAAGGCCGCGTCGAACGGGCTCCGCGCGCCGAGCCCGACCCCGACCTCCAGGCGACCCTGGCTCAGGTGATCGATCGTCGCGAGGGTCCGGGCGAGCGGGACGGGGCTGCGGAGCGCGGTCAGGAGCACCGCCACCCCCAGCCGGAGCCGGGCGGTGCACGCGGCCGCGTGGCTCAGGAGCGCCAGCGGCTCGAGCGCCCCGTGCTCGCCCACGCTCTCCTCCTGCGCCCACGCGCCGTGGAAGCCCAGCTCCTCCGCGCGCTCCAGGTACCCCCGGAGGCCGCGGAGGTCCAGCGCGGGCCAGGAGAACTGCGGGATCGGGACGGCGAACTGGACGGGTCGGCCGGGTGGCGCATCGGGAGACGACGCTGTGCCCGAGGAGCCGGTCACCGGCCGAGCCTCACGGGAGCCGGAAGATCGCCCTGGGGACGACACCGCCCAGGTCGATGAAGTCGACCGCGACGTGCGCCAGCATGATCGCGGGCAGCGCGCGGGCCCGGAGGTACGCCAGCATGAACACCGCGCCGATCAGCGAGGTGACCACGACCGCGTGCCATCCGGCGCTCCAGTGGATGAGGCCGAAGGCCCCCGACGAGAGCGCCACCACGGCCGCCGGGCTCGTCGTGACCCGCCGCAGCGCCGCCAGCGCGTACCCCCGGAACACGAGCTCCTCGACGACGCCGACCACCAGCAGCCCCGCCGTCAGGTCGATCCGGTTCCAGGTCGGGCTCGCGATCGTCGGCATGGCGCCGAGCGCCGGGTAGCCGGGCAGGCCCGTGAGCCAGCGGTACCCGTTCTGGTCGAGCAGCGTGCCCGCTCGCGATGCGCGCGCGGCGCACTCGCTGCCCCTCTCATGGCGGCTCCGGGGACTGGCCAGTCGTGCTGCGAGACCGAGGGTGACTGACCTGCGGATCCTGGCCGTTCGCTGGGAGCCTTTGCATCAGCTCGCCCGCGCGAACCGCTCGTACCGCTCGGCGAGCCACTCCCGGTTGGGCTGGAGACGCTCGTCCCGAGGGACCGCGATCCTGATGCCCTGGAATCCCTGGAGGCCATGCCGCAGCATCGGCCCGTCCGCCTCCCGCAGGACGTCGAGGCGCACATCCACGACCAGGTCCGGCCGGATCCCGAGGATGTACCGATCGAACGCGGCGTGGTGGAGCGTGCAGAGCGCCACTCCGTTGGGCACGACGGGCTCGCCTCGCGGATCGCCGTCGGGCAGGATGTGCGCCGCCTCGAGCAGCTCCACGCGCCGCAAGCGGCAGATCGCGCACCGCTCCTGGTACGCGCGCAGCACCCGCTGCCGGAAGGTTTGCTGGTGCAGCCGCTGCCGCGTGAGGACCGTCACGTAGGCACGCCGCGCCTCGGCGACCCGGGGGTCCTCGCCGGCGAGCGGCAACGCATGGTTCCGTTCGTCCACCAAGACGAGGAAGCTGAGGTTCGCAGGCTCGTCGCCGACCACGTACACGGGCCAGACCGGCATGTACTGACCCGGGACCACGCCGAACAGGTAGATGAGCGGCAGCCGCCGCGCCATGGCACGCCGTAGGCCCACGTTGTCCGGATGCTGTGGATCGGTGCCCCGGTAGCGGTACCGCAGTCGACCGTCCGAGTCGATCTCGTCGGCATACCGTCGGACCCGCCCCTCTTCCTCCGGCGCGGTCCGGATCGTCAGCGGCACCTCGGGCAGGATGGCCGGCTTGAAGATCCCGGGCTGGCTCACCAGCGGAACACGGCGGCCCTGGAACTCGAATCCCTGCAGCAGCCGGGCCCACGGGAGGGTCTCGCCGTGCAACCGCGTCTGTTCGGCCAGGAACTCGAAGGCGGCCACGCGCACCCGCCGGTCGAGCGCGTCGCCCCGAGTCTCGGTCATCCGCGGAACCTGTGCGTGCCGTGCCACTCGAGGAGGATCGGCGCCGGGCGCTCGGCATCGTCGGGGGGCACCCGCACCTCCCGCCCGTGGAGCGCGTAGTAGTCGCGCCCGTTCTCGAACTCTTCGCGGATGCGCCGGCTCACCTCCAGACGGTAGTCGCGGGTGATCGTCACGTATCGCCGGTCGCAGAGCGTGCGCACGCTCTGCGGGCTCCAGCCGCCGGTCTCGAACCCAGGATCCCGGCGGGAAGAAGGTCGGCTCCGCGAGGAGGATGCACCCGACCCGGCAGTCCCTCCCGGTCCGGTCGGCTTCCCGAAGCGGCGCCGGTATCGCCTCACCCGGCTCCGCATCGCCGACTGCGACCCGGCGCCGTTCTTCGACTCGAACGCGGCCCAGGCCAGGCTCACGGGAAGGAGCGAGAAGTGGGCGAAGAAGCCGGCGCCGGCGATCGCGTCGTGCGGGCGCTTCAGGCGGAACAGCACCGGCTGGCCGGGAGCGAGGCGCTTGAACTCTCGCTCGCCGCCCGGTTGCCAGAAATTGACCTCGTCGAGATCCGGCCGGGCGGACAAGAACCGGTACCACTCGTCGTCCGTGTTCGCGACGAAGCCGCGCATGCCTCGCCCGCGCCCTCCCCCGAGACTCGCCCCGGTCGGCTGCCCCTTATTACGGCATCCGCCCGGACGGCGCAAGTGCGCGAGACGGAGGGCAAAGACGGCGGCACCGCCAGTGGCGCGGCATGGCCTGGTGCGCTATCGTCAGGGCGTCGCGGCACGGCCCCGGGACGGAGGCGCCGGCGGGCACGCGCCCGCGAGCTGCCAGGCGTGCGCCGGACGAGGTCGCGGGTAGCAGCGGCTCGGCGCGGCCTGGGCTCGGCGCAGGGTCGAGGCTCGGCGGGTTCCGGGGCCGGCGCCGCGCACACTCCAGCGCACAGAGAGAGGAGCTCTCGATCCGGCGCCGAGCGCTTCCCGAGCCACGCCCTCATGGAGCGCCACGACTTCGTCATCATCGAGAACCTGGCGCACCTCGACCTGGTGCCCGCGTCGCGGTTCACGTTCGTCGGGCTGCCGCTCCCGCTGGCCGGCGGCAGCGGCTCCCCGATCCGCGCGGCCGCGCTCCTGCCGGACTGAGCCGCCCACGTCGGACCGGCCCGGCCGACGACTCCGACCCCGAAGGCGCTCCCGATCCGAGCGCGGGCTGCGAGGAGGCTCACCATGGCGCGACCCAACCTGCTCCGCCGGAAGCTCGCCGCCGGACGGCGGTGCGTCGGCCCCCTGTTCCAGGAGTTCTGGTCGCCGGAGCTCTTCGAGTTCGTGGGGCTGGCGGGCTTCGACTTCGTGATCGCCGACGGGGAGCACGCCGGCGTGGACCCCCAGACCGTGCGGAACCTGGCCCGCGCCGCCCAGGGCGTCGGGGCCACCGCCCTGGCCCGGGTCCCGAACGGCGAGCCGTCGCTGCTCCTCCGCTACCTCGACGCCGGCGTCGAGGGGCTGATCCTCCCTCACTGCAACACGGCCGAGGACGCCGAGGGGTTCGTCCGCGCCTGCAAGTACCCGCCGCGCGGGATCCGCGGCGCCGCCAGCTCGAGCCGCGCCGCGGGCTACGGCTTCACGCAGACGCCGACCGAGCACCTCCAGCAGGCGGACCGGGAGGTGCTCTGCCTGGCCCTCATCGAGGAGCCGCGCGCGGTCGAGCAGCTCCCGGCGATCCTCGCCGTCGACGGGCTCGACGGCTGCTTCGTCGGGGCGGGCGACATGGCGCTCACGCTCGACCGCCGTTACTACGGCGGGCCGTCGACCCATCCCGAGGTCCAGCGGCTGGTCGACCGGGCCATCGACCGGACGCTCGCCGCGGGCAAGCTCGTCATGCTGCCCGCCGCCACCGGCGCCCAGGCGCGGGCCGCGGCCGAGCGCGGGGCCCAGCTGATCACGTTCAACATCGGTGCGAACCTGCTCCGCCGCGCCTGCGAGGAGTACCTGGGCGCCTTCCGCGGCGGTCCCGCCACGGCGTGACGGGCGGTCGCGTCCGCCGGGGCGGCCCCCCCCTGGCGCACCGGCCGGCTTCCGCGGCGGCTCCGAGAAGGCCAGGGAGCGCGCCGAGCAGCTCGAACGCGGTGTTCGTGATCACCGATCCGGAGGACGTGACGGACGCCACCTTCAACCTCACCGAGTTCATCGACGAGATCGTCGCCCAGAACCTGGGGATCCTCCC
>DASRDR010000051.1:0-14268 GCA_035652475.1 Candidatus Methylomirabilota bacterium | reverse complement strand
GATCCAGGTGCCCCAGATCTTCACCGGGGCGGTCGTGACCGAGCAGATCTTCCGGGTGCCCGGGATCGGATCGCTCCTGATCACCTCGATCCTCTCCAACGACACCCCGGTGATCATGGCGGTGACCTTCGTCTACTCCGCGCTGGTCGTGATCTTCGGCCTATTCGCCGACCTGCTGTACGGGTGGCTCGACCCGAGGATCTCCTTCCGGTGAGCCCCGGGGCCGGGCGCGCGGGGGACGGGCGGCGGCCGCGGCGCGGCCGCCCGGGCTCGGACACGACGGGGCCGCCCCGGTCCGGGCCGGGCGCGGCGCCCGGCCCGGGGCGCTGATGGCGGCGACCGGAGCGGCCTCGGAGGCGCTCGCCGGCCGCGTCCGGCCGGCCGCGGCGCGCAAGACCGACTCGCTGTGGCGCGAGGCGGGACGGCGGTTCCGGCGGCACCGCCTCGCGATGGTGGGCGCGGCCGTGCTCGGCGCGATGCTGGTGGGCGTCGTGATCGGGCCGCTCGTCTACCGGGTCCCGATCGACGAGATCGACTTCAGGGCGAAGCTCCGGGGACCGTCGTGGAGCCACCCCCTGGGGACCGACGACCTCGGGCAGGACCTCCTCGCCCGGCTCCTGTACGGCGGGCGGATCTCGCTCGCGGTCGGCGTCACCGCGATGCTGATCGGCCTCTGCGTGGGCACCGCCGTGGGGTCGGTCGCCGGGCAGTTCGGCGGCCTGGCCGACAGCGCGCTGATGCGGCTCACCGACCTGTTCCTCTCGCTGCCGCAGCTCCCGATCTTCCTGCTCGTCGTGTACCTCTTCCGCGACGCGATCAAGAGTGTCCTCGGCCCGGAGGTCGGCACGTTCGTCCTGATCGTCGCGGTGATCGGCTGCTTCCGGTGGATGCCGGTCGCGCGCCTGGTGCGCGCCCAGTTCCTGTCGCTCCGGGAGAAGGAGTTCGTGGAGGCCGCCCGGGCGCTCGGGGTCCCCACCGCCCGGCAGGTCGTCCGGCACGTCCTTCCGAACGCGATCGGGCCGGTGATCGTCGCGGGCTCGCTCGACGTCGCGGCGGCGATCCTGCTGGAGTCGACCCTGTCGTTCCTCGGGCTGGGCTTCCCGCCGGACATCCCGACGTGGGGCCGGATCCTCTTCGACGCCAAGGACAACCTCGACTTCGCCCCCCACTGGGCCATCTTCCCGGGGACGGCGATCTTCCTGGCCATCCTGTCGATCAACTTCATCGGGGACGGGCTGCGGGACGCGCTCGACCCGCGCAAGGTGCTCTGACCCCGGCCGCCGCCGGCCCGGCGCGGGTGGCCGCCGCCGCGGTCGGCCGCCGCTCCGGCGTTCACGCCGCTCGTCCTCACGGGCGCGCCGCGCCGGTGGCCGCAGCGTCCGGCGCGGGGCCGGTCCGCCGGGCGACGTCGTGGAGCCGCTGCCGCCGCTCGTCGCCGTCGGCCAGGAGCTCGGCCAGCCCGAGGCACTCGTCGACGACGTCGCGGTCGCCGAGGTCGGCGAACGCGTCCGCCGCGCGGAGGACGCCGTCGAACGAGTTCTCGCGGCAGGCGCGATAGAGCGCGGCGAAGTAGGCGCGCCGCGCGGTCGCGTCGGCGGCCGGGAGGGTCCCGGTGCGGCGCCCGATCCGGAGGTAGAGATCGCCCGCGGCGATCAGGCCCTCCCAGCTCAGGCTCTCGACCGCGGCCAGGTGCGCCTGTTCCCAGGCCCGGACCGCGCCGCTCGCATCGTCCTGCTCGAGCGCCCGCTCGGCGGCCTGGAGCGGGGCGCGCCACGGCGGGCCGCTGGCGGCCTTCGCGGGGTGTGGCCTGTGGTCCATCATCGGGATTCCCTCCGGGCGCGGCGAGCCGGTCCCGCTCGCGCGAAGAAGTGTCGGACGGGCGCCGGCGGGCGTCATCGGCGGACGGCGCCGGCCAGCGCGGGGTCGCCCACGCGCGTGCGGAACAGCTTGACCTCGGCCTGGGCCTCGGCGTTGCTCCCCGCCAGGCGCTCGGCGATCCGGAGGCCCTGCGCCACCATCGCCCCGTCGCCGAGGGCGGCGTACCCCTCCGTCGCCCGCAGCACTCCCTCCACCGAGGCGTGCTGGCGCGCCCGGAAGAGGGCGTGCTGGTAGGCCTCGCGGGCCTTCAGGTCGAAGGACTGGCGGAGGCCCGTCACCTCCCCGATCCGCCGGTACGCGTCGCCGACCGCCACCATGCCGTCCCATCGCGGCGTCGCCTGGGCGAGCGCGTAGGCGTCGTTGGCGGCCCGGAGCGCGGCCATGTACTCCCTGCGGCTGAGCGCGCCATCGACCTGCCGGATCGCCGGCGTCCACGGCGCCTCCGCCCCGGCCAGCGCGGGGGCGGCCTCACCCGACCCCAGCAGGCCCAGCACCACGGCGGCCATCACGACCCGGATCGCTCCCGTCATCGTCGACTCCTCCCGCTGGTGGTTCGTCCGCGGTCCATCGGTCCGGGGAAGGGGCAAGGCGTGTGCCACCGGGAAGCACCGTGAAATCGCGCGCTTCTGGCACACCACGCGGCGGCCGATCGGTGGTGGTGGTGGAACCTTGACCACCCCGGACGGCCAGCGCACGATGGCGGACGGATGAGTCTCGTCGCCGAGCTGGTCGGGGAGAGCCCGGGCATCGTCGCGGTCCGGGAGCGCATCAGGCGCCTCCTCGCCCGCGCCTCGGAGGTGCGCCGTCTTCCTCCGGTCCTGCTCCAGGGCGAGACCGGCACCGGCAAGGGGCTCGTCGCCCGCGCGCTCCACCGGGTCGGTCCCCGGGCGGCGGGCCCGTTCGTGGACGTCAACTGCGCGGCCATCCCCGAGACCCTGCTCGAGGCGGAGATGTTCGGCTTCGAGCGGGGCGCCTTCACCGACGCGCGCCAGGGGAAGCGCGGGCTCTTCCAGGTGGCGCACCGGGGAACGCTCTTCCTGGACGAGATCGGGCTTCTGTCGGAGGGGCTCCAGGCGAAGCTCCTGACCGTGCTCGAGGAGCGCACGGTGCGGCGCCTGGGCGCCACCCAGAGCGAGCCGGTGGACGTCTGGATCATCGCCGCCACGAACGCGGACCTGCAGGCGGCGACCCGGGGGGGCCGCTTCCGGGAGGATCTCTACCATCGCCTGGCCGTGCTGACGCTCACGCTCCCGCCGCTCCGCGAGCGCGACCGGGACGTCCTGCTGCTGGCCGAGCACTTCCTCGGGCGGGCCTGCGCCGACTACGGCCTGCCGGCGAAGAGCCTCGGCCCGGACGCCCGCGAGGCGCTGCTGGCCCATCCCTGGCCGGGGAACGTGCGGGAGCTGGCCAACGCGATGGAGCGCGTGGCCCTCCTCTCCGACGCGCCCCTGGTCACGGCGGACCTGCTGGGGCTGCCGGAGCGCCGCACCGAGACCGCGGGCGCCCCGCTCCCCGCCCCCTCGGCCCCGGAGCGGCCGGCGACGCTCAGCGCCACCGTCGAGAGCGCGGAGCGCGCCCACCTGCTGGACGCGCTCGAGGCGACCGGGTGGAACATCTCGCGCGCCGCGGCCCGCCTCGGCGTCTCGCGGAACACGCTCCGGTACCGGATCGAGAAGCACGGCCTCCGCGCCGGCCCCTCCGCGGCCCGCCGCGCGGGGACCGGGCCGGCGGGGCGTTCCGAGGCGCGCTCGGCCCCGGCCGGGCCGTGGGCGCCGGACGCGGCGGCCGCGCCGCCCGGCCCGGCGGTCGGGCTGTCCGCGCCGATGGAGGCGACGCCCGGGCCCCCAGCGCCGGGCGCCATGCGGTGGGAGCGGCGCCGGCTCACGCTGCTCCAGGCGATCCTGGACGCGGACGGGGAGCCGGCACCGTCCGGGGAGGCCGCGCAGGCGCTGGAGGTCTGCGCGCAGAAGGTCCAGGCGTTCGGCGGGCGGGTCGAGGACCTCACACCCGGCGGCCTGGTCGGCGTGTTCGGCGTCGAGCCGGTCGAGGACGCGCCCCGGCGCGCGGCGCTGGCGGCGCTCGCGATCCAGACCGCCGCGCGGCGCGACCTCGCGGAGCGCGGGATCCGGGCGGTCCGGGTGGCGCTGCACCTCGGGCACCTCATGATCGGGCGGGTGGGCGGCGCCTCCCTGATCGACCAGGCGGACAAGCGCCAGGCCCTGGCCGTCCTCGACGCGATGACCCGCGGACCGGGCGCGACCGGCATCGCGGTGAGCGCGGCGGTCCGGCCGTTCCTGGCCCGGCGGTTCGAGCTGACGCCGACCGGCGCCGGGGACGGAGAGCCGCGGTTCCGGCTGGACGGGATCGAGCCGGGCGGACTCGCGCCGGCCCGCGCCGCGCGGTTCGTCGGGCGCGAGCCGGAGCTCCGCCTGCTGCGGGGCCGGCTCGAGTCGGCCGCGCGAGGACAGGGGCAGGCAGTGGCGATCACCGGCGAGGCGGGGATCGGGAAGTCCCGCCTGCTCGCCGAGTTCCGCGAGACCCTCGCCGGCTCGGACGTCCTCTGGGCGGCCGGGGCGTGTCGCTCGTACGGGGCCGCCATCCCGTACCTCCCCATCGTCGAGGCGCTCCGGGGCCTCCTCGGCGTCGCCGACGGCGATCCGCCGGCGCGCGTGCGCGACGCGATCGGGGCGGCGCTGGGGGGGGCCGCGGGCGGCAACCCGGAGTCGGCGGCGTGCCTCTTGCCGCTGCTCGGAGCGGGGGCCGGGACCGACCCCGGCGAGCCGGGCGACGCCGGGAAGGCCCGGACGCTCCAGGCGGTGCGGGACGTCCTGCTCCAGGCGAGCCGGCAACGCCCGGTCGTGCTGCTGGTCGAGGACCTCCACTGGATCGACCGGACGTCCGAGGAGTGCCTGGGGGCCGCGGTCGACGCGATCGCCGGTGCCCGGGTACTGGTGCTCACGACTCACCGTCCCGGGTACCGGCCGCCCTGGCTGGAGAAGTCGTACGCGACCCAGATGGCGCTCCAGCCCCTCGCCTCGGACGAGAGCCGGAACCTCGTCGCCGCGATCCTGGGCGACCGGCCAGACGCCGGCGCCCTGGTCGACCTGATCCTGGCCAAGGCGGAGGGCAATCCCTTCTTCCTCGAGGAGCTGGCCCGCGCGGTCCGCGATCACCCGGCCGGGGGGGCGGTGGGTCTGGAGGTTCCGGACACGGTCGAGGAGGTCCTGCTGGCGCGCCTCGACCGCCTCGCGGCCGAGGACAAGACGGTCCTCCAGTGCGCGGCGGTCATCGGCAGGCCGGTGCCCCTGGCGCTCCTCCGGGCCGTCGCCGTCGTCCCCGACGAGGCCCTGCACGCGGCGCTCGGGCGGCTCCAGGCGGCCGAGTTCGTGTTCGAGACCCGCACCGGGCTCGAGCCCGAGCTCGAGTTCAAGCACGTCCTCACCCAGGACGTCGCCTACGGGAGCCTGCTCCCGGCGCAGCGGCGGGAGGTCCACGGCCGCATCGTGGCGGCGATCGAGGCCGCCCACCGGGGGACCTCCGGCGAGGACGCCGAGCGGCTCGCGTACCACGCGGCGCGGGCCGAGCGCTGGGAGCCGGCGCTCGCCTACGCCAGCCGGGCGGGCGCGAAGGCGCTTGCGCGTGCCGCGCATCGCGAGGCGGCCGCGTGGCTCGAGGAGGCCCTCGCCGCCCTCCGGCGCCTGCCCGAGCGGCAGGAGCTCATCGCCACCGCGATCGACGTGCGATTCGAGCTCCGGACGGCGCTGCTTCCGATCGGGGAGATCGGGCGCATCTTCGAGGTGCTGCAGGAGGCGGAGGGGCTCGCCCGACGGCTCGATGACCAGCGCCGGCTGGGGCGCGTGTGGGCCTACATGACGGACTACTTCCGTCAGATCGGCAAGTACGAACACGGCGCCGACGTCGGTCAGCGGGCACTGGCGATCGCCGCCGCGCTCGGTGACCTCCCCCTCCTGGTCGCTACGCATACCTACCTCGGGCACGTCTACGTCGGCCGCGGCGACTACCGGCGCGCCGCGGATCTCTTTCAGCGGAACGTCGCGGCCTTGACGGGCGAGATCCGGCAGGAGCGGTTGGGTCTGCCCTACATCCCAGCGGTGCACTCCCGCGCGTGGCGGGTCATCTGTCTCAGTGAGCTGGGGGAGTTCGCGGAGGGAATCCAGGAGGGCACGGAGGCAGTCCGGCTGGCGGAGGCCGGCGAGGACGCCACGAGCTTGATCGCGGCGTGCGCCGGCCTGGGCCGGGTCTGGCAGAGCAAGGGAGAACCGCACCAGGCGATCCCGATCCTCGAGCGAGGGCTGGAGCTCAGCCGACGGTGGCACATCCGGCTCTGGAAGCCGCATCTCGGCGAGTGTCTCGGCCTGTCACGGTTGCTCGTTGGCGAGGTCGCCGAGGCGGTTGCCGCGCTGCAGCAGGCGTTCGACGAGCATGCCGCGCTCCGCGGTACCGCATCGCTGTCGTCGAGGGCCTCGGCGCTCGGGCTCGCCTTCCTGGCCGCCGGACGCCTGGACGAGGCCACGCGGCTCGCCGAGCGCGCCCTGGAACTCGCTCAGAAGCACGATGAACGCGGCAACCTGGCGTACGCGTTTTGGCTGGCTGCGGAGGTCGCGAGCCACCCGGAAACGCCGGCGGTGGCCGTCGCCGAACGGTCCTACGGCGAGGCCATCCGGCTCGCCGAGATCTCGGAGACGGCGCCCTTGCTCGCCCGGTGCCACCTCGGGCTCGGCCGGCTCTACGGGAAGATCGGGCGGCACTCCGAGGCCGGTGAGGCCCGGGCCCGGGCGCTCGACCTGTTCCGCCGACTGGACATGAGATGGTGGCTCCAGTCGGAGTCGGGCACGGCAGCTCCAGCTTGACGCCCCGGGGGCGCCGGGCCGCCTCGGGGGCAGGCGGTGCCGGACGCTCGCGCCGATGGGGCGCCGGGGCGGTCCCGCGAGCCTCCCCTCCCTCAGCCGCTCTCCGGCCGGCCGGGCGCGTCGCCGCCGGTCGACGCGCTCCCGACGTCGGGAGGTCGTCGCGTGGCCCGACCGTCCTGCTACAGCACGGGACGTGCCCGTCGCGGCGCGGTCTCGAAGTGGATCAGGTTGGGATCGACGCCGTACCCGCTGGCCAGCCGTCGAAGCTCGAGCCGGAGGACCTCGGCCGTCCGCCGGTCGAGCTCGACGACGATCCGGATCGCCGCGCCGGCGTCCACGGTCCCGCTCCCCTTGTCGGCGACTCGGTCCTTGCCGTCATCCTGACGCATGCTCATGACCGTTCCGCTAGGTGACCTCGGGCTCGGTATCCGAGCCCCCGCCGGCGGGCGGCTTCCGCATGTTGGTGATCTCGACGATTTGCGCCCCGATCGTATCCGCGAACTGATCGAGCACGTCCTGGACCGCCTGCTTGTACGCCTCCCACGTTTCCTGATCGGATACCGGTCCGGGTATCTCGATCGTCACGCGCTGGATCCAGCCGTCGTCGGGTGAATTGCCCATCTCGACTCCTTTCCGGACGCTCTACGCGCGGGCGTCCTCCAGGCCGTTGAACAGCGTGTCGCCGTGGAACAGGTCCGGGAGGGTGTCGAGGTCCCGGACCATGTAGTGGTCGGGCGCGGCGTCGTACGGCTCGGCGATGTCAACCGGCTGGCCGAGCGCGAGCCGGACGTACGTGGCCGCCATGTTGTGGCGGCCGGTGAGGTCGAAGATCGGGGTCCCGGAGAGGAGCCGCCCGACGTTGATCTCGGTGACGCACGGCTCGCCGGCGGCGTCCGCCTTGAGGTCGACGCTGAACGCGCCGGAGACGCCGTCGTCCAGCGCGCGCACGGCGGCTGCGCTCACCTCCGCGACCCGCGGCTCGTGCACCGTCTTGTGCACGGCTCCCACCGACGACACCCCGCTTGGCGTGCCCGCGCCCCCGAAGTACGCGATCCGCTCCGTCGTCTTGACGAGCACGAGCCGCCCGTCCCTCCAGAGGCTCTGGCAGGCGAAGTCGCGGCCGGGCAGGTACTCGGCGAGCGTGAACGCGGAAGGGGGGACTCCTCGCAGCGCGTCCCAGTACGCGATCCAGGCGCGCGCCTGGGCCGCGCTCTCGACCGGCGTGGCGCCGCGGGAGCCCGCCCCGGTCCGGATCCGGCACCAGAGCCGCCGGCCCTCGCCGAGCCGGCGCACGAGGGCGTCGATGCCGTCCAGGTCGGTGACCGGGCAGGTCGCCGGCGCGGGGACCCCGCGGGCCCGCAGGAACGCCGTCAGTTCGTACTTGTCCTGGCAGAGCTCGATGACGGGCTTCCGCGGCAGGAACGTCCGGCAGGGGAGCTGGTCCCGCAGCGCCCCGATCGCGCGGACGTCCGCGTCCGTGGTGGGGAGGATCAGGTCCACCCGAGCGCGCTCGACCGCCCGCCGGAGGCTGTCGGCCAGCCCCGGGTGGGTCGGCCGCGACACGAGGAAGTTCCGCTCCGCGATCGACTTCCGGAGGAGGAACGGGTCGTGGTGGCACCCGATCACGACCAGCTCGGGGTCCCCGCGCCGGAGGCTCCGGACGAGGTTGTTCGTCGCCCCGCTGCCGGCGCCGGTGACGAGCACGCGCGCGGGCATGCTCCTTCGCTCAGGCCTCCGGCTCCCGCCGGGGCGGCTCGGGGGGGACCGGGCGCCGGAAGAGGCCCTTGGGCGCCTGGAGCCCCGGCGGCGACGGCCGGGGCGCCTCGGTCGCGCCGCCGGGCGGCGCCGGCGTGACGGTGACGTCCGGCTCCTGCGGCGACTCCGGCGTGCGGCGGGACGACGCGCGAGCCGCCTCGTGGACCACTTCCCGGTAGTGCGGCATCTCGCGGGCGAGCAGCGCGGCCCGCTCCCGGTCGAGCTCCGCGATGCGGCCGGCGTGATGCTCGGGGTCGAGCTGGACGCGGAGCGCCAGGAGCTCCTCGGCGCGGTCGATCGTCTCGTCGCGGAGCCCCGGATGGCGGCGCTTGAGCGCCTCCCTGACCTCGCGCGAGAGTGGCTGCATCCGCCCCTCCTACCGGGAGAGCTTGGCCCGGAGGCGGTCGCCGAGCCAGGCGCGCGTCAGCCGGTCCAGGCGGCACCGCATCGGATCCTCGGCGCGGCCGTAGACGTCCATCAGGTTCGGCTGCGCTCCGTCCAGGGGCTCGGGGTGGTACGACGTCCAGCTGGAGGGGTACGCGAGCCCGTCCCGCCGGGGGTCGGCCGCGTACGTCGTGCCCTCGTACTCCGCGAACTCGGGCGGGACCGGGTCGGTCGCCCGCCCGCGCCACTTCTTGTTCACCCGCCGGGCGGCCGGGAACGCGGGGAGGTCCGTGTCGACGTAGAGGTCGACGACCACGCCGTTGGCGGTGTCGGCGGCGGCGTGACAGAACTCGTGGAGCGCGATCGGCCCGCGCGCGGCGCCGAGCGGCAGGGCCACGGTGCCCGGGAGCCGGCACGCGAACCCGTGGAGTCCCGTGCCGCCGTCGTACGTGAACGCGATCCCGCCGGCCCCGTCGTCGGTCGCGGCGATGCCGGCGGCGCGATCGTACGCGGGCGAGCCGTGGAGCACGAAGGCGACGTCGGTCGCCAGGCCGCGGGCGGCGAGGAACGCCTGGATGACCTCGCGCCGGGGCCAGAGGATCGCCGCCTCCGCCGGGTGCTCCTCGAGGAGCGCGGAGGCGTCCTCGGGCGCCGCCGCGTCGAAGACGGCGACGAACCGGACGCCGGGGTCGAACTGGCGGACCACATCCTCGGCCGCCTCGAGCAGGTTCTCCAGGCAGAAGCGCACGCCGGCGTGGAACGGCGGCCGCCTGGCGACCACCGGGTCGATGGCGAATCCGGCCGCGGGGACCGGCGACGGGATGTAGGCGGGGTTCGCCACGAACGCGATCGTGTAGGGAGCCGCGGTGGGCGCCCCGGGGTTCAGCGTGCGGACCGTCGTCGCGGGGCCGGGGAGCACGTCCACCGGCACCGCGTCGCTCGACCAGGCGGCGGAGGCGAGCCACATCGTGTAGCGCCCGGCCGGGATCGCGTGGGGGAACTGGGCGACGAACAGCCAGTCGGGCCGGACGAGGTGGGGCGAGAAGTGGAGCGTGCCGGCCGCGGACTCGAAGACGACCGAGACGTCGGCGGGGATCTGGGTCCCGGTGACCGTGAAGAAGTCGCCCTGGACGACGGCGCCGACCGGCGAGACGTCGAAGCCGCCCAGGGTGACCGCCTCGATCTCCGCGCCGTCCGGCACGTGGTCGACCGTCACCGGCCAGCCGGCCTGCTGGGCGGCCTGGAGGCCGGCCAGGAGCTCCTGCTTCGCCGCCGCGGTCGCCAGCGGATCGGCGGCGCCGACGGAAACGGTGAGCTGGACCCGGGCGGCTCCGCTGGGCGCCAGGTCCACCGTCGCGCTCGAGCCCGGCACCAGGCCGCCGGCCGGCGCGATGACGGCCTCGACGATCCCGGTCGTGCGGGTGACGCGCCGTGGCGGACTCACCAGGGCCTCCCGGTCGTGCTGGCCACGTGTCGGTCCCGGCTCAGCTGCCCCGCGGGCCCACGGCCGTGAGCGCCCCGTCGTCGCCCGCGTCGGTCGCGACGATCTCGCTCCGGGCCAGCAGCGCCGCCGCGAGGGCCGCGATGAGCGCGCGCTTCGCGGCGAGCTCGGCCGGGGCATCCGTGTCGAGCAGACGGAGGGACAGGCGGCGCGCCCGCGCGAGGGAATGCCCGATGTCGACCTCGACGCTGCCGTCGGTCGAGAGCTTCAACCGGTGGACGAGTCCGCTGGTCGTCGCCATGCGCTGTCCCACCCGAGGGAGGCACGCTGCGGCATGCGCGTGTCCGCGGTGCGAGGTCGAGTCGCTGCATCATAGGTCACCGGCCGACCGGGTGCAAGGGCCGGTCGCCCGCGGGGAGAAGCCCGGGCGGGTCAGCGGGCCGCGAGCAGTGCGAGCAGGAGCTGGCGGGCCGCGGGCGCGCTCCAGTCGTGCGCCCCGAGCGCGTGCGCGACCAGGCGGCCCTGGCGGTCGATCAGGTACGCCGTCGGCGGTCCCCAGACCCCGTACAGCCGGCCCGTGACGTCACCGGTGCGATCGAGCAGCACCGGGGCGACGTAGCCGCGCTCGCGCACGACGCGCCGGACGAGCGCCGGGTCTTCCCGGAAGCTCACCAGCAGGACCTCGAGGCCGCGCTCGCGCAGCTCCGCGTAGAGCCGGTTGACGGGAGGCAACTCCTCCCGGCAGTCGGGTCACCAGGTCGCCCAGAAGAAGACGAGGACGACCTTGCCGCGAAGGGCGGCCAGGCTCCGGGGCTGGCCGTCCAGGTCGGGGAGCGTGAACTCGGGCGCGGGCTTCGGGGGGTCGTACGCTTCCAGGCCGGCGGCGGCGACGTCCGGGCCCGCCGCCCGGCCGGGGATCGCCGCCCCGGCGCTCACCGCGAGCGCGAGCCCCAGGGCCGCCAGGGCCCCGCGGCCGCTCACGGGGTACCGCTCTCCCGGAGGGCCTTCACGACCTCGGCCGGCTCGAGCAGGTCGAGGGGATTGTCCTGCACCCGGGCGAACCGCACGATGCCCTGCCGGTCGATGATGAAGTAGGCGCGCTTGGCGTAGCGGAAGATCGGGCTCTTCTCGTCGGTGACCATCGCCCCGTAGGCCGGGAGCATCTGCCGGCGGAAGTCGGAGAGGAGCAGGTGATGGATCGGGTTCTGCTTCTGGAAGGCCTCCAGCGTGGACGTGAAGTCCGCGCTGACCCCGACGAGCTGCGCGTGGGCGGCCTCGAACTCGGGCAGCTGGGCGTCCAGCCCAGTGATCTCCTTCAGTCAGGGGCCGTTGAACGCCCCGATGAAGGTGTACAGGACGACCGGGCCCCGGCCCAGGAGGTCGGCGAGCTTGACCTGCTTGCCCCCCGGCGCCTGGAGCGTGAAGTCAGGGGCCCGCTCGCCCACCTCGAGCGCGGTCGCCGGCGTGCCGAGCGCCAGCCCCGCCAGCCCGACGGCGGACGCGAAGCCGATGACGTCCCGTCGACGCATGAGTGGTCGCCTCCGTGGTGGCACGTCTCGTCGCCCGTGCCGGGGCCACGGTATCACACCTCCCCCGGGCGCCGGCCGCCAGGGCGATCACTCACGGAACGCGCCGGCCGGCGCCGGGGTTCCGGCCTCGGGCGCCGGCGGCCGGCCGGCGCCCCGCACGCATCGCATCGTCCCCCCGCGTTGGGCGGCGCGCGCCCTGCCGCGGCCCCGCGGTATGCTGCTCGGCGACGGAGGCGAGCATGGCACCGACGACGATCACGCTCGAGCCCTACCGGGGGACCTGGCCGGCCGACGATCCGGACGCCGCCTTCCGCCGCCTGGTGGCGGAGTACTCGGCGATCGACCCGATGCCGACGCTCGAGGCGCTCGGCCGCAGCAAGGGCATCCCGGTCGGTGCGCTGGCGGCGTTCGTGCTGGCGCGCTACTGCGCATCGGGGAGCGAGGCGCTCCTCTATGCGGGGCCGGTCGTCGTCCGCCAGATGGACGAGATCGTGCGCCGGGCCGAGGCGGTGGGGACGGAGGCGGCGCGGCTCGAGGCGTACCGGGCGCTCGCGGGGATCGTCTCCTGGCTGATGGTGCCTCTGGCCGATCGCGACTGGCGGCCGGGCTCACCCCGCTCGTGAGGGCCACGCGCGGCGGCGCGGGGCCGCCCCCGGTTGCGCGCGCGCCGCTTCGGCCGTCGGCCCCGGGGGTGCGCTCGCCGCGATCCTCGCGTGGCTGCCGCCGGCTGCCCGCCTCGCTCGCCTTGACGCTCGGAAACGGCGGAGCCTAGGATGCGCCGTGGAGAGCCGCTGGAGCGACGCGAGCCTCGCCGGCCTCGACCCGGTGGACCAGCTGGTCCAGGTCTCGCGCTGGGTCGGGGCCGAGACGTCGCTCGCGGTCTGGGGCGGCGGGAACACCTCGATCAAGACGACCGAGGCCGACGTCCTCGGCCGCCCGGTCCCGGTGCTCCGGGTCAAGGGCAGCGGCTCCGACCTCAAGAGCGTCACGCGCCGCGACTTCCCGGGCGTGCGGCTCCCCGAGATCCTCGCCCTGCTGGCGCGCGAGGACATGGGCGACCAGGAGATGGTCGAGTACCTGGCACGCTGCCTCCAGGAGCCGGGGTCCCCTCGGCCCTCGATCGAGACGCTGCTGCACGGCTTCCTCGACGCGGCCGCGATCATCCACACCCACGCCGACGCGATCGTCGCCCTCACGAACACCGAGGGCGGGCGCGGGGTGGTCGAGAGGGTCTTCGGGAAGGAGGCGCTCTGGGTCCCGTACCGCCGCCCGGGGTTCCGGCTCTCGAAGGAGGTCTGGGCAGCGGTGCGGGCGCACCCCGCCGCCCGGGCGATCGTCCTCGAGAAGCACGGGCTCAGCACCTGGGGCGCGACCCTCCAGGAGGCGTACCTGGCCACGATCGAGCTCGTGAGCCGGGCCGAGGCGGGGCTCCGCGACGCCGCGCGGGGCCGGCGCGTGTTCGGGCCGCCGGTGGTGGCGACGCCGGATCAGGCCACGCGGCGCCGGGTCGCGCGCGCGGTCGCGCCCGTGCTGCGGGGCCTCCTCGGGCGGCGGCGCCGGGTCGTGCTCCGCTTCGACGACGGCGACGAAGTCCTCGCGCTGGTCGGGGCGCCGGAGGCGCCCGTGCTCACCCAGATCGGGCCCGCCACGCCGGATCACACCATCTACTCGAAGCGCCTCCCGTGCTACGTGCCGCTCGCCGACCCGACGTCCCCCGAGGCGGTCGCCGCCGCGCTCCGGGACGCGGTCGAGCGGTTCGCGCGGGACTACACGGCGTACTTCGAGGCCCACCGCGGGACCGAGCTGATGCGACCGGGGCCCGGGGCGCCGGCCCCGGCCGGCCCGGCCGGCGCCGGCCCGGAGCTCGCCGATCCGTACCCGCGGGTCGTGCTCCTCCCGGGGCTCGGCATGTTCACGAGCGGCAAGGACGCGCGGGCGGCCGGCATCGTCGCCGACATCTACCGCCACACGGCGTGGGTCCTGCGGGCCGCGTCGGCGCTCGGCCGCTACGCGTCGCTCTCGCCCGCCGAGGCGTTCGCGGTCGAGTTCTGGCCGCTCGAGCTCGACAAGCTCCGCCGGGCACCGCCCGAGCGGGAGCTGGCGCGCCGAATCGCGCTCGTCACCGGCGCGGCCAGCGGGATCGGCCGGGCCGTCGCCCGCCGGCTCGCGCGCGAGGGCGCCCACGTCGTCGTCACCGACGTCGACGAGGCCGGCGCCGCCCGGGTGACGGCGGAGCTCGCCGCCGAGGCGGGGCCCGCGACGCCGCTCGGGCTGGCGATGGACGTGACCGACGAGGTCTCGGTCGAGGCGGCCTTCGACCGGGTCCTCGACACCTACGGCGGCCTCGACGTCGTCGTCTCGAACGCCGGGATCGCCCACGCGGCGCCGATCGACGCGATGGCGCTGGCCG
>DASRDR010000050.1:0-11549 GCA_035652475.1 Candidatus Methylomirabilota bacterium | reverse complement strand
CGTCTCCATGACGGTGCGGTAGGTTTCGAGACACGCGGTGATTCCGTCCGTCATGCTCTGGATCATGCAGTCCATCCCTGCCGCCCGGCCCCGCTCCGCGCCGGGTCTCGCCCCCCAACCGTACGTGGCCGCGAACCGGCCGTTCAACGGTCGAAGCGCGGGATTCGGGACGGTCGACCAGGGGAGGACAGCCCCCCCATTCGGGGGGCCCGCCCCGACGGGCTCAGATCAGCCCGCGGCGGGCGGCCTCGGCCACTATGGCGGCGCGGGAGCGGACGCCGAAGACGTCGCAGAGCTTCTGGATGTGGTCCTTGACGGTGTGCGGGCTCAGGTGGACGCGCTCGCCGATCTCGCGGTTCGTGAGCCCCTGGGCGAGGTACCGGACGACGGTGACGGTCGTGTCGGTCAGCGCCGCCGCCGCCGGCGCGCCCGCCGGGCGGCTCTGCGGGGAGAGGCCGCGGGCGGCGACGGTCGAGATCACCTGGGTGGTGACCTTCGGGTCGAGGACCGCGTTGCCGCGATAGACCGCCCGGATCATCTTCTTGAGCTCCCCGAGCTGCACGTCCTTGATGACGTACCCCTTGGCGCCGGCCACCAGGCTGCGGAAGACGAGGTCGTCCTGGAGGTAGTTCGTCAGCATCACGATCGCGATCCGCGGCGCGACGGCCAGCACGCGCCGGCACACCTCGGGACCGTCGATGTCCTCCAGCCGCACGTCGAGCAGCAGCACGTCCGGCTGGACCTGGAGCGCCACGTCGACCGCCTCCTGCCCCGTCCTCGCCTCGCCGGCGACGACCATGTCCGGCTCGATCTCCAGCGAGAGCCGGAGGCCGTGCCGGACGATCTCGTGGTCGTCGACGACGACCAGCCGGATCCGGGACATGCCCTACCGCACCGGGAGCCAGCCGGTCAGCCGCACGCCGGACGGCACGTTGCGGCCCAGCTCCAAGCGCCCGCCCCGGCCCTCGATCCGCTCGAGCATCTGGCGAAGGCCGAAGTGGCCCGGACCCCGCGCGAGGGTGGCGGCGTCCGTCCCCGGCGGCAAGCCCACACCGTCGTCCACGACCTCGAACTCCGCGCGTGCGGCACCGACCTCGAGCCGCACCCGCGCGTGCGAGGCGCGCGCGTGCTTGGCGATGTTCGCGAGCGCCTCCTGGAAGGTCTTCTCGAGGACCTCCTGCGCCGCGGGGCCCAGCCGGTCCACCTCCCCCAGCTCCAGGAGCTCGACCCGGATCCCGCTGAGCTCCCGCAGCTGGTCGACGAGGGTCCGCAGCCGGCCGGAGAACGTCTGGCCGGCGCCGGCCGGATCGGCGAGGCGCGCGATGAGGGCGCGGATGTGCGCCATCATGAGCCCGCTCTCCTGCCGGATCTGCTCGAGCTTCGCCCGCAGCGACGACGCGGGCGGGACGCGATGGAGGCACCAGTCGAGCTTGAGCGCCACCGAGAAGAGCATCTGGCTCAGCGTGTCGTGGAGCTCGCTGGCCACGCGCACGCGCTCGCGGTTCACCGCCGCCTCCTCGCCGGGGGTCCCGCCGGGCGCGTCGTCCGGCAGGCCGCCGGCGTCGGCGGCCGCGGGCCACCGGCCAGCCGGCGCCAGGTCGCGCAGGAGCCACGCGATCTCCGGCGCCCGCTCCCCGCGCGGGAGGGCCGCCGCGCTCACGTGGACCGGCCTCGGGGCCCGGCCGGCGGGATGGAGGCTGGCCGGCCAGGCCTGGCGGGCGCCGTCCCGCTGGAACGCCTCGAGCCGCGCGGCAAGCCCCGGCGGGTCCCGGGGGGTCAGGACCGCGCCCAGCCGCATGCCGGCCAGCGCGGGGGCGCCGGCGCCGAGGAGGCCGGCGGCCGCGCGGTTGGCCTCCTGCACCACGCCGGCGGCGTCCGTCACCAGGTAGGGGTCGGGCGCCAGCTCGTAGAGCTCGCGGTACCGCCGGAGATCGGCGCCGAGCGGCTGGAGCTCCGCCGGCGGGGCGACGGGCAGCGCGGTCAGCCGCGCGTGGAGCTCGCGGGACACCTCCGGCGGGACGCCCGCGCGCTCGAGCGCCGCCGCCCAGCTCCGGAACTCATCGAGTCGTCTCCACAGGGTGCTCACGCTCGCGCCAGGGTCGCGCGGTTCCAAGCCACGGCCTCCGTTCGAGGATCCGTTCGCCGAGGACGTCAGCGGAGGTCACGATGTCGTCGCACTTCAGAGGAACGCCTCGCGGATCGCCGCCGCGGCGCCGCGGCGACGTGACTCCCGTTCAACTGTTCCCCGGAACGGCGAAGGGTGTCAACGTCGGAGTTCCGACGCTGCGCGAGGAGGCGCCGCGCGGCGCCTGACCGTCGAGCCGCATCCGCGCGCGCGAGCGGCGCGCGGTCTGCATCTAGAGGACGCCCGCGGCGACGAGTGCCTGGCGGATCGCGGCCGCCTGCGCGGGCGACGTCGGCGGCATCGGCGCGCGCGGCCCGCCGGCCGGGCGCCCCTGGAGCGCGAGGCAGTGCTTCACGTTCGCGGGGAGGTTCTCCTGGCCGATCGCGTTCCACACCGGCAGGAGCCGCTCGTGGAGCGCGCGCGCCTGCTTGTGGTCGCCGGCCTGGACCGCGTCCCAGAGCTGGACGCAGACCCGGGGCACCGCGGTGAGGATGGCGGCGATCGCGCCGTGCGCGCCCAGCGCGAACGACGGGTAGAGGAGCGCGTCGACGGCCGACATGACGCGCGCCCGGTCGCCGACCAGCAGGAGCAGGTCGGCGAGGAGCTTCAGGTCCCCCGCGCTCTGCTTGACGCCGACGACCCCCTCGACCGAGGACAGGATCCGGGCCAGGAGCGCGGGCGACAGGTATGCCCACGGGACGACGTTGTAGATGAGGATCGGCAGCCCGGTCCCGCGCGCCAGCGCCTCGAAGTGCCGCAGCATGGCGTCGTCGTCCGGGCGGAACAGGTAGTGCACCGGCGTCACCTGGAGCGCGGCGACGCCCAGGTCGCGCACCGCCCGGCCGCGCTCGATCGCCGACGCCGTGCTGTTCGTGATGATGCCGGTGATCACGGGCACGCGCCCCCGGGCCTCCCCGACCACGATCTCGGTCGCCCGCCGGACCTCGGCGGTGGTGAGCGTGTGCCCCTCGCCGGTGCTGCCACCGACCGCCAGCCCGTGCACCCGCGCCGTGTCGATCAGGTACCGGGCCTCCGCCCGGAGCGCCGCCTCGTCGAGACCCTCGTCGGCCCGGAAGGGGGTGACCATGGGGGGAACGATCCCGTGGATGACGTCGAGCATCGCCGCTCCTCCGCGCCGGACCGGTCGGCCGGGCCGCGAGCCGGGCCCCGCCGGCGCCTCCGCTGGACCCCGCCGGAGCGGGGCGACGGGACCGACGCTAGACAGTCACGGCGCCGCTGTCAACCCGCGCGGGGTGGCACCCGCGCGCGGCGGCCCGCGCGCGGCGGGCCGCGCGCGGCGGGCCGGTAGTGCCTCGGTTCCCGGCCAACCGAGCCACTACCCGTCGGTCCGTCCGCCCGGCCCGGCCGCGGCGATCCGGGGACTCCGGTCGTCGCCGTCCCCCCTGGCGGCCGCCCCGGGCCTGGGGCCCCCCCGCACGGCCGGTCGCCGACGTCCTCGCCATGTCGGCCGGGGGGGATGGCCCGATGAGCGGCCCCGGGCGGGGGGCCCGGGGCGGGGACCCTCGGGCCCTGGCGCGACGGCCCGGCCGGCCGCCGGGCCGGATTGATCCCCCCGCCCGGACGCAGTATATGGATAGCAAGCCAGTCCGACCCCACGGCTCGCTCGCGCCCCCTGCGTCGGGCGACCCCACATCAACACCGGCCTCACAGCGAGGGAGGGACCAGGGCATGAGCGATCCCCAGGAGAGCCAGAGGCAGCAAGCGGTCGACCGCCGGACGTTCCTGGCCACGGCCGCCGCGACCGCCACCGTCGCGAGCGGCCTGGAGGGCATCCTCGGCGCCCGCCGGGCCCCCGCGTACGCGCAGGGCACGCGGCTGCATTGGGTGCGGTGGGTCGATTTCGTCCCGGCGTCCGACGAGGAGCTCAAGCGGCAGATGCCGGAGGCCTCCAAGGCGCTCGGCGCCGAGGTCGTCCTGGAAACCATCAACGCGAACGACCTCCAGCCGCGTATCACCGCCGCGATCCAGTCGGGCTCCGGGGCTGACATCTTCATCATGCAGTACAACTGGCCCCAGCTCTACCAGAGCGCGCTGGTCGACGTGAGCGACGTCGCCAGCGAGCTCGCCAAGGCCGAGGGCGGCTTCTACGACATCTTCCCGCCCTCCTGCGAGGTGAACGGCCACTGGCTGGCGGTGCCGCACTCGATCCTCGGCAACGCCGTCGCCTACCGGAAGTCGCGGCTCAAGGAGGTCGGCGCCGCGCACTTCCCCAAGACCTGGGACGAGGCGCGCAAGGTGTTCAGCGCGCTGAAGAAGAAGGGCGCGCCGTACGGCCAGACGCTGGGCCACACGTTCGGGGACGCGCCCACGTTCACTTACCCGATGATGTGGTCGTTCGGCGCCGCCGAGACGGATCGCACCGGCAAGAAGGTCGTGCTCAGCTCCAAGGGGGCCGTCGACAGCGTGCGGTTCATGCAGGCGTTCTGGAAGGAGGCGTGCGACGAGGGCGCGCTGGCCTGGGACGACACGAACAACAACCGCGCGTTCCTCTCCGGCGACATCTCGGCGACCCTGAACGGTGCCTCGATCTACATCGCGGCCAAGCGGCAGAAGGACAAGATCAAGGACGAGAAGGGCGAGCCGCTGTACCAGGACATCGATCACGCGCCGCTGCCGGCCGGCCCGGCCGGAGGGTACCTCCTGTTCCTGAACCACTCCCACGCGATCATGAAGTACTCGAAGAACCAGAAGCTCGCCAAGGACTTCCTGCGGTGGCTGCACAAGCGGGAGAACTACGAGAAGTGGTTCCTGACCCAGGAGGCGTACAGCGTCGGGGCGACCAAGGCGTGGGAGAAGCACCCGATGTGGGCCACCGTCGACGAGCCGCTCAAGATGTTCCGCAACGCGGCCAACAACACGCGGCTGTTCGGCTACGCCGGCCCGTCGACCGCCAAGGCGACCGAGGCGTTCTCGAAGTACATCATCACCGACATGTACGCCAGGAGCGTGCAGGGCACGTCCCCCGAGGACGCGGTGCGCGGCGCCGACGCCGAGCTCAAGAAGATCTACGAAGGCTGAGGCGCGTCTGCGGGGCCCCGGCGCCGGCTCCGCGAACACGCCGTCCCGACATGTCCTCGCCCGGCCGCGCCCGTCGCGGCCGGGCGACTCCTCGCGCTCGCCTTCCGCCGCGCCGCGGGCCGCTGCCATCGACACCGTCCCGGGGTCCGCCCGGGGGCCGCGGCGACCTGTCGCGGTGGTCGACGAGCCGGCGCCCGGCCCCCGGCGCCCCTCGCCGCGCAGGCCCGCGCGGAGGGCCGTGAGTCGCCGCTATTGACACCCCCCGCCGATCGCCCTAGATTCCGCCCCAGGTCCGGCGTCGAGTGCCCGGGGAGTCCGTGATCTCGAGGGGGGACGCGATGGCAGATGCGCGCGTGCGCGGCCAGGGCCGCCCGCGGCTCGGGCGGCGGGAGCTCCTGAAGGGCGCGGCCGCCCTGGGCGCCGTGCCCGCGCTCGCGGGCATCCCGGCGCGCGCCGCCGCGCAGGCCGCCGGCGCGCCCCGGCCCGGGGGGACGTCGGTCTGGGCGGCCGAGACCGACCCGGTCGCCCTCAACCCGATCACCAACTCGAACTTCTCGTCGACCCAGGGGTTCGAGCACTGCTACGAGAGCCTCACCGCCTTCGACGCGAAGCTCCAGATCGTCCCCGCCCTGGCCGAGCGCTGGGAGACCCCGAACCCGACGACGTACGTCTTCCACCTGCGCCGCGGGGTCCGGTTCCACGACGGCAGCGAGTTCACGGCCGAGGACGTGAAGTACACGTTCGACATCGTGCTCGACCCCAAGGGTCCCGCGGTCTGGCGCGGCAACTTCGACCAGGTCGACCGGGTCGACGTCGTCGATCGCCACACCGTCCGCTTCGTCACCCGGGCCCCGTTCCCGCCGCTCCTCGGCGCGCTGGCGATCCTGCGGAGCTCCGCCGTCGTGCCGAAGGGGGCGATGGAGAAGCTCAAGCTCGAGACCCAGGTCGTCGGCACCGGTCCCTACCGGCTCGTCGAGTACGTCCCGAAGAGCCACCTGAAGCTCCGCAAGAACCCCGACTACTGGGGCCGCCCGCTCCCCTACCTCGACGAGGTCACCTTCCGCATCCTCGAGGAGGAGGACGCCCGCGTGGCCGGCCTCCGCGGCGGCTCGCTCGACTACGCGTTCCTCACCCCCGAGGGCGTGCAGCGACTCCGCGGGGAGCGCCGGATCGTCGTCACCAGCCGGCCCCGCACGTACCTCTACGCGTTCGTGATCAACCGCCAGCGGAAGCCGTGGACGGACCCCCGCGCCCGGCAGGCCCTGTCGCTGGCGACCGACCGGCAGGAGATCGTCGAGAAGGTCTTCTCCGGCGGCGCCGCGGTGGCCGGTCCCATCCCGTTCGGCTTCGGCGACTGGTACCTGAGCGCCGAGGAGCTCGCACGGTGGTACAAGCCGGACCCGGCGCGGGCGCGGGCGCTCCTCCGCGAGGCCGGGGTCCCGGAGGGGCATCCCATCGACCTCCTCGTCACGCCCTTCAACCAGAACTTCCCGGGGCTGGCGGTGGTCTTCGCCGACCAGCTCAAGCGGATCGGGCTGAACGCGAAGATCCGGCAGGTCGAGCAGGGCGTGTTCCTGAAGGAGGTCGCGCCCCCGACCTTCAACTACGACATCCAGGCGAACGCCTACACGGCCCGGCACGACCCGGACGGGTACGTCTACAACGGCTTCCACTCGCAGACCCGGAACGCGGCGGGGTACGCGAACCCCCGGGTGGACGAGCTGCTGACCCGGGCGCGGACGACGATCGACCACGGGCAGCGGAAGGCGCTGTACCGGGAGCTCCAGCAGCTCCTGCTCGACGACGCCCCGAACGTGTGGCTCTGCAACGACAACGTCACCGAGGGGCTCCAGAGCTACGTCCGCGGCTACGAGCAGAGCCCCTTCACCTACCGGGCCTGGGGGCTCAAGCACGCGTGGCTCGACCGCTGACGGTGCCGGGGAGGCGGCCAGGCGCTGATTGAGCCGGTACGTCCTGCGGCGGCTGCTGCTCCTCGCCCCCACGCTCCTCGGCATCTCCGTCCTGGTCTTCGTCCTCATGCGGCTGATCCCGGGCGACGTCGTCCAGGTGATGCTGGGGACGGAGGCGCAGCTCGGCCCGGAGCAGCGCCAGACGCTCTACCGCCTGCTCGGCCTGGACGCCCCGCTCCCCGTCCAGTACCTGCGCTGGCTGGGCGCGATCCTGCGCGGGGATCTCGGGGTGTCCCTCCGGACGGCGGAGCCGGTCGCGGCGATCATCGCCGGCCGCCTGCCGATCACGCTCGAGCTGGCCGTCCTGGCCGCCGCTCTCTCGTGGGCGGTCGCGGTGCCGCTGGGGGTGCTGGCGGCGCTCCGCCGCGGCGGCCTTTCCGCCCTCGTCGCCCACGTGATCGGGCTGGTCGGCCTCTCGGTCCCGAGCTTCTGGCTGGCGACCATGCTCCTGCTGGTCACGTCGCTCTACCTCCGATGGCAGCCCGCCGGGGCCGAGTGGGTGAGCCCGCTCCGGGCCCCGCTGACGAACGCCCAGCAGGTGCTGCTGCCGGTCCTCTCCCTCTCCGGGGCGCTGGTCGCGGTCGTGATGCGCATGACGCGCTCGGCGATGCTCGAGGTCCTCGGGCAGGACTACATCCGGACCGCGCGGGCCAAGGGGGTCGCGGAGCGCGGCGTGCTGGCGCGCCACGCCTCGAAGAACGCCGCCATCCCGGTCGTGACGGTGATGGGCGTCCAGGTCGGGTACCTGCTGGGCGGCGCGGTGGTCGTCGAGGTGATCTTCGGGCTGCCCGGCCTCGGCTGGATGATCCTGAACGGGATCTACCAGCGCGACTATCCCGTCGTGCAGGGCGGCGTCCTGTTCGTCGGGGTGCTCTTCGTGCTGGTGAACCTGCTGGTGGACGTGGCCTACGCCTGCCTCGACCCCCGGATCCGGTATGCCTGACGGGGCCCGTTCGCCCGGGCGCCGGGGCCGGCGGCGCCCGGCCGCCGCGCTCGGCCTCGTGCTGGTCGGCGCCTTCCTCGGCCTGGCGCTGGCCGCCCCCCTGGTCGCGCCGTTCGACCCGACCGCCCAGCCGGCCAAGCGCCTGCTCCCCCCGAGCGCCCGCCACCTCCTCGGGACCGACGACTTCGGGCGGGACGTCTTCAGCCGCGTGGTCTACGGCGCCCGGGTCTCGCTCCAGGTCGGGCTGGTCTCCGTCGGGCTGGCGCTGGCCCTCGGGGGGACGCTCGGTCTCGTCTCCGGGTACTGTCTCGGCGTGGTCGATGCCCTGGCCGGGCGCGTGATCGACGTGATGTTCGCGTTCCCGAGCGTGATCCTGATCATCGCCATCTCGGGGGTGCTCGGCGCGGGCCTGGGCACCGCGATGCTCGCCATCGGGATCGTCTACGCGCCGATCTTCGCGCGGGTCGTGCGGGCGCCCACGCTGGCCGTGGTGCAGCAGCCCTACGTCGAGGGGGCGCGGGCGGTGGGCGCCGGCGTCGTCCGCGTCCTCGCCCGGCACGTGCTGCCGAACATCGCCGCCCCGGTGATCGTCCAGACCACGCTGTCCTTCTCCACGGCGATCCTGAGCGAGGCGACGCTGTCGTTCCTCGGGCTCGGCACCCAGCCCCCCAGTCCCTCGTGGGGGACCATGCTCAGCGCCGGCCGGCGCTTCATGGAGCTCGCGCCGTGGGTCGCGGTCTACCCCGGCCTGGCGATCGCGCTGACCGTGCTCGGACTGAACCTCGTCGGGGATGCGTTGCGGGACGCCCTCGACCCGCGGCTCCGGCAGGCCGGCGTGTGACGCGCGGACACCGGAGCGAGGCGACGGCCCTGCGCCGGCGCGGGGCGGCCGCGGGCCACACCCCGGCGACCCGGGGGAGCCGGTGACCGCCGGGGAGCGGGGCGAGCGGCTCCGCGCCGCCGTCCCCGACACGGCGGGGCGGATCCGCGTGCCCGGGCTCGGCGCCGCCGTCGAGGTCTGGCGCGACCCCGAGGGCGTCGCGCACGTCCGGGCCGCCTCCGCGGCCGATGCGTTCATCGCCCAGGGATTCGTGCACGCCCAGGACCGGCTCTGGCAGATGCACTACGACCGGCGCCGGGCCGCCGGACGATCGGCGGAGTGCATCGGACCGGCCGGCGTCCCGGACGATCTCCTCATGCGGCGCCTCCGGCTCGCGGCAGGCGCCCGGGCGGATCACGCCGCGCTCAACGCCGAGGCCCGGGCGATGCTCGAGGCCTACGCGGCCGGGGTGAACGGCCTCCTGGCGCACCTCGAGGCCCAGGGCCGCTGGCCGATCGAGTTCCAGCTGCTCGGCGCCCCGCCCGAGCCGTGGGAGCCGTGGCACAGCCTGGCCGTGTTCAAGGTCCGGCACGCCCTGATGGGGACGTGGCAGCTCAAGGCCTGGCGGGCGCGGCTCGTCCGGCAGCTCGGCCGCGAGGGCGCGGCCCGGCTCTGCCCCGGCACCCCGACGAACCCCCTCCTGATCGTCCCGCCCGGGGTCCGGTACGACGGCCCGCTCGCCGACATGCTGGCCGACGTGACGCCCGAGCAGGCCGCCCTCTCGGCGCTCGGCAGCTGGGACGGCGGCGGCAGCAACAGCTGGGCGCTCGCCGGCGCCCGGACGGCGGCCGGCCAGCCGCTGGTCGCGGGCGACCCGCACCGGGCGCTCGACGTCCCGAACGTGTACTACCAGAACCACGTGGCGTGCCCCGAGTTCGACGCGATCGGGCTGTCGATCCCCGGGGTGCCCGGCCTGTCGCACTTCGGCCACAACCGCGAGGTGGCCTGGTGCGTGACCCACGCCCAGGCGGACGTCCAGGACCTCTACGTCGAGCGGTTCGATCCACGCGATCCGCGGCGGTACCAGTTCCGGGGGGAGTGGCTCGCGGCCGAGGGCACGCGCGAGGTCATCGAGGTCGCCGGCGGGGAGCGGGTCCCCGTCGACGTGACCACGACGCGGCACGGCCCGATCGTGCTGGGCGACCACCGCCAGGGGCAGGCGGTCGCGCTCCGCTACACGGCGACGGCCACGCCCGACCGGACCGCCGAGGCGTTCCTGCCGGCGCTGCGGGCCGCCTCGGCCGACGAGCTCGAGGCGGCGATGCGCCCGTGGCGCGACCCGGTCCAGAACCTGGTCTTCGCCGACCGGCACGGGCCCGCGGGCCGCATCGGCTACCGCACGCGGGGCCAGGTCCCGATCCGGCCGCGCGCCAACGCGTGGCTCCCGGTACCGGGGTGGGACGGCGCCCACGAGTGGGCGTCACCCATCCCGTTCGAGGCCATGCCCACCGTGCGCGACCCGGTGGACGGGCTGGTGGTCACCGCGAACAGCCGCGTGACCGGCCCCGAGTACCCGTACGAGCTCGGGGTGGACTTCGGCGGGGACGCCCGGACCCGGCGCCTCTGGGAGCGGCTCCGGCCGCTCCGGCGGGCCACGGCCGCCGACATGGCCGCGATCCACGGCGACCGCGTCTCCCTCCCGGCCCGCGAGCTGATCGCGCTCCTCGCCCGCGACGCCGAGGCGGTGCGGCGCATTGCGGGGCCGGCGGCCGGGCCGGTCCTCGACACCCTGCTCGGCTGGGACGCCGACCTCGACCCGGAGAGCGTGGCCGCGACGTACTACGCGACGCTCCGGGAGCGGCTCGTGCGCGACCTGATGAGCCCGCTCCTCGGGCCGTTGACCGCCGAGGCGTTCGCGGGCGCGCCGCGCGGCGGGGTCGCCCACATGGCCCGGCTCCGCGGGATCGTGACGGACTGGATCCGCCGCGACGACCGGACCGCGCTTCCGCCCGGGACGGACTGGCCGACGGCGCTCGGGCGCGCCCTGGCCGGGACGGTGGCGGAGCTCGGCCGCCGGGCCGACGGGGACCGGCAGGACCGCCGCTGGGGCGACGTCCACCGCACGGGCCCGCGGCACCCGCTCTCGGCGCGCTTCCCGGAGTGGGCCGAGGCGCTCGACCCGCCGGCCGTGCCCATGGGCGGGGACGCCGACACGGTGCAGCAGGCCGGGTACTACGGGAGCGCCGGGTTCACGGTGGCGGTGGCGTCGGTCGCGCGCTACGTGTTCGACCTGGCCGACTGGGAGCGGAGCGGCTGGGTGCTCCCGCTGGGCGTCTCCGGTCACCCCGGCAGCCGGCACTTCGCCGACCAGCTGCCGGCCTGGCGTGCCGTGCGGCTCCACCCGATGCGCTACGACTGGGGGCGGATCCGCCGGGAGGCCGCCTCGCACCAGGTGCTCGATCCCGCCTGAGATACCGTGACGTCTGTCAAGCCCTTTTTCTTTTTTCTTCTTCATGGGCGGGCCCCCTCCCCGACCGGGCAGGGAACAAAGGGGCGCCGATGCGTAGCGACGCGGTAGGCAGCGTGGAGGAGCTTCCGCATCGCCGCCATGAGGGCAACCTTCGGCAGCTTGCCCCGCGCGATCAGCGCCTC
>DASRDR010000049.1:0-7931 GCA_035652475.1 Candidatus Methylomirabilota bacterium | reverse complement strand
CGGTACGAGCGGATCTCCCGGGCGGCCAGCCACGCCACGACCTCCTCGTGCGTCATCCCCAGGCACATGTCGCGGCCGTGCCGGTCCCGGAGCCGGAACATCTCGTCCTTGATGTCGTACCAGCGGCCCGACTGCTGCCAGAGCTCCGCCGGGTGGAGGACCGGCATCGTGATCTCCTGGCCGCCGATCGCGTTCATCTCCTCCCGGATGATGGCGTTGACCTTGTCGATCGCCCGCTGCCCGAGCGGCAGGTAGACGTACACGCCGGCCGTGAGCTGCCGGACCAGGCCGGCGCGGACCATCAGGCGATGGCTCACGGCCTCGGCGTCGGCCGGGTCCTCGCGCAGGGTCGGGATGAACGACGTGCTCCAGCGCATGGGTCTCGCTCCTGGTCGGGACGCGGCGGGGCATCCCCCCGCCGCGACGCTCGCCTGCGACGCCCGACGTTCCCCGCCCGGCCCGGTCCCCGGCCCCGCGACCGGAGTCGCCCGCGGCCGGCCCCCCGTCAGGACGTCGCCTTGCCGACGACGTTCGGGCCGGGCTTCCCGGGGCGGTAGCGGAGCCGCTCGACCGGCTTGCCGCCGAGCAGGTGGGACGACACGATCTCGGGGACGTCCTCCGGCCGAACGCCCGCGTACCAGACGTCCTCCGGGTAGACGACGATCATCGGTCCGTTGCCGCACTGGGAGAAGCAGCCCGACTTGTTGATCCGGACCTGCACGTGCAGCCCGGCCCTGGCGATCTCGGCGCGCATCGCCTTCACGTACCCCTCGGTGTCGGCCTGGGTCGGGCACGTGCTGCCGGACGTGCACACGAAGACGTGGCGCTCGTACTGGCCCACCGCGCGGCCTACTTGAAGAGCTTGCCGACCGGCAGGAGCCGCGTGACGTCGTTGAAGAGCGCGAACACCATCAGCATCAACAGGAGCGCCAGCCCGATCTGCTGGGCGATCTCGCGCTTCCGGAGCGACAGCGGGCGCCCGAGCACCGCCTCGATCGCGAAGAACAGGAGGTGCCCGCCGTCCAGCATCGGGACCGGCAGGAGGTTCAGGATGGCCAGGTTGATGCTGATGAGCGCGACGAAGAACGCGTACGAGACCAGGCCCTGCTGGGCCTGCTGCCCGGCGACCATGCTGATCTGGAGCGGCCCGCCGATGTTGGAGGCCGGGATCGCCCCCGTGACCAGCTTCCAGATCGACACGAGGGTCAGCGCGGTCACGTCGGCCGTCCGGGCGACCCCGCGGCCGATCGCCGCGAGCGGGTCGAGCCGCTGGTAGGTCGTCGAGGTCGCGGTGGCGATGCCGATCCGGCCCACCCGCGTCTCGTTCCCCAGCGGGTCCCGCTCGACCTCGGCCCGGGGCGTCACCGAGACGTCGAGCCGCGACTGGCCCCGCTCGATCGTGAGGGTGACGGCCTGCCCCGCGCGCGTCGAGATCGCCTCGGCCAGCTCGTCCCAGGTCTCGATCGGCTCGCCGTCGAGCGCGACCACCCGGTCGCGCGGCTCGAGTCCGGCGTCGGCGGCCGGCATCCCCGGCCGGACCTCGCCCACCACCGGCGGCAGGTACGGCCGCGTCCCGATGCTCCACGCCTCCGCCGGCTCGTTGAACGGCGTGCGGACGGGCACCTTGCGGGGAACCACCTCCACCTGCTGCCGGGCCCCTTGGCGCTCGATCGTCAGCGACAGGGGCCGGCCGTGCGAGCGGGCCACGGCGTCCTCGACCTGGCCCCAGTGCTCGACCGGCCGGCCGTCGATCGCGACCACGTGATCGCGGGGCCGGAGCCCGGCGGCGGCCGCCGCCGAGTCGGGCGCCACCCGGCCGACGACCGGCGGCAGCACGGGCAGCCCGGCCAGGCCGAACACGGCGGAGAAGATCGCCACCGCCAGGACCAGGTTCATCCCCGGCCCGGCGAACACGATCAGCGCCCGGGCCCACAGGCGCTTGGCGGAGAAGGCGTGCTCGGGATCGTAGGGGCGCGCCTCCGCCGCGGGGTGGATCGCGTCCTCGCCGCGGGCTTCCTCCCCCACCATCTTCACGTACCCGCCGAGCGGCACCAGCGAGACGCAGTACTCGGTCCCGCCCCGCCGGATCGACCAGATGCGCGGCCCGAACCCCAGCGAGAAGCGCTCCACGCCGACGCCGACCGCCTTGGCGACCACGAAGTGCCCCAGCTCGTGGATGAAGATCAGGAGGCCGAGCGCGACCACCGCGCTCACCAGGTAGCCGAACGGGCCGCCCTGCACGAACAGGGCCGCGGCCAGCGTGCCGTCCGCCCACAGGGGGACGGCCAGGCCCAGCGCGATCGGGAGGGTCAGGCGGCGCGCGCGCATCATGCGTCGGCCCTCAGCCCCGCGCCGGCACCGCCGGCGCGCGCCCGATCGCCGCCTCGGCCCACCGGCGCACGGTCGCGTCCAGCCCGAGCGCGGCCTCCAGGTCGTCGGCGCGCGCCCCCACGAACTCGGCCAGCGCGTCGCCGATCACGCGGGGGATGTCGAGGAACCGGCATCGGCGCTCGAGGAACCCCGCCACCGCGACCTCGTTCGCGGCGTTGAGCACGAGGGGGGCGGCGCCCCCGAGACGGCCGGCCTCCCGCGCGAGGGGCAGGCACGGGAACGCGTCCTCGTCCGGCGCCTCGAACGAGAGCAGGCCGAGCTTCACCAGGTCGAGCGGTGGCGTGGGGCACGGCAGGCGGTGGGGGTACGTCAGCGCGTACAGGATCGGGATCCCCATGTCGGGGGTGCCCAGCTGGGCCAGCACGGCCCGGTCCACGAACTCGACCATCGAGTGGACGATCGACTGCGGGTGCACGACGACGTCGATGGCCTCGAAGGGGAGCCCGAACAGCCAGTGCGCCTCGATGACCTCCAGGCCCTTGTTCATGAGCGTCGCCGAGTCGATCGTGATCTTCGCCCCCATGCGCCAGGTCGGATGGCGGAGGGCCTGCTCGACGTCCACCCGCTCGAGCGCCTCCCGCGTCCAGCCCCGGAACGGGCCGCCCGAGGCGGTGAGGACGATCCGGCGGACGGTCGCGGGCGCCGCGCCGGCCAGGCACTGGAAGATCGCGCTGTGCTCGGAGTCCACCGGCAGGAGCCGGCTGCCGCGCTCCCGCGCCGTCCGCGTCATCAGGGCGCCGGCCATCACCAGCGGCTCCTTGTTCGCGAGCGCGATCGTGCGGCCGGCGCGGATCGCGGCCAGCGTGGGCACCAGGCCCGCCCCCCCGACCAGCGCCGACACGAGCACGTCGGCCGGCACCTCGGCGGCGAGCGTCGCCAGGCCGGCCGGGCCGCCGAGGATCTCCGGGCGGGGCCGGGGCAGCTCGCGGGCCAGGCGGTCCACCGCGTCCGGGTCGAGCACCGCGACGGCCTGCGGCCGGTGGACGCGGACCTGCTCGGCGAGCAGCGCCAGGTTGGACCCGCGGGCGGCCAGACCCCCGACCCGAAACTCCTCCGGGAACGCGCCGACCAGGTCGAGGGTCCGGCGACCGATCGATCCGGTCGCGCCCAGGACGGTGACGGTCTTCACGTGGATTGGTCGTGCCTCAGCGCATGCCGGCGAAGTAGAGCCAATAATACAGGGCCGGCAGGTTGAAGAGCAAGGAGTCGAGCCGGTCGAGGACGCCGCCGTGGCCCGGAATCAGCCCGCCGGCGTCCTTCACCCCCGCGCTCCGCTTGAGGAACGACTCGCTGAGGTCGCCCAGCTGGCCGACCACGCCCAGCAGGAGCCCGACGGCCGCCGCGCCGGACGCGCTCAGCGGGACGAACGGCGCCGCGACCAGCGCGGCCAGCACCGACGCGACCATCTGGGCCACCGCGCCCTCCACGGTTTTCCGGGGGGAGATGCGCGGCGCCAGGCGGTGGCGCCCGACGCGGCGGCCGACCAGGAAGGCGGCGGACTCGCCGATCCAGGTGACGCCCAGCGCGAACAGCAAGAGCGCGCGGCCGCCGGGGAGCACCCGGAGCCACACGGCGTGCCCGAGGAGCCACGCGCAGTAGCAGATCCCGAGCAGCGTGAGCGTCACGCCCGTCCAGGCGCGCTCGGACGGCGCGCTCCGGAGCAGCCCCAGCGCCAGCGCCACCGCCACCGCCGCCGACATCGCCAGCGCGACCGGGGCCGGACGGATGGTGGCGAACGCGAGCACGACCAGGCCGCCCAGCACCAGCCCCGCCGCGCGGTCGGCCTCGATCCCGACCCTGCCGAACATCCGGTAGAGCTCCGCCTGCGCGGCGGCGGCGAGGAGCAGCACGACCCCGGTGAACAGCCAGTGCGGCGCCCAGGCGATCAGCGCGACGACGGCCGGGATCGCGACGAGGGCGGTGAGGAGGCGCTGGACGAGCATGGCGCGGGGGCCGGGCCGCCCGCGCGGCCTAGACACCCCCGAACCGGCGAGAGCGGCGCTGGTACTCGGCGATCGCGCGAAAGAGGTCGCCGGCCGCGAAGTCGGGCCAGAGCACCGGCAGGACGACGAGCTCGGTGTACGCGACCTGCCAGAGCAAGAAGTTCGAGAGTCGGCACTCGCCGCTGGTGCGGATCAGGAGATCGGGGTCCGGGACGCCGGCGGTGTCCAGCGCCGCCGCGATCTCCGCCTCCCCGATCGCCTCCGGCACCAGCTCGCCCCGCGCCACTCGGGCCGCAACCCCGCGCACCGCACGCACGAGCTCCTGCCGCCCGCCGTAGTTGAGGGCGATCAGGAGCGTGAGCCCGGTGTTGCCCTCCGTCGCCCGCACGGCCCGCTCCACGCTCCGCCGCACCCCCTCCGCGAGGCTCGTCCCGTCCCCCAGGGTGCGGAGGCGGACGTTGTGCTCGAGCAGGCCCGGCAGCTCGGCCTCGACCGAGCTCTCCAGCAGGCGCATCAGGAAGTCGACCTCGCCGGCCGGCCGGGTCCAGTTCTCGGACGAGAACGCGTAGAGGGTGAGGTACTCGATCCCCAGCCGGCCGGCCGTCCGGACCGCGGCCCGCGCCGCCTTGACGCCCTCCCGGTGGCCCGCCACCCGCGGCAGGCCGCGCAGCCCGGCCCAGCGGCCGTTGCCGTCCATGATGATGGCGACGTGACGCGGCAGCGGCTGGCGCCGGATCGCCTCGAGCAGCGCCTCCTCGGCGCCCGCGGCCTCGGCCGGCGCCCCCGACGCGTCCCGGGTCAAAACTCCAGGATTTCCTGCTCCTTCTTCCGAAGGAGCTCGTCGATCCGCTGCACGTACCGGTCGGTGAGCTTCTGCAGCTCGGTCTCGCTCCGCCGCTCGTCGTCCTCGGAGATCTTCCTGTCCTTGAGCAGCGCCTTCACCTTCTCCTTGGCCTCCCGCCGCACGTTCCGCACCGCCACCCGGGCCTCCTCGGCGAGCTTGCCGACGGACTTCGCCAGCTGCTTGCGGCGCTCCTCGTTGAGCGGCGGGATCGAGAGGCGGATCAGCTTGCCGTCGTTCGCCGGAGTCAGGCCGAGGTCGGACTTCTGGATCGCCTTCTCGATCTTGGGCAGCACGCTCTGGTCCCACGGCTGGATCACCAGCGTCCGCGCGTCGGGGACCGAGACGCTGGCGACCTGGTTCACCGGGGTCGGCGTGTTGTAGTAGTCGACCCGGATCCCTTCGAGGAGCGCGGCGCTCGCGCGCCCAGTCCGCACGCCGGCGAACTCGCGCCCGAGCGCGTCGAGGGCGCCCTGCATCCGGGTCTCGGCATCCTTGTGGACGGCCTGGGTGGTGTTCATGGACTCACCTCGATGCCGGCGCGTCGTCGCTGACGAAGGACCCGACGCCGGGATCGCCGGAGACGACCCGCAGGAGGTTGCCGGGGACGTTCAGGTTGAAGACCCCGATCGGCAGCTTGTTCTCCATGCACAGGGAGATCGCGGTGGTGTCCATCACGCGGAGTCCCCGGCGGAGGACGTCGATGTACGTGACGTGGGTGAGCCGCACCGCGCTCGGGTCCGCGACCGGGTCGGCGGTGAACACCCCGTCGACCTTGGTGGCCTTCAGGATGATCTCGGCGCCGATCTCGACCGCCCGCAGCGCGGCGGCGGTGTCGGTGGTGAAGAACGGATTGCCGGTCCCGGCCGCGAAGATCACGATCCGGCCCTTCTCGAGGTGCCGGATGGCGCGGCGGCGGATGTACGGCTCGGCGACGGCCGGCATGTCGATCGCCGACTGGCAGCGGGTCATGAGCCCCGCCCGCTCCAGCGCCGCCTGGAGCGCGAGGCCGTTGATGACCGTGGCCAGCATCCCCATGTAGTCGGCGGAGGCGCGGTCCATCCCGGACGCGGACGCCTGGATGCCGCGGAAGATGTTGCCGCCGCCGATGACGATCGCGGTGTCGACCCCCAGCTCGTGGACGCTGCGGATCTCCGCCGCGAGGCGATCCAGGAACCCGGGGTCGATCCCGTATCCCTGCTCTCCGGCGAGCGCCTCGCCGGAGAGCTTCAGCAGGATGCGCTTGTACCTGGGCTTCGCCTCACTCACCGACCTGGAACCGCACGAAGCGCCGCACCGCGATCTTCTCGCCGGTCTGGGCGCTCACCTGGGCGACCACGTCGGCGACCCGCGTCTTGCCGCTGGCGTCCCGGATGAACGGCTGGTCGAGCAGGCACGTCTCCTCGTAGAACTTCCCGAGCTTGCCCTCGATGATCTTCTCGAGCACCGCGGGCGGCTTGCGCTGCTCGGCCATCTGCTGGCGGTAGATCTCCTTCTCGCGCTCGATCACGTCGGCCGGAACCTGCTCGCGCGCGACCCACTGCGGGGCAGCCGCCGCGACCTGCATGGCCAGTCCCTTGACCAGCTCCTGGAACTGCTCGGTGCGGGCGACGAAGTCGGTCTCGCAGTTGACCTCGATCAGCACCCCGAGCTTCGACCCGGCGTGGATGTACGACGCGACCACCCCGTCCCGGGCCTCGCGGTGCGCGCGCTTCGACGCCGCCGCGACGCCCTTCTTGCGGAGGTAGTCCACCGCGCGCTCGAGGTCGTCCCCCGACGCGGCGAGCGCCTCCTTGCAGTCCATCACGCCGGCCCCGGTCTTGTCCCGGAGCTCGCGTACCTTCTCCGCCGTCGTGGCCATGTTCCCTCGGTTCCCTCCGTGGCCGCTCCGCGTGCAGGATCCCCGTCCGGGCCCGGGCGGGCCGCGCGCGAGCGGGAGCCCCGGCCCGGGCCCGGCGCTCGGCGCGCGGACGACTGGGTCGGCGGCGCGTCCGCTACGCGCCCGCGGGCTCGGGCTCCGGCGCCTCGGCGCCGTCGCCGGCGGCGACCGCCGCCTCGTCCGGCGCGCTCGCCTCCGCGCTGACCTTGGCCGACACGCCGCGCCCCTCGATCACCGCGTCGGCGATCCGCGAGGTGATGAGGCGGATGGCGCGGATGGCGTCGTCGTTGCCGGGAACCGGATAGTCGATCCCGGTCGGGTCGCAGTTCGTGTCGACGATCGCGATGATCGGGATGGCGAGCTTCTGGGCCTCGGCGACCGCGATCCGCTCCTTCCGGGGATCGATGACGTACACGGCCGAGGGCAGCCGCTCCATCTGCTTGATGCCGAAGAGCGCCCTCTCGAGCTTCCCCCGCTCGCGATCGAGGCCGGCCGCCTCCTTCTTGGTGACGCGCTCGAACTCGCCGGTGTCCCGCATCTCCTCCAGCCGCTTCAGGTGGTTGATCGACTTGCGGATGGTGGCGAAGTTCGTCAGCGTCCCGCCGAGCCATCGCTGGTTCACGTAGAACATCCCGCACCGGGTGGCCTCGTCGGCGATCGTCTCCTGGGCCTGCTTCTTCGTCCCGACGAACAGGATCGTGCCGCCGGCGGCCGCCAGGTCGCGCGCGAACACGTAGGCGTCCCGGAACTTCTTGAGGGTCTTCTGCAGGTCGATGATGTAGATGCCGTTGCGCTCCCCGAAGATGTACTTGGCCATCTTCGGGTTCCACCGCTTCGTCTGGTGCCCGAAGTGGACGCCGGCCTCGAGGAGCTCCTT
>DASRDR010000048.1:0-3584 GCA_035652475.1 Candidatus Methylomirabilota bacterium | reverse complement strand
ATCCGTGGGCAGCCGGCGCTCGCCGCGGGCCAGGCCCGCCGCCCACCCGCCCGCTCGCTCGTCGGCCCACGACTCGTTCGGGGTCTGGGTGGCCCAGCCGTACAGCGAGCGCGTGAGCGTTGCGGGATCGCGGCCGATCTCGCGGCAGTGCGCGTCCAGGATCGCGTTCCGCTCGCGGATCTCCGCCGGCGTGCCGAACGAGTTCCAGCCGTCGCCGAGCTCGGCGATGATCCGGAGCATCCGGGGACCATGCCCCGCCAGCATGAGTGGCGGCCGGGGCTGCTGGATCGGTCGCGGGAGACAGATCGCGTCCCGCAGGCGGTAGTGCGCGCCCTCGTAGGTCGTGCGCTCCTGGCTCAGGAGCCGGTCCACGACCTCGACGGCCTCCCGGAAGCGGGCGACGCGCGCCCCGGGCCCGGGGAAGTCGATGCCGTAGGCCTCGTGCTCGGGGACGAACCACCCGGCGCCGAGCCCGACGTCAAGGCGCCCGTTGCTCATGTGATCCACCGTGATCGCCTGCTTCGCCAGCACCGAGGGGTGGCGGAAGGTGTTGCAGCTCACCAGCACCCCGATCCGCACGCGCTCGGTGTGGACCGCGAGCCCGGCCAGGACGCTCCACGCCTCGAAGTACGGGCCCTCGGGGCGGCTCGGCTGGTTCAGGTGGTCGAAGTCCCAGATGCTGTCGAACCCGAGGGCCTCGACGAGGCGCCAGCGCTCGACCAGCGTCGCCCACGGGAGGTTCTGGTCGACCCCGATCCCGACGTGCAGCCGCCGCTCGCTCACCGTGGCCTCCTCCCGGGCGCGGGATCGCGTCGATCGCCGGTCCCGGCGAGCACCGCCTCGCTCCGCACCGCCGTCGCCCCCCGCGTGATCGGACGCGGCGAAGCATAGCCCGGAGGTCGAGCCCGAGACAACGGCAGCGGACCGGGCCGGATCGCGGGGCGGTCGTCGGCGCCCGGCAGTCGCGGTATTCTGGGCGCGATGCGCCCATGGCGGAGCGGCCGCTCCCTGCCCCGGCCGGACCCGTCGCGGCGCGCCGGAAGGCGACAGGCGCCGCCGCCGCGGCGGCGCGGGGCCGGCCGGCTCGCGCTCGGGGCGCTGGGCGCCGTCCTGCTGCTCGCGGCGCCGGCCCGTGCGGTCGAGGTCTCCTTCCCGCTGACGATCGACTACGAGGTCCTCCGGGCCGCGCTCCGGCGGCATCTCCGGGAGCAGGCCGGCGGCGTCCTGGAGCTCTGGCGGACCGCGGACGGCTGCGGGACGTTCGTGATCCGCGACCCCGTCGTCACCCCCGCCCCGCTCGGTCGGATCCGGATCAGCGGCCCCGGGTCGGGCCGGGCCGGGATCCCGCTCTTCGGCTGGTGCTTCGCCAACGTGGCCTGGGACGGGCTCGTCGAGATCGATGCCCGTCCCGAGCTGGACCAGTCGTGGCACCTCCGGCTCCACGACGCGGACGTCCAGCTCTACGACGCGGCCGGCGCGCGGCAGCCCGCGACGGTGGCCACGCGGCTCTGGACGGTCGTGCGGGACTGGAGCGAGGCGGAGCTGGCGAGCTTCGCCTTCGACATGGGCCCCCCGGTCGCGGAGGTGCGCACGCTGCTCCGGTCCCTGAGCGCCCCCTCGAGCCCCCTGGCCGCCGCGCTGGACACGCTCCGGCCCGTGTCGCTCACCGCCGAGCCGGACGCGCTGCGTCTCCGGGTCGCGCTCGACGTCCCCCCCGCCCCGGCCTCGCCGCCGGCGCCGGAGCGCGCCCTCTCCGCCGAGGAGCTCCGCCGCTGGGAGACCATCCTCGACCAGTTCGACGGCTTCCTGGCGTTCGTGGTCAAGGACCTCGGGACCGTGGGGGCGGACCCCGCCACTCGCACGGAACTCCTGGACGTCCTCGTGACGGCGCGGCGGGACGTCCTGGCCGTCCTGGGCCGCGGCCCGGAGCCGGGCGTGGACCCGATCCGGCCGCTCTTCCTCCGCCTGTGGGAGCGCATCCGGACGACCGTGCGCCGCGCCATCACCCAGGGGGGTGACGACAGCCGCGCGCTGCGGTACGTCGTGTTCCTGGCCGCCGGCGACGCCCTGGCGGCGATCGACACGGTCGCGCCGGCCGCCGGGCTCGACTTCAGCGCCGACGGCCTGCGCCGCCTGGCACGCACGCTCGCCCCGGCCTACGCGGGCGACCCGCTCGAGTACTCGGATGCCCCGGATCCGCGGCTGCAGGAGCTGTTCCGATTCCGCGACCCCGACGCCCCTCCCCGCCGCATCCGGCGGCGGCCGCCGTCCCCCGGCTCCTGGCTCGGTCCCCGGGCGGCGTTCGCCCAGGAGGTCGACGAGTGGCGGGAGCTCAACGACCGCCTGGACCGCTGGATCCCGAGGAGCGACCAGCTCCCGGAGTACCGGGACGTGGTGGCGCGGCTGCTCACGCTCGCCGCGGAGCGCTCGTTCGACCCGGAGGGCCTGGACGGCCGCTACGAGGAGCTCTTCCGGGACCTCGTGCAGACGGTCGCGTGGCAGGAGAGCTGCTGGCGCCAGTTCATCCTGACCCGCGCCGGGATCGCCCCCCTGCAGTCCGCGACGGGCGACGTCGGGATGATGCAGATCAACCTGCGGGTGTGGCGCGGGTTCTTCAGCCCGGTGAAGCTCCGCTGGAACGCCGCCTACAACGCGGGGGCGGGCGCGGAGATCCTCTGGCAGCTGCTCGTCCGCTACGGCACCCGCGAGGGGCGCCCACGCCTCGAGAACGCGGCACGCGCGACGTACTCTGCGTACCACGGCGGCCCGGCGCGGTACCGCCGGTACCGGACGCCCGGCGTGCCCGAGGCGCTGCAGGCCATCGACCGGGCGTTCTGGGAGAAGTACCAGCTCGTCAGCGCCGGCCAGGCCCGGGACCGCGTGCTGTGCCTCCCGCCACGCGCGTCCTGACCAGAGCCGCAGCCTCCCGCGCTCCCCGGGAGCCCGGCTGACCGGGAGGTCGACGCCGGCGGAATCCGGGTCGCCCGAGGGGGCGCAGCCTCCCGCGCTCCCGGGCGTGGCTGACCCCGATGTCGCCCGTGGCGGCGCTTCCAGCCGCCCTCTCGAGGGCCGTCGCCGTCGAGGAGGTCCAAGTGCCCGAGGTTCCAGAGCTTCCAGGTCATCGCTGGCCGCGGCACGCTGGTTGCTCCATCTCGTGAGCAGAAACACCCCGATCCCGGGGAGGGCGGGCTCGATGGGTCTCTCCGGCAAGGTGCGGTAGGCCCTCGAAATTCCAGGTCGACTGGACCGTCCCACTTGGTGGGGGGAAGCGGTGGGGACCGTGGCGGTGGCCCTCCCGTGGTCGAGATGACGGGAGGGCCGTCGAGGTCACGGCCGCGACACGATGTCGGCCCACCGCCAGAGCCGGGGCGCGGACCGCCCCAAGGAGGAGTTCGAATGCGACGCACGATTGCGGTTGCCGCGGCAGCAGCCCTGTGGCTGGCGCTCGCCGGCCTCGCGACGGCCGGGGTGCCGACGGACCAGGTCCGCGGCGCGATCGACCGCATCCTGCAGACCGTCCAGGACCAGTCGCTCCAGGGCCCGGCGAAGGCCGACGAGCGGCGCCAGCGCATCCGCGACGTCGC
>DASRDR010000047.1:0-2936 GCA_035652475.1 Candidatus Methylomirabilota bacterium | reverse complement strand
CTCGAGTGCTTCGGCCGGCTCGGGATCTCCGCGGACGATCCGGCGGTGCGCCGCGGCGTGGCGTTCCTGCGCCGGATGCAGACCCCCGAGGGGGCGTGGTACGGCCGCTGGGGCGTGAACTACCTGTACGGCACGTGGTCGGTGCTGCGGGGGCTGGAGGCGGTCGGCGTGCGGCCCGACGATCCGATGGTCGCGCGCGCGGTCCGGTGGCTCATGGATCGCCAGAACGGCGACGGCGGGTGGGGGGAGACCTGCGACTCCTACGCCGAGCCGGCCGCCGCCGGGCGCGGCCTGTCGATGCCCAGCCAGACCGCGTGGGCGCTGCTCGGGCTGATGGCCGCCGGGCAGGCCGGGTCGCCGGCGGTCGCCCGTGGGATCGAGTACCTGGTGCGGACGCAGCGTGCGGACGGCGGGTGGGACGACCCGCTCTGGAACGGGACCGGCTTCCCTCGCGTCTTCTACCTCAAGTACCACCTCTACGCCCACTACTTCCCGCTCTGGGCGCTCGGGGTCTGGCGCCGCCAGACCCGGTAGCGCCCGGCGGAAGCCAGGGACGGACCCGCTTCGCTTCCACCAAGATGCCGCGCTCACCGGTCGAGTTCCTGGAGGGGCTCGGCGCCGCGGGCCTGAACGCGGTCGCCGCGATCGGCCGCTTCGGGCTCTTCCTCGCCCGGGCGCTCGGCTGGGCCGTGGTCCCGCCGTTCAAGGCGCAGCAGACCCTCCAGCGGATCTGGTTCGTCGGCTTCCGGTCGCTCGCGGTGATCCTCCTCACCGGCGCCTTCACCGGGATGGTGCTCGGCTTGCAGGGCATGCTGATGCTCCGCCGGGTCGGGTCGGAGGCGTTCGTCGGCCCCCTGGTCGCGATCGCGCTGGTGCGGGAGCTCGGCCCCGTCCTGGCCGCCCTCATGGTGACCGGGCGCGCCGGCTCCGCGCTGGCGGCCGAGTTCGGCGTGATGCGGATCACCGAGCAGATCGACGCCATGACGGTGATGGCGCTCCAGCCGATGCGCTATCTCGTGGTGCCGACGCTGGTGGCGGGTGTCATCGCGCTGCCGCTCCTGGCCTGGGTGTTCGACGTGGTCGGCGTCCTCGGCGGCTACCTCGTCACGGTGAGCCTGTTCGGCCTCTCGCCGGGGACCTACTTCGGCCAGATCCGCGCGTTCATGGACCCGACGGATCTCTGGGTCGGGTTCTGGAAGGCGCTCGCCTTCGGGCTCCTGGTGACCTGGGTGGCCGCCTACAAGGGCTTTCACGTGGGGCACGGCGCCGAGGGCGTCGGCCGCGCGACCACGGAGGCCGTCGTCCTGGCGTCGATCCTGATCCTCGTGCTCGACTACCTGCTGGGGTCGGTGCTGCCGTGACCGCGGGCGGGGCGCCGGGCATCCGGATCGAGGAACTGCAGAAGCGCTTCGGGCGCCAGGAGGTGCTGCGGGGGGTCGACCTCGAGGTCCGTCCGGCGGAGCTCATGGTGGTGATCGGCCGCTCGGGGGGCGGGAAGTCGGTGCTGCTCCGCCACCTGCTGGGACTGGTCCGCCCGGACGGCGGCCGTGTGATGATCGACGGCCAGGACGTCACCGCGCTCCGCGGCCGCGCGCTGGACCGCGTCCGCGAGCGCTTCGGGGTCGTGTTCCAGGGGGGCGCCCTGTTCGACTCGCAGACGGTGCTGGAGAACGTGCTCTTCCCGATCCGTGAGCATCGTCGGGTACCGCGGGCGGAGCTGCTGCCGCGCGCGCGCCAGGCGCTCGCGCAGGTGGGCCTGGCCGAGATGGGGCACAAGTACCCGGCCGAGATCTCGGGCGGCATGCGCAAGCGGGTGGCGATCGCCCGGGCGCTCGTGACCGAGCCGGCGGTGGTGTTCCTGGACGAGCCGACGACCGGGCTGGATCCGATCCTGGTCAACACCATCCATCACCTCGTGGTCGAGCTGCACCGCAAGTCGAACTTCACGGCGGTGATGGTGAGCCACGAGATCCCGGAGATCTTCGCGATCGCGCACCGCGTCGCCGTGCTCCACGAGGGCCGCATCCGGCTGGTGGGGACGCCCGACGAGGTCCAGCGGTCGGACGACCCCGTCGTGCGCCAGTTCATCCGCGGCGAGGTGGAGGAGCGGGCCGTCTGACGGCCGACCGCCGGGACCGCCGGCGGCGGGGCGCGAGAGGAGCGGAGGGAGAGGAGAGGAAGGCGTCGCCATGACTCGACGGGTGGAGCTGGGAGTGGGCGTGTTCATGCTGGCCGGGATCCTGGCGCTCGGCTATCTCTCGATCAACCTGGGACGGGTGGACCTGTTCGGCCGGCGGGGGTACGTCGTCTACGCGGACTTCCCGACCGTCGGCGGGCTGCAGTCCGGGGCGAGCGTGGAGATCGCGGGCGTGCCGATCGGGCGCGTGCAGGCGATCACGCTGAAGGACTACCAGGCCCGGGTCGCCCTCCGCATCGACGACGGGGTCAAGCTCCAGGACGACGCCATCGTGTCCATCAAGACGAAGGGGCTCATCGGTGAGAAGTTCGTCCAGATCAGCCCGGGCGGATCGGACAAGATCGTCGGCGCGGGCGGCCGGCTGCGGGAGGTCGAGGCCCCCGTGGACCTGGAAGAGCTCATCTCGAAGTACGTCTTCGGGAAGGTGTAGGCGCGTGCGCGGCATCGACCGGCCCGCTCCCGGCGTCTCAGGGTGGAGATCCCCGATGAGCCCGTCGCGCGCCCTGGCCGCCGCCGTCCTGGCGCTCCTGCTCGGCGGGGGCGGGGCCGGGGTCGCGCTGGCTCAGGGCGCCGGCGGCGCCCCGTCCGCCCCGGCCCCCGCTCCTCCCGGCGCTCCGCCGGCCGCGCCGGCGGCCCCCGCCGCGCCGCCCGTCCGGCTCACCCTGGACGAGAGCCTGCGGGCCGCGCTCCAGCGGAGCCCCGAGAGCCGGCAGGCGGCCGCCGAGGTCCAGGGCCTCCT
>DASRDR010000046.1:0-35671 GCA_035652475.1 Candidatus Methylomirabilota bacterium | reverse complement strand
CTGGCGGGCGAGGTCACGGGCCACCCCCAGGCCCGCGGCGGCCGGGCCGCCGGGGTGAGAGAGGGGGCCGCCTGGCGGGGTGTCGCACGCCTCCGGCATCGCCGCCGCGACGCGGAGACGGACGTCGACGGACAGGAGCCGCCGGCGCGGCGGCCGGGTCGGCCGGAGGTCCGGCGCCCACGGTCAGGAGCCGCGCGGCGCCGGTCAGGGCGACGGGGAACGGAGGCGCGCTACGAGGCGGCGGCCAGCCGCTCCAGGTACTTCCCGAGCTTGGCGACGTCGACGTAGTCGTCCTGGTGGCCCGCGGTCGTCAGCCGATAGCCACGCTCGCCCTCGTGCTTCCACGCCGTGATCAGGCCGGCCTGGTACGCCGCGATGAGCGCGGCCCGATCGGGCGCGGGCACGTCGACGGGCGGCGGGACTGGCCGGGTCGCTTCCTTCGAACGCTTTCGCGCCATGATGTCTCCCTTGCCAGGTCGCCCTCGCGGGCGATGGCCGCCCCGCCCGATGCCGGTGCGGCCCGACCGCGGGTGGACGAGGCTGCCAGGCACGCCGCGGTGGAGGCCGCGGTCCCGGGTGAACGGGTGCTCAGGCTGGGTCGCCGTGGGCGTGAACTGCGTCGAACGGCGGCGAGGCACGCCACGCGGGCGCGCCTCGACGGGCAACGCCAGTATACACGACCCGCAGGCCTCGGAGAGCTCGGTCGACCTCTGCCCCTCGGTCGACCTCTGCCCGGATCCGGGGAACCGCTGCCGGCGCGTCCCTCGGCCTCACCGATGCAGGACGGCACGCACGAGACGCGTCGCGCGGTCTGGCCGGCGCCATCAGCGCACCGGACGGCCTCCGGAAGGTCGATCCAGGCCGAGATGCGGGCCGGAGCCGACCAGCGCGGCGCCGGGAACCCAGCAGGGCGTCCGGGAACCAGCAGGGTGGAGATCGCGGTCCGGGTCGTCAGCGGGCCGGCCGGCCGCGGGGCGCCTCTTTCCCTGGACCGGCGCGCTCGGCGAAGATGGTGCCATGCCGGCGGACAAGGAGGGGGCGGCGTGACGCGCGACGCGGTGCGGATCGGAGAGCTGGCCGTGGAGCGCGGCACCACGCGCCGCGGCTTCCTGCCCGTGGGGGAAACGGGCGCCGGCCCGGTGGAGCTGCCGGTCGTGGTGGTCCACGGGGTGCGCCCGGGCCCGACCCTGTGCCTGACCGGGGGCGTTCACGCCACCGAGTATCCCGGCCAGACCGCCGTCCGCGAGCTCACGCGGCAGCTCGACCCGTCGTCGCTGGCCGGGACGGTCATCGCGGTGCCCGTCGTCAACCTCCCCATGTTCGCGGCGCGCTCGGCGTTCGTCTCGCCCCTGGACGGCCTGAACCTCAACCGCGTCGCGCCGGGGCGACCGGACGGGACGATCACCGAGCTGATCGCCCACACGCTCTTCACGGAGATCCTGAGCCGGGCCAGCCACCACATCGATTGCCACGGCGGCGACCTCGGGGAGGCGCTGTGGCCCTACGCCGCCTACCGCCTCACCGGCGACGCCGAGCTCGACCGGACCGGCGAGGCGATGGCCCGCTGCTGGAGCCCCGGGGTCATCGCGCTCTTCCGGGAGGGCACGCCCATGATCCCGGCCGGGACGGTGACGACCGAGGCGGCCAAGCGCGGCATCGCGTCCATCCTGGGCGAGTGCGGGAGCGACAACGGCCTCGATCCGGCCGACGTGGAGACGCATCGCCACGGCATCACGAACGTCATGCGGTACCTCGGGATGCTGCCGGGGGATCCCGTCGTCCCCCCCGGCCAGCTCGTCGGGACGGGGCAGTTCGTGGTGCAGGCGCGCCGCGGGGGGCTCGTGCGCCTGTCGGCCCGCGTCGGCCAGACGGTCGGGGAGGGCGAACCCCTGGGCGAGATCTGGGACGTGTTCGGCGAGGTGCTGGAGGTCCTCCGGGCGCCGGCCTCCGGCCTGGTGCGGCTCGTGTGGACCCGCAAGGTGGTGAACTCCGGGGATCCCGTGCTCAAGTGCTGGACGACGGCGCCGGCGCCACCCTTCCCGCCGACCGACCGGTTCGTGCGGTCGCACCGAGGAGGCGCCGGGTGATGCGGATGCCATCCCGGAAGCTCGGGGAGTTCTTCAACATCGGGCGGGACCGCGGGTGGGACGTCGCCCGGCAGGTCTGGACCGTCCACTCGCTCGTCGATCCCGAGGGCCGGGTGCTCACGCTCGGCGACGTCCTCGACGGCATTCCCCTGGACCTCCGGCTCGAGAAGTCGGGGAGCCGCTACGGCTACCCGCCGCTCCGGCAGCGCATCGTGGAGTCCCAGCGGTACGACGTGACGCCCGAGGACGTCCTGGTCACCTCGGGGACCCAGCACGCCAACTTCCTGGCGTTCGCCGCGACCGTCGAGGCCGGCGACGAGGCGATCGTCGAGTCCCCCTCGTGGGAGCAGCCCCAGGTCCTGTGCGAGGCGCTCAAGGTCGAGCCCCGGATCCTCCGCCGGCGCCCCGAGCTCGGCTGGCGGTTCGATCTCGACGAGCTCCGGGGCCTGCTGTCGCCGCGCGTGAAGCTGATCTATCTCTGCCATCCGAGCAATCCGACCGGGGCGGTCCTCGACGAGCGGGAGCTCCGGGCCGTCTGCGACGTCGCGGACCGCGTCGGGGCCTACGTGCTGTCCGACGAGATCTACCGGGGGCTCGAATGGGACGGGATCCTGTCGCCTTCGGTCGTCAACACCTACGAGCGCGGGATCACGACCGGCAGCGTGTCGAAGACGCTCGGGATGAGCGGCCTCCGCCTCGGCTGGCTGGCGACCCGCGACCGCGGTCTGGTGGAGCGCTGCGTGAGCCTCAAGTACTACATCAGCCTCCACCAGCAGAGCCGGCTGGACGAGGTGGTCGCCCTCGCGGCCCTGGAGCCCGCGAAGTACTGGAGGCTCGTGAAGGACACGATGGCCGCCGCCCGCGTCAACTACGACGTCGTGGCCGAGTGGATGCAGCGGAACGGCGTCTTCCACTGGGTGCCGCCGCGCGGGGGCTTCCTGTCCTTCCCGGGGTACGCGCTCGACGTCCCCTCCTGGGACCTCTGCGTCCGCCTGCTGGACCCGCCGTACCGCACCTACCTGATCCCCGGGAGCTGCTACGGCCACGAGCACCACGTGCGGCTGGGGCTCGGCCCCGGCACCCCGGCGGAGACGATCCGGGCGGGGCTGGCCGCCGTCGACCGCTTCGTGGCCGACTACCGGGCCGGCCGGGTCACCGTCTGAGCCGGCTCGCCACCCTCGCGCGCGGGCGCGCCCGGCCGGCGGCGCTCCGCGGATCGGGCCAGCGCCGCTCGCGCGTGCGCGGCGCCTTCGTCCAGACGGTCAGGGCCGCGCGGGGGGTCCGCTCGCCCGCCCACCTCGGCCGCCCCGGGCGCGGCGGCGGCCGGTCCCGGCCGAGCGGTCACCGCAGGCGCGGATCCAGGAGATCCCGGAGGCTGTCGCCGACGATGTTGAACGCGATCGTCAGGCTCAGGATCGCCAGTCCGGGGAAGGTCGCGATCCACCACTGGTCGAGGTAGTTGCGGCCGGCGGCGATCATCCCGCCCCATTCGGGGATCTCGGGGGGCGGGCCCAGGCCGAGGAAGGACAGCGACGCGAACGTCAGGATCGCGTGGCCGACGTCGAGCGTGGCCAGGACCACGATCGAGGAGGCCACGTTCGGCGCCACGTACCGGCAGAGGATGCGCGCGTCCGAGGCGCCGAGCGCGTAGGCGACCTGGACGAACTCGCGCTCCCGCACCGCCAGGACCAGGCCGCGGACCAGCCGCGCGTAGCTCGGCCACCACGCGATCATGATGGCGATGACGGCGTTCCGGATCCCCACCCCGAGGGCGGCGGTGATCACCAGGGCCAGGATGACGGTCGGGAAGGCGAGCATGAGGTCCGTCACCCGCATGAGCACGTCGTCGAGCCCCCGGCCCACGAAGCCGGCCAGGCCGCCCACCAGCGCGCCGAGGAGCGCGGCCAGGATCACCGCGGCGACCCCGACCGGGATGGAGATGCGCGCGCCGTGCAGGACGCGGCTCAGGATGTCCCGGCCGAGCGCGTCGGTGCCGAGCCAGTGGAGCGCGCTAGGCGCGGCCAGGCGGCGCGCGATGTCCTGGCGGAGCGGCTCGTAGGGCGCGAGGAGCGGGGCCGCCGCCGCGAGTCCGAGCCACAGCACGACCACCACCACGGCGGCCGACGCGAGCGGTGACGCCTTCACCGGCCCACCTGGATGCGCGGATCGATCAGCGCGTACGCCAGATCGACCAGCAGGTTCGCGACGACGTAGACCGTGGCGACGACGATCCCGACCCCCATGATCGCGGGGAAGTCGAGCGAGGTCGCGGTCCGGAAGGCGTAGAGGCCGAGCCCCGGCCACGCGAAGACGCTCTCGATGACGACCGCGCCCGAGAGGAGCCGGCCGAAGCCGAGCCCGATCACCGTGACGACCGGGATCAGGGCGTTCCGCGCGGCGTGGCGGAGCGTCACCGCCCGCTCGGACAGCCCCTTGGCCCGGGCCGTCCGGACGTAGTCCTCGCCCAGGACGTCGAGCGTGCTCCCTCGCATGAGCCGGGCGAGGATGCCGAGGTTGTAGGTGGAGAGCACCAGCGCGGGCAGGCAGAGGTGCCGGAGGGCATCGAGCGCGACCGCGGGTCGGCCGGCCAGCAGCGAGTCCGCCAGGAGGAAGCCCGTCACCATCGGCGGCGCCGCCAGCGTCGCCGAGAGCCGCCCGGGCGGCGGCGCCCACCCGAGGCGCGCGTAGAAGAGCACCAGGGCCACGAGGGCGAGCCAGAAGATCGGCATGGAGAGGCCCACGAGCGAGGCCACGCGGGTCAGCTGGTCGAGGACGCTGTTGCGCTTCACGGCGGACACGACTCCGAGGGGGATCCCGACGAGGATGCTCACCCCCATGGCGACGACGGCCAGCTCGATGGTCGCCGGGAAGTGCTGCCGGAGGTCGAGCCAGACCGGCTGCCGGGTCGAGATCGAGACGCCGAAGTTCCCGTGGACCAGGTTCCAGAGATAGATGCCGTACTGCTCCGGGAGCGGCCGGTCCAGGCCCCACTCGCGGCGGAATGCCGCCACGACCTGGGGGTCGGCCGCGGCCTGCTCGCCGAGCGCCGCCGCGACCGGGTCGGCGGGCACCGCGTGCGAGAGCAGGAACGTGAGGAGCGTGATGCCGACCAGCATCGGCCCCAGCAGCAGGAGCCGGCGCGCGATGAACAGCCGGAAGCCGGTCAGGGAAGGCCCCCGTCGTCGCGCCCGCTCCGGGCGCGGCGCCGACGCGGCCCGGCGGTCAGGTCAGCCCTCCGCTACTTGCGCACGGTCCAGAAGTCCACGCCCCAGACGCTGTTGAAGGTCACGCCCTGCACGGTGGAGCGGAAGGCGTAGGGCACGGCGGGCTGCAGGAGCGGCGCGTAGGGCCCGATCTGGGCCAGCCGCTCGTCGATCTTCCGGTAGAGGCTCGCGCTCTTCGCCGGGTCCCGCTCGGCCTCGGCCTCGGCCGCGAGCTGGGCCAGCGCCCGGGCGTCGGGGCTCGACTCCGGCAGCCAGCCGGCGCGCCTCCCGACCGTCCGGCCCGGCGCGTACACGAGGAAGTTCTGACCGTCCGGGTAGTCCGCCGCCCAGCTCCACACCCCCAGCTGGTTCTTGCCGTCGCGGTACGTCTGGAGGGCCGTCGCCCGGGGCAGCCCGTTGAGGCTGACCCCGATCCCGACCGTCGCCAGGTCCGCCTGGATCTTCTGGGCCAGGAGGTTCATCTGGATGCCCCAGATCGTCGAGTCGCTCGCATAGGTCAAGGCGCCCCTGACCTCGCCCAGGTTCGCCTGCTTCAGGAGCGCGCGCGCCCGGTCCCGGTCCGTCCGGACCGCCTGACGCGGATCCAGGGCGCCGGGGAAGATCGTGGGGATGACCCCGGCCAGCCGCACGGCGCCCGGCCCGGCCAGGGCCAGGATGCCGTCGTAGTCGAGGGCGTACCGCACGGCCTGCTGGACCGCCGGATTGGCGAACGGGCCGCCGACCTGGGGGTTGGCGTTCATCAGGAGGTAGAAGGTCGTCGCGGCGGGGCTCGCCTTGACGGTGACGCCCGGCACGTGCCGCAGGGCCTGCATCTGGTCCTGGTCGAGGCCCGTGGCGATGTCGAGGTCGCCGCGCTCGAGCTGGAGCTTCTGGGTCGCGGGCTCGGTGATGTTGCGGATGACGATCCGCTGGAGCCTGGGGGCGCCCCGCCAGTGGGCGGGGTTCTGGACCAGCACGACCTCCTGGTCGGGGACGTAGCGCTCCATGATGTAGGCGCCGGTGCCCGCGGACTGCTGGAGCAGGAACGGCTCCGCCTTGTCACGGTCCTTGGCGTCCGGGCTGGCGTCGCCGCCCTTCTGGCTCACGAGCTTGCTGTCGATCACGCCCAGGCTGGAGCTCGCCAGGATCGGCAGCAGGGCCGGGTTCGGCGCGGTGAGCCGGAGGACCACCGTGTGGGGGTCCGGCGCGAGGATCTCCTGGACGGAGTTCAGGAAGAAGGCCGGGTTGCTCTTGACGTACCGCACGCGGTCGAAGGACCACTTGACGTCGCTCGACGTCAGCGGGTTCCCGCTCGAGAAGCGCACGTTCCGCCGGAGCCGGAACGTGTAGGTCGTGCCATCCGGGGACACCGTCCAGTCGGTGGCGAGCGACGGCCTGGGCGTGGTCAAATCCTCGCCGTCGAAGGTGACGAGCGAGTCGTAGACGGAGTGGTTGACCATGTTGCTGGTCGTCTCCACCGTCCGCGCGGGGTCGAGGCTCTTGATGACGAAGTTGGCGCCGACGACCAGCGCCTGGGCCGCGGCAATCCCCGGCGACGCCACGAGCACGGCGACGCTCAGCACGACCGCGACCGCGAACCGCATCGGAGCCTTCATCGCGTGGGGAGTGCTCATGGGGGTCTCTCCTTCGTTGGTGCGCCGCGCCGTTCGTGTCGGCCCGTCTTCCTTCCGATCTGGGGCGGGCCGCTATCCTAGCACGGCCGGCCCGCGCCGGTCCCGCCGGTGAACCCGTCGCTCGAGACGGCATCATTCGGCCGGCGCGGTGCTCCGGCGTCGGCCGCGTGTTCGGGGAGGTCGCCAGCTCGGGGGCGCTCGCCCATCTGCCAGACCTGCGGCGCCGACAGCTCACGGATCCATGGCTCACGCGTGGCGGGCTGGCGGCGCTGATGGAGGAGTGCATCGCGACCGGCGGAAGGGGATGGGGCAGCGACGCCTCCGGGGTCTCGAAGGCGGCGCTGAACGCCCTGACGCCCGTCCTGGCCCGCGAGCTCGCGCCGCGCCGCATCCGGGTCAACGCCACCTGCCCCGGGTGGGTGCGCACCGACATGGGCGGGCGCAGCGCGCCCCGGTCGGTCCAGGAAGGAGCGGCGAGCGTCCTGTTCGGGGTGACCTTGCCCGAGGAGGGTCCGACGGGCAAGGTCTTCCGCGACGGGCGCGAGATCGCGCCGTGGCGCTCGATCCCGGCCGGGGGCGGCGTCGGCCGCCCCCTCGGGCGCCGGGCGCGGCGGGGCTCGCGTTCGGGGCGCGGCAGCAAGCCGCGGGGGCGCGACCGGCGACGGCTCGCGACGGGGCTCGCGCGTGATCGCCGCCCGACCGGCGCAGGGATCCGGATCGATCAGGGCGCCGGGGCGGCGGCGGGCGCCGCGACGAGGAACGCGGCCGCCAGGAGCCCCGCGATGACCCGGCCCCGCTCCACGTCCTCGGCGGTGAACCACCCCGCCTGGTGCGAGACGTTCATGACCCCGCGCACGCAACCCCCCGCAGTGATCGGCACGTTCAGGATCGCGCCGATGCCGAGGCCGGCGAGCCGGGCGTGGTCGGCGAAGTGCCGCCGGACCTCCTCCGGGGTGGCCGCCACGAACACGCGGCCCTCCGCCAGCACGATCCGGCCCCAGTCCGTGTTCCGCTTCGACTTCCGCCCGCCCACCGGGTAGGCGACCGGATCGCTCGTGTACAGGCGCTCCACCTCCTGGGTCGCGTGGTGGACGCCCGTGACGGTGAACAGCCGGTGGCCGATCGCTGCCGCGACCAGACGGTCGGCCGCGGCGAACACGACGCGCGGATCCGTCGCCTCGGCGGCCACGGCCGCGAGCCGGGCCAGGTCGGCGACGGTCAGCGGGGCACGCGCGCTCACGGCGCGCGGTCAGTAGCCGCGGGCGCGGTCGACCAGGTTGAGGAGGGGCGCGCCGGCGAGGTAACGCCGCAGGTTCTCGGCGAAGAGCTGGGCGCAGCGGTCGTCGTAGCTCGGCAGGAATCCCGAGACGTGCGGCGAGAGGATCACGTTGTCGAGCGCGTAGAACGGGTGGCTCGCGGGCGGCGGCTCCTCGGCGAAGACGTCGATCGCGGCGCCGGCCAGCCGCCCGCTGGCGAGGGCCCGGGCGAGCGCGGCCTCGTCGACCGTCGCCCCCCGGCCGACGTTGACGAGGTACGCGGTCGGCTTCATGGCCGCGATCGCCGCGGCGTCGACGAGCCCGCGGGTGGCCGGGGTCAGCGGGGCGCAGAGCGCGACCACGTCGCAGCGGGGGAGCATGTGCCGGAGCTCGGCCGGGCCGAACCACGCCGACGGGAGGACGCCGGCCGGGTCGCCGGTGCCGGGGAGGCCGTAGCCCGAATCCGTCCGCGTGGCGGGATCGCGCTTGCAGGCGAGCACGGTCATCCCGAACGCCGCCGTGGCGATCCGCGCCAGCTCCCGTCCGATGCTCCCGTAGCCGATCACGCCGAGGGTCGCGCCCCGGATCTCGGCCGGCACGAACAGCGGCCACCGCTCCTCGTCGGGCGGCCAGGTTTTGCGGGCGTGCCACTCGACCATGCGGGGCACGGGGTGGGTCAGGGCGAGCAGGACGGCGAACGCGTACTCCGCCACCGCGACCGTGTGGACGCCGCTGGCGGTCGTGAGCGCGATGCGGGGCTCGTGGAACACCGGGTGATCGAGGAGGGCGTTCACGCCGGCCATGTGGAGCTGGATCCACCGGAGGTCCGGGGCGCGCGCGAGGTCCCGCGGCGGCGCGCCCGTGTAGAGCACCTCGACCCCGCGGTAGTCGGCGGTCCCCGGCTCCGCGCGGGTGACGGCGAGCCGCGGGTCCGCGGCGCGGATGCGGTCCAGCTGGGCCTCGCCGAACGGCTGGGTGACGAGGACCCGCATCACCGCCGTGGCGTCGCTGCCCGGGTTCGCACCGGGCGCCCCGGCCGCGGGCTGCGACCGGCTGATCGCCCCGCACCGGCCGCTCGCGCCCCCCGGCGCACCGACCGCGCGCCGTGGCTGGTGGACGCGGCGGTCATGGCCAGTAGGACCGGACCTCGAAGATCTGGCGCTTGATCTGGCCCCGGAACTCCGGGAAGCGCTTGACATCGTCCGCCGAGACCTTGCGCTCCGGGGACGCCAGCGCGGCGTCGAGATCGGCCCGCGAATCGAACCAGAGGTCGGCGATCTGGTAGTACTCGTCGCCGGGCCCGCCCCGGGCCACCGTGATCCGCCGGATGCCCGGCCACCGCCGGACCGTGGGCAGGTGCGTCTCCCAGTAGTACGCGTCGAACGCGGCCGGGTCCGCAGGCTGGCCGAGGTACATCACCGAGAGCTTGACGGACGGGGTCATCGCGAGCCTCCTGATCGAGCGTTGCCCCCGGCGTGCCGCGGCCTCGCGTGGGCGCCGGCCGCCTCCTCGGGGCCCCACCCGGCGCGCGTCGAGCGCGACGGGCGGAAGCGCGGCCCATGGGTTCCGGGGCGCGGCCGGCTCCGTCTCCGGAGGGCGAGCACGCTCAGTGGCGCAGCCCCGGCATCGTGAACTTCGCCTGCTCGAGCTGGGCGACCAGCGCCCCCGCCTGCTCGCGCGCGAGCGCGACCAGCGGCGGTCGCACGGTCGCCCAGCCGGGGTCCCCGCTCCAGTGGGCGATCGCTGCCTTCAGCGCGGGGATCATCGGGAACTTCGCGAAGATCGCGCGGATCTCGTCCAGCCGCGCCTGCTGGCGGTCGGCGTCGGCGCCCTGCCACGTGGCGTGGAGGCGCGCGATCGCCGCCGGGTTCACGTTGGCGGTGGCGCTGATGCAGCCCGCCGCGCCGTGCCGCATGCCCTGGAGCAGGAACGTCTCGGCGCCGGGGAAGACCTGGAAGCCGTCCCGGCCGAAGGCGTCGAGGAAGGCCTGGGTGTTCCGCCAGTCGCCGCCGCTGTCCTTCATGCCGGCGGTCTGCTGGGGGTAGGCCTTGAGGAGCCGCTCGACCAGCCCGAGGGTGATCGGCACCTGGGCGACGGGCGGGATGTGGTAGAGGTAGACGCGCAGCCGCGCGTCCCCGACCCTCTCGATCACCTCGGCGAAGCTGCGGAACAGGCCCTCGTCCGGGACTCCCTTGTAGTAGAACGGCGGGAGCATCAGCACGCCGGCGCAGCCCAGCTTCACCGCGTGCGCGGTGAGCCGCACGGAGTCCGGGAGCGCGCAGTGCCCGGTTCCCGGCATCATCCGGGCGGGGTCGAGACCGCTCCCGACCAGCCGGTCGAGCAGCTCGACCTTCTCGTCGACCGAGAGCGAGTTCGCCTCGGAGTTGGTGCCGAACACCGCCAGGCCGACGTCCTGCGAGAGGAGCCACCGGCACTGGCGCACGAACCGGTCGGCGTCCGGCGAGAGATCGGCCCGAAACGGCGTGACGACCGGCGAGAGGGCCCCGGAGATCCGAAGCGTGTCGGTCATGGAGACCAGGCTAGCATGCCGGACGGCGCCCGCGCTCGTCGGCGAGTGCCATTGACGGTACGCCGGCGTCTGGACTAGCCTGTCTAGACAGCCGAGGAAGGAGGCCCGGGGTGGCGGTCGGGGGGGGAGCGGGGTCCGGGCGGGCAGCGGCCGTGCCGCGCTACGTCCGCATCGCGGAGACGCTCCGGAGGCGCCTGCTGGACTACCGCCAGCGCGACGGCACGCGGCTGCCGTCCGAGCCCGCGCTGGCGCGCGAGTTCGGCGTGAGCCGGGAGACGGTCCGGGAGGCGCTGGCCCGCCTGCGCGCGGAGGGGCTCGTCCACGCGCGGAGAGGCCGCGGCACCTTCGTGAGCCCCTGGCCGCAGCAGGTCGGGCTCCGGATCACCCAGCCGATCAACGAGCCGTACGTCGCCGGGCGGTCGAGCACGCCCCGGGTGCTCGCGCAGGGATACGTCCCGGCGACCGCCGAGGTCGGCCGCGCCCTGGCCGTTTCCGCCGGCCGGCCGGTGTTCCGCTACACCATCCTCCGCACCATCCGGGGCCGGGCGTTCCGCTTCGGCTGGGTGTACCTGCCGGCGGCGGTCGCCGCGGAGCTCGACCTGTCGCGGCCGCCGCGGCTCACCGTGTCGGACAAGATCGAGCGCGAGGCGGGGCTGCGGCTGATCCGCGCGCACCAGCGGGCCACGGCGGTGGCGGCGCCGGCGGCGGTCGCGGAGGCGCTCGGCGTGTCGCTCGGCGCGCCGGTCCTCGCGTTCCATCGCGTGTACTACCAGGAGGCGGGTCCGCCCGCCGAGCTCGCGATCGACTACCAGGACCCGCAGCGGTTCCCGTACGAGGAGATCTTCGTCCGCACGGGCCGGTAGCGGCATCGCCCGCACCCGGCCGCCGGTAATCGAGGGCACCCCGCCGGGGTGCCGAGGAGGAGGCGCGATGCAGCACCGGTATCGTCGAGTGCTCCTGGTCCTCTGGGCGGTCTCGCTGGGCCTCGCGGCGGCGGCTCCGCGGCCATCGGCCGCCCAGGAGCCGCCGCGGCCCGGCGGCACCCTCACCGTGGTGACCCCGTCGGACGTGACGACCTTCGATCCGCATCGCGCGCTCGGCTTCTCCGTGCGGGTCTTCGCCAACATCTACGAGCCGCTCTTCCGGAAGGACGAGAAGGGAGTGCTCCAGGGCGCGCTCGCGGAGTCCTGGAAGATGCTCGACCCCACGCACCTCCAGGTCACGCTCCGCAAGGGAGTCCGGTTCCACAGCGGGAACGAGCTGACCGCCGAGGACGTCAAGGCGCACTTCGAGCGGATGCTCAACCCGAACGATCTGGCGGCGGACGCCGGCGTCATCAAGATGATCAAGGTCCCGATACGCGTGGTCGATCGGCACACGCTGGTGATCGAGACCCACGTCCCGCAGGCGGCGCTGGTGGACACGCTGGCCCAGTCGCTCGCGACCCTGATCCCCGACTCGGCGGAGGTGAAGAAGTGGGGGAAGGACTACACCCTCCATCCCTCCGGGACGGGGCCGTTCAGGTTCGTCGAGTGGGTCCGCGGGCAGCACATCAAGCTCGCGAAGAACCCCGACTACTGGGGCGGCGCGCCCTACCTCGACTTCCTGGTCTTCCGCGTCATCCCGGACGAGGCCACGCGCGTCCTCGCGCTGGAGAGCGGGGAGGCCGACGTCCTGTTCGAGACCCCGCCGGCCGCGATCGCCACCCTGAAGGCCAATCCCCGGATCCGGGTGCATCGGGTGCCGACCTACCGTGACGTCGACGTCCACTGGAACGCGCTCCGGGCGCCGACCGACGACGTGCGCCTGCGGCGGGCGCTGTCGCAGGCCATCGACGCCAGGAGCATCGTGGAGAAGGTGGTGACCCCGGACATCGGGCAGGTCGCGACGGGACTCTTCCACCCGAGCGTGTTCGGCGCCTGCAACGTCGGGTTCCCGGTCTACAACCTGGAGGCCGCCAAGCGCGAGCTGGCCGCCCTGGGCTACCGCCCCGGGCGGGGCGGGATCCTCGAGAAGGACGGCCGGCCGCTCCAGCTGTCGCTCGTCGTCAATCCCCAGCGGGATCCTCGGAACGGCGAGGTGGCCGAGGCCATCCAGGCGCAGCTGCGGGCCGTCGGGGTGGACCTCCAGGTCCGTCCGTTCGAGTTCGCGACCTACATGAAGATCCTCGCGAGCGCGGAGGGCGACTACCACATGATCTTCCACGGCTACGGCGGCGGGACCGGCGACGCCGACGGGAAGGCGCAGTTCTTCCTCAGCGCCAACATGCCGCCGGCCGGCCAGAACAGCCCCCGGTTCACGAGCCCGGAGCTCGACAACGTGATCCTGTCCGCGGCCCGCGAGATGAACCGGGAGAAGCGGCGCGAGCTCTACTGCCGGTTCGGCCAGATCTACAAGGAGCAGGCGCTGGGCATCCCGCTCTACGCGGCGTCCCGCAACACCAGCATGCGCGACTACGTGCACGGCATGGTGCTGCACCCGGACGAGTGGTACACGCTGGCGTACCGGACCGTGTGGCTCGGCCCGAAGCGCTGACGGGGGTCCGGAGCGCGTTGGCCGGCGGCGGGGCGCGGGCGTCCTCCGGGATGGCCCGCGTGTCCGGCCCGCCGCCCGCGCGCCTGCGCCGCCATCATCCGCGCCACCGGGATCTCGCCGGGACGGCCGGTGCGCCCGCGCCGGCCGCCGCCGGGGCCGGGCGATGATTCCCTATCTCGCGCGCCGCCTGGGCGGGGTCGTGCTGCTGCTGCTCGGGATCACCTTCGTCGTCTTCGGCATGATGTACCTCGCGCCGGGCGACGTGACGCTCATGCTGGTGCCGAACGTGCCGTCGCACGAGCAGATCGGGGCGCTCCGGCGGGAGTTCGGGCTCGACCAGCCGCTGCCCGTCCGCTACGCTCGCTTCCTGGGGCAGCTGGTCCACGGCGACCTCGGCACGTCCTGGATCGACAGGCGTCCGGTGCTGCCGCAGGTCCTGGACGCCCTCGGGTACACGGTGCGCCTGGCGGCCAGCGCGCTGGCGCTGTCGCTGGTCCTCGGGCTGGCGGCCGGCACGGTGAGCGCCCTCCGGTCGCGCTCGGTGGCCGACGACGTGGTCATGACGGCCACGCTCCTCGGGATCTCGACGCCGGTGTTCGTGACCGGCTTGCTCCTGATCTACTGCCTCTCGTTCCGGCTGGGCTGGTTCCCGACCTCGGGCGCCGGCAGCTGGCGGCACCTCGTGCTCCCGTCGCTGACCCTGGCGAGCTTCCTGGTCGCCTACAACGCGCGGATGATGCGCTCGTGTCTCCTCGAGGTCCTGGGGCAGGACTACGTCCGCACGGCGCGCGCGAAGGGGCTCGCCGAGCGTCGCGTCTGGGGCGTGCACGCCGGCAAGAACGCGCTGATCCCGATGGTGACCGTGCTCGGGCTGCAGGTCGGGCTCCTCCTGGGCGGGTCGGTGATCACGGAGACGATCTTCGCCTATCCGGGCATCGGCCAGCTGATGATCTCGGGGATCACGGCGCGCGACACGCCACTCGTGCAGGGCTGCGTGCTGGTGAGCGCGGCGGGGTTCATCCTGGTGAACCTCCTGGTCGACCTGAGCTACGTCGTCCTGGATCCCCGCATCCGCCTGACCGGCCGCTGATGCCGGCCCCGGCGCCGGACACCGTGCTCGCGCGCGAGGAGTCGCCGCCGGTGCCGGCGAGCGGCCGGAGGCGGGCCGCCGGAGCGCTCCGGCACCGCCGGGCGGCGATCGGCGTCGGGCTGGTGCTCGCGCTGGCCGGGGCGGCGGCCGGGGCCGGCTGGCTCGCGCCGCACGATCCCGTCGCCTCCGACCTCGGGCGCCGGCTCCTCGCCCCGTCGGCGGAGTACCCGCTGGGCACGGACTGGATCGGCCGGTGCCTCCTGAGCCGGCTCCTCTACGGCCTCCGGCTGACGGTCCTGGTCGGGGTGGTCACGGTGCTGGCGGGCGGGGGCCTCGGCGTCCTCCTGGGCCTGGTGGCCGGGTTCTACGGCCGGCTCTGGGAGACGGTCATCATGCGCGGGACCGATCTCCTGCTGTCGTTCCCGTACTTCCTCCTGACCATCGTGCTGGTCGCCGTCCTGGGGGCGAGCCTGCTGAACGCGATGGTCGCCATCGCGGTCTGGACGACGCCGCACTTCGTGCGCGTGGTCCGGGCGGTCACGCTCTCGCTCCGGGAGCGCGAGTTCGTCGAGGCCGCGCGGGCGCTCGGTCGCACCGAGGCGGGGATCCTCCTCCGGCACGTGTTGCCGGGGTGCGCCGCGCCGCTCGTGGTCCAGGCCTCGGTCTTCTGCGCGCAGAACATGCTGATGTCGGCCAGCCTGAGCTTCCTGGGCCTGGGGGCCCAGCCGCCCTCGCCCGAGCTCGGGGCGATGCTCGCCGCCGGGCGGGCCTATCTCCGCGTGGCCCCGCAGGTCGTCGCGGTGCCGGCGGCCGGGATCTTCGTCGCGGTGCTGGCGTTCAACCTCGTCGGGGACGCGCTCCGGAGCGTGGTGGACCGGCGCACCCCCGGCCGCCCGTGATGGGCGACCCACCACCACCGATCGGAGGAAGGAGCACGGCATGAGCCCCTGTCCATTCGGGATCAACGGCGGCGAGTTCCCCGACTGGCCGGTCGAGCGGATCGTGGAGCTCGCAGCCAGGGTCGGCGCGCAGTTCGTCGAGCTCCCGGCCCATCGGCTCGGCGACGGCGACGGGGCGCGCGCGCGCGACGCCGTGTCGGCGCAGGGGCTCGCCATCCACGTGAACGGGCTGGCCTCGGCGATGCCGGCCGCGTTCGCGGCGGCCCGCGCCGTCCGGGCGAGCTACATCGTGATCGGCGACGACGCGATCGAGCGACCCGACGCGAGCCGGGCGGAGAGCTTCGCCCGGTTCCGCGCCGCGGTCGTCGCGCTCCTCGACGCGCCGGGCCACGGCACGATGCGGGTCGCCCTCGAGAACGCCCCGATCAAGGTGACGCGGCACCCCGAGGACCTCCTCGAGCTGGTGCGCGAGATCGACCACCCGCGGTGCGGCGTGAACTTCGATCCCGACAACTTCTACAACGCGGGGGTCGAGCCGTTCCCCTACGCCTACGACCTCCTCCGGGGCCACATCGTCCACGTGCACGCCAAGGACTCGGCGCGGTACAACCCGGCCGTGCACGGGCCCGGCCGGCGCGTCCTCCACCGGGCGGCCGGGAACGTCGTCTGCGTGCCCCTGGGGTCGGGCGCGGTGAACTGGGCGGGGCTGATCGCGCGCCTCCAGGCCGACGGGTACCGCGGGCCGGTCTCGCTCGAGCCCCACACGCTGCCGCACGAGATGGCGCCCGGGATGGAGACCGACGCCGCCTACCTCCGGCGCGCGGGCCTGATCCTCTAGCCTCCCGGGGCGCGCACCCATGCCGACGCTCTCCCCGTTCGTCACCGCCGCGCACGAGCGACTGGTCGCCCTCCGCCGGGACCTCCATCAGCATCCGGAGCTCGGGTTCCAGGAGACTCGGACCGCCGGCCTGATCGCGGCCCGGCTCACCGAGCTGGGGTACACGGTCCGGACCGGGGTCGGCCGGACCGGCGTCACCGGCCGGCTGGTCGGCGGCCGGCCGGGGCCCACGATCCTGGTGCGGACCGAGATCGACGCGCTGCCGATCGAGGAGGCCGTCCCGGTGCCGTGGCGCTCCCGGACGCCCGGGGTCATGCACGCCTGCGGGCACGACGCCAACACCGCGATCGTCCTCACGGCGGCGGAGCGGTGGGCGCGCGACCGCGCGTCGCTCGCCGGGTCGCTCCTCCTGGCGTTCCAGCCGGCGGAGGAGCTGCTGGAGGGCGCGGCGGCCATGCTGGAGGACGGCGCGCTGGACGGGGTCGCGCCCGCCGCCGCCTTCGCCGTGCACCTGAACAACGAGGCGCCGGTCGGCACGGTGACGCTCCGCAGCGGGCCGGTGACGGCGTCGGCGGACCGGCTCGCGCTCACCGTCACCGGCCAGGGGGGGCACGGCGCGTTCCCTCACCTGGCGCGCGATCCGGTGGTCGCGGCGGCGCACCTCATCACCGCGCTCCAGACGCTGGTGAGCCGCGAGACACCGCCCGCCCAGGGGGCGGTCGTGAGCGTCACCACGCTGGCCGCCGGGACCGCCTTCAACATCATTCCCGACGCCGTCGAGATGACCGGGACGCTCCGCTGCTCGCACCCGGAGCTCCGGGAGCGGCTCCTGGCGAGTCTCCACCGGGTGGCCGACCACGTCACGGGCGCGCTCGGCTGCCGCGCCACGGTCGCCCACCGCCTCCTCACGCCGGCGGTGGTGAACGATCCGGCCCTGACGCGGCTGGCCTGGACGGTCGCCGCGTCGATCGTGGGCGGCGCGGCGGTCGTCGAGCTCGAGCGGCAGACCGGGGCCGACGACGTCGCGTACTTCTGGGAGCGCGTCCCGGGCTGCTACATGCTGGTCGGCTCGGCGCGCGTCGGTGATCCGCCCGGCGGCCAGCACCACAGCGCGACGTTCGACATCGACGAGGCGGCGCTTCCGATCGCCCTGGAGCTCCTCCTCGGCGCCGTCGCGCGCGCGCTCGACACCACCTGATCGGTCCCGGACGCGGCCACGGCCGCCCGGCCGGCCCGCGCGCCGGCGGCGGGGCGCGAAGGAGAGGAGAGGCATGCGGGAAGGGGTTCGGATGGAGGTCGGTCTCATGCTGCCGATCGGGATGGGGGCGCTCGGGGACGGGGGCAAGGTGCCCTGGCCCACGATCCGCGAGATGGCGACGCTCGCCGAGGCGGTCGGGTTCGAGAGCCTCGTGGTGCCCGATCACCTGCTGTTCCGCCGCTCACCGCCGGACAACAACCCCGCGCTCGACATGCCGGAGGGCCGGACCCGGGGGATCTGGGAGGCGTGGACGATCCTGAGCGCGGTCGCCGCGATCACGCGGCGGGTGCGGCTGAGCCCCTACGTCGCCTGCGTCCTCTTCCGGAACCCGGCCCTGCTGGCGAAGATGGCCGACACGCTCGACGAGGTCAGCGGCGGGCGCGTGGTCCTGGGTCTCGGCGCGGGCTGGCACGAGCCGGAGTTCGACGCGTTCGGGTACCCGTTCGACCACCGGGTGAGCCGGTTCGAGGAGGCGCTGCAGATCATCGTGCCGCTCCTCCGCGAGGGCCGGGTCGACTTCGCGGGGCGGTACTACCAGGCGCGGGGGTGCGAGCTCCTGCCGCGCGGCCCCCGGCCGGCCGGGCCGCCGCTCTTCATCGGGGCCCAGGGGCCGCGGATGCTCCGCCTGGCGGCGCGGTACGCGGACCGGTTCGACGCCGACTTTCACCTGGAGCCGGACGGGGTCGTCGAGCGATTCCGGGCGCTCGAGCGGGCCTGCGGCGAGGTGGGGCGCGATCCGGCGACGATCGTGCGGAGCGCGGCGACGCGGCTGGCCGTCGTCGCCGACGGCGGCGCACGGCCCGGCGGCCGGGCCCCGGCGGCGGCCGCCCCGGGCGGCACCGCCGAGTTCGACCTGGCCGGCGTGCGGTTCGCCGGGCGGCAGGGCCCGCCGGAGACCCTGGCCGAGCACCTCCGCGCCTTCGAGGCGGCGGGCGTGCAGCACCTGACCTGCACGATCCTGGCCCCCGAGGGGCCGCGGGGCGTCGAGCGGTTCGCCCGGGTGCTGGAGCTCTTGCGGAAGTGAACCGTCACCATGCCGGTCCCGCGCCCCGGCCGGGTAGTGTCTCAGTTTGCCAACTGAGACACTACCCCCGGCCGCGCATCAGCGCGTCGCGCGACCGGCGCGGCTCGTCAGACCCTCGAGGACCGCCTCCGTCGGCAGCACCCAGCCGTAGTGCCCCGCGAACGTGTCGAGGGTGGCCCGGTGACGATCGGGCGCCCGGGACGAGACGGCGTCGGCGACGATCGTCGTCTTGTAGCCGTGCGCGAACGCCTGCCGCGCCGTCTCCTCCACGCAGACCTGGGTCACGGTGCCCGTGACCACGACGGACTCCACGCGGTGCGACCGCAGCACGTCCTCGAGGTTCGTCCGGTGGAAACCGCCGTACGCGTACTTGTCGATGACGTAATCGCCCGGCCGGGGGTAGATCTCGTCGACGACGTCGGCGCAGTCGCGCTCGCCGCCCAGCTCGGGGTAGAAGCGCAGGTGGCCGCGCCGGCAGGCCCAGGTCGGGGGACCGAGCTCGGCTGCCCAGGCGAGCTTGCTCGCCCAATCCACGAGGTGGTGCTGCGGGCCGGCCACGTACCGGAGGTACACGATGGGAACGTCCCCGGCGCGGCACACCTCCAGGAGTCGCCGGTGCTGGGGGAGCGTCGCCCGGGCGTCGGGGACCTCGAGTGGTGCCCCCTGCCGCACGAAGTCGTTCTGCATGTCGACGACGATCAAGGCCGGGTTGAGAAAGGGGTCCAGCGCCATGCCTCCTCCAGTGCCCCGTCGTGCTCAGGTCGTGAACCGCATCCGCCGCTCGAGCTGGTGGGACAGCGCCGATGTCGTCAGCGTCAGCGCGACGTAGATCGTGGCGATCGCACAGTACACCTCGAACGGCCGGAACGTCGCGCTGACCACGGCGGACGCCCGCAGCGACAGCTCCTCGACGGTGATCGTCGAGGCCAGCGACGAGTTCTTGATGAGCCCGATGAGATCGTTCGTCAATGGGGGGATCATCCAGGCGATCGCCTGTGGCAGGACGACGAAGCGGTAGAGGTCCCGCCGCGAAAGGCCGATGCTCCGCCCCGCGTCCAGCTGACCGCGCGGCAGCGACTGGATGCCCGCCCGGAAGATCTCGGCCGCGAACACCGATTCGTTGACCGCCAGTCCGATCGCCGCCGCCCAGAAGGCGTCCAGCCGGATCCCCGCCTGCGGCAGTCCGTAGTAGAAGAAGAACAGGACCACCAGCGCCGGCACGCCACGGACGTACTCGATGAAGAGCGACACGCCGCGGCTCAGGAGTGGAAGGTCGGCGAGCCGGATCAGGGCCAGCACGAGTCCCAGTCCCATCCCCATCACCGCCGCCGCTGCGGCGACCGCGAGCGTGTAGCGGAGTCCGCCGAGGAGGAAGGGCACCCACTTCAGGTAGAACGTCAGATCGAGCATGGCTGCGTCGTCAACCGTCGGCCGCCCGGCGTCACTGGGCGGCCGCCGCGCCGATGTGCCACTTGCCGGCCAGCCGGTCGATCGTGCCGTCCTTCTTGGCCTCGGCAAGGAACCGGTTGGCGGCCTCGAGCAGGTCCGCGTCCTCCTTGCGGATCGCCCACGCGTACTCGCCCTGCCCGAACAGCTTCGTTCCGAACCGGTACTTGCCCGGCTGGGTTCGCAGGTAGTACGCCGCGACGTCACGGTCCTCGAACGCGGCATCGACCCGGCCGATCGCGAGGTCCGACAGGACCTCGACCGGCCCCCCCTTGTAGGCCTTGAGGATCGCCCGGGGGGCGTTCTGGGTCAGGAACCGCTGCGAGTAGCCGCCCTGCAGCACGCCGATGGTCTTCCCGGCCGCTTCCTCCATCGAGTTGATCGCCGGCTTGTCCCTGGCCGTGATGAACGAGAGCCCGGCGACCCAGTAGGTGTCGCTGAAGTTGACGACCTGGCGCCGCTGCGGAGTGGCGTAGATGGAAACGACCATGTCCGTCTGCTTGCCGATGAGGGCGGGGATCACACCCTCGAACGCGACCAGTTTCACGTCCAGGTCGAGACCGTTCCGCTTGGCGAACTCGCCGGCCAGATCCGTGTCGAATCCGGTCTGCTTACCGTCCTCGCCGATGAACGAGAACGGCGGGTATCCGCTCGCCATGACGATGTGGAGCTTCTTCTCCGCCTGCGCCCGCTGCCAGGTCGTCTGCTGCGCCCCTGCCGTGACCAGCGAGAGCACCGGGCCCACGATCGCGATCGTCGTCGCCACGAGCCCCATCGCACTCCGTCGCCGTCTCATCGCGGACCTCCCGGGGTGAGTTGTTCAGAGCACCTTGCTGAGAAACGTCACCGTCCGGGGATGCCGCGGCCGGTCGAACAGCCGGTCCGGCGCGCCTTCCTCGACGATGCGTCCCTCGTCCATGTACACGACGCGGTCGGCGATCTGTCGCGCGAAGCGCATCTCATGCGTCACGAGGACGATGGTCATGCCTGCCCTGGCCACGTCGCGGATGACGTCCAGCACCTCGTTGACGAGCTCGGGGTCGAGTGCGGACGTCGGCTCGTCGAAGAGCATCACCCGTGGCCGGAGCGCCAGTGACCGGGCGATCGCGACCCGCTGCTGCTGTCCTCCCGACAGCTCGGCCGGCCGGGCCCGCGCCTTGTCCGCGAGTCCCACCCGGGCGAGCTGCTCGAGCGCGGCCGCCTCCGCCTCGTCCCGCCCGCGCCCGCGGACGCGCTCGAGCGCGAGCGAGACGTTCCGGAGCGCGCTCATGTGCGGAAACAGATTGAACTGCTGGAACACGAAGCCGACTTCCTGGCGCACCCGGCGGATGTCCGTGCCCCGGCGCCCGAGCTGGATCCCGTCGACGACGATCGTGCCGGCCTGGATGGGCTCGAGACCGTTGATGCAGCGGAGCAGCGTGCTCTTCCCCGATCCGCTGGCGCCGATGATGACCACCTTCTCGCCGGTTCGCACCGTGAGGTCGACCTCCCGGAGCACCTCGTGGGCGCCGAACCGCTTGACCACGCCGCGGAGCTCCACGATGGCCGAGCTCGCCGCGGTCGTGTCGCCGGGCGCCGCCGCGGGTTCCCCGGCCGCGGCGCCCGTCATCTCGCCGGGCCGGGCCGGCCGCCCGCCCGCACCCGGTGGCGGCGAGGCCGTCCCACGGGGGCGCGCCGGCAGGCGGCGTGAGGACCGGCGCGATCACGAGCCCTCCGCGGCGGGGCGCCCGGGAGCCGGAGCGGGGGAGGGATCACGGCCGGCGCTACGAGGGCAGGCCCGTCTCGGCCGGGCTGTAGCTCTTCGGGAAGGTGGGGTAGAGCGTCAGCTCGGAGATCGACGCGCGAGGGTGGAGCGAGGCCGCGAACTTCATCGCGTGCGCGAGATCCTCGGGCTGGAGGATGCGGGCCAGCTCTCCCGGGGAGTACTTCACCGGCCGCTTCAGCATGATCTCGGTGTTGGTCTCGTCGGGGAAGATGTTGCACGTGCGGATGCCGAACTTCCACGCCTCCTTGGTGAGCGAGACGCCGAGGCCCATCATCCCGAACTTGGCCGACTGGTACGCCATGCCGGCGACCCCCGAGGGGTTCTTGGCGGCGGTCGAGATGATGTTGATGACCAGGCCCTCTCCCTGGGCCCGCATGGGCGCGAACACGGCGCGGAACATGTTGTACTGGCCGGTCAGGTTCACGTTGATGACGTGATCCCAGTCGGCCGGGGTCAGGTTCTCCATCCGGCGCCCGTTCCCCGCGATGTTCAGCCCGGCGTTGTTCACGAGGACGTCGACCCGGCGGAGCTGCTCGAGGAGCTGCTTCGCCACCCGGTCCACCTGGGCGCGGTCGCCGACGTCGACCGGGGCCACCACCGCGCGCCCGCCGGCCGCGGCGATCTCGGCGGCGGTCTCGTCGAGCCGCGCCTTGCGGCGGCCCAGCAGCGCGACCGCGGCGCCCTCGCCGGCGAACATGAGCGCGCCCGCCTTGCCGATGCCGGTCCCGGCGCCCGTGATCCACACCACCTTGCCGTCGAAGAGCCCCATGCGAGCCTCCCGTGTCGGAGTGCGCGGCGATCAGCCCTTCATCGCCCCGGCCAGCCGGCCGCGGACGACGAGGCCCCGGAGGAGGAACGCGAGCGCGACCGGGATCAGCGCGGCGAACAGGCCGGCGGCGTTCATGATCCCCCAGTCCGGCTCGCGCCAGACGGACATGTTCCGGGCGAGCACGACCGACAGCGGGTACGCTCGCTCCGTGCTCGTCATGATGAACCCCACGATGAAGTCCGACCAGGTCGAGATGAACACGAACGCGCCGGCCGCGAAGAGCGCGTTCCAGGACAGCGGGACCACCACTCGTGCGAACACGGCGAAGGGCGGCGCGCCGTCGATCCTGGCGGCCTCCTCGAGGTCGCGGGGGAACTGCCGGAAGAACGCCTCGAGGATCCAGATCGCGAACGGCAGGAGCAGGCCGGAGTAGACCAGGACGAGCCCGGACAGCGTGTCGAGGAGGCCCGCCCGGAGCAGGATCAGGTAGATGGGGATCAGCACGGAGATGACCGGCAGCATGCGGGAGACCAGGAGCCCGAGGAGGACCCACCGGCGAGCGCGCCCGCCGAGGAAGCGCGAGATCGAGTAGGCGGTCACCGCGCCGAGGCTCGTCGCCACCAGCGTGGTCCCCAGCGAGATGACGAAGCTGTTGGCCGTCGCCCGCCGGTAGAACTTGAAGTGGATGTTCTCGCGCAGCACGGCCTCGTCGTACCCCGGCAGCTGCAGGATGACCAGGAAGTGCCGGAGGGTCGGCGCGGCCGGCAGCAGCGTGGGCGGGACACGGCGCAGCTCGGTGTCCGGCGAGAGGCTGGACCGGAGCATCCACGCCGGCGGGCCGAGCAGGTAGAAGAGGCTCAGGCAGGCGAACAGGCCGAGCACCGCCGTCTTCACCGGCTCCGCCCGCCAGCGCGGCTTCACGACTCGCGCTCCGACCGGCGGAGCACCCACCAGTACGCGAGGACGACGACCAGGGTGCCGGCGGCCAGCAGCACGGAGACGGCCGAGCCGGCGCCGAAGTCGCCGAACTCGAACGTCTTCGCGTAGGTGTAGTAGCTCAGGACCGTCGTCGACTCCCCGGGCCCGCCGCGGGTCAGCAGGTACACGACGTCGAAGGCCCGCATCGAGAAGATCGCGCAGAACAGGATCGCGACGGTGAGCGCCGGCACGATCAGCGGCAGCGTGACGTGGCGGAACAGCCGGAGGGCGCCGGCCCCGTCGAGCTGGGCGGACTCGACGACGTCGGGGGAGATGCTCCGGAGCGCGGCGTACAGGATCAGCACCACGAACGGCACGAGCTTCCAGGAGTAGGCGAAGATCAGGGCGTGCATGGCCGTCGGGCCGTCGCTGAACCACGCCCGGTACCGGGGGAGGGCGCCCACCGCGACCAGCAGCGCGTTGAGGGCCCCCCAGTTGTAGTCGAACACCCACTTCCAGATGAGCGCGTTGACGACCTCCGGGATGGCCCACGGCAGGACGGCGGCGGCGAGCAGGAGACGCGTGAAGGGCGCGCGGCTGTCGAGCAGCAGCGCGATCGCCGTCCCGACGAGGGTGGCGACCGCCACCGACAGGGTCGAGAAGTAGAACGTGTTGCGAAAGGCGGTGCGCGTGGACTCGTCGTCCAGGACGAACGCGTAGTTCTCCCGTCCGACCAGCGGTCCGGCGAGCTGCCCGGCCTTGACGTCGACCAGGCTGAGGTAGGCGACGTAGAGGAGCGGCAGGACGCTGAAGATGCCGATGAGCAGGAGGGCCAGGCCGTCGAGCCACAGCAGGGGACCCGAGAGGCGCCGACGGCGGGGTCGCCGCGGCGCTCCGCCGCCATTCGGCGGGAACGCGCTCGCGGCACGTCGGCGATCGTCGCGCTCGACCGGTGTCATCGGGATGGCTTGACAGCCCGCGCGAAGGGGGACTATAGCATGTGACCATGCCAGTGGCCAGTCCTGAGGCCTGTTCAGTCCCGGCATGACGCGCGACCGGCCGGCGCGGTCCAAGAAGGAGCACGTCTACCGCGCGCTGCGCCAGGACATCCTCACGCTGGTGCTGCGCCCGGGGGTCGTGCTGGTCGAGAGCGCGCTGGCGCGGCGGTTCCGGGCCGGCCGGACCACGGTGCGCGAGGCGCTGGCACTCCTGCAGCAGGACGGGCTGCTCGCGGCGATGCCGCGGCGGGGCTACCTGGTCGCGGGCATCACGGTGAGCGACGTCCAGGAGCTCTTCGAGGTCCGCCTCGTCCTCGAGTCGGCCGCGGCGCAGCTCGCCGCCTCCCGCATCACCGCCGAGGAGCTGGATCGGCTGGCCACGCTGGCCGACCCGCCCGACACCGTGGTCGAGCCGCGGATCATGCGGCGGTTCCTCGACCGGAACCGCGAGTTCCACCTCGGCATCGCCCGGGCCACGCGGAACGCGCGCCTGGTGCGGCTGGTCGAGCGGACGCTCGACGAGATGACGCGCCTGGTCGCGATCGCATACGAGACCGGGGAGCACCTCCAGGTCCTGGAGGCGCTCCGGAGCGGCGACGAGCGGCGCGCCGGCGCCGCCATGGCCAACCACGTGCTGATGACGCGCGAGCGGGTGCTCAAGCGGGAGCCGGGGCTGTCGGTCGCCGCCGCCGACCGCCCCCCCTTCCGCCCCGTGCTGACGTCCGGAGCACCCGGACCCTGACCGGACCTCACAGGAGGAGACCCGTGATGCGACCGACGGCGACCTGCCGGTTCCTCGCCGGCCTGGCGATCCTCACCCTCGCGTTGGTGGGCCTGGGGCCGGGTTCGGCGACCGCCCAGAAGACGAAGCTGAAGATGCTCTTCTGGACGTTCCAGCCGCAGACGGTCCAGGGGTTCGTCGACGAGTTCATGAAGCGCAACCCGGGGATCGAGGTCGAGCTGGACGGCGCACCGTCCTCCGAGTACAACGCGAAGGCCTCGGTCATGCTGCGGAGCGGCTCGCCGTTCGACGTGATGTACATCCGCGACGCGACGCTGCCCCAGTGGGTCGAGAACGGCTGGGTGCACCCGATCGACGGGTGCCCGGGCGTGGACGCCGCCAAGAAGGACATGCTGCCGCTCGCCCGGCAGTCGCTGAGCTACAAGGGCAAGCTCTACGGCCTCACGTACTACACCGGCTTCTTCCCGATCATCGTGAACAAGAAGATGATGTGGGACGCCGGCTTCACCGAGCCGCCGCGGACGTTCCAGGGCTGGCTCGAGCAGGCCCGGGCGGTGAAGGCCAAGCACATCGCCGAGTACCCCATGGTCTGGCCGATCAAGCCGTACGGGTGGGGGGCGATGTACGTCTGGGCGACCATGGCGGCGGCTAAGGGCGGGAAGGTCTTCGACGACAAGCTCGAGGTGACGCCGGTCGGCCTGGAGACGCTGAAGTGGTGGCGGCAGACCTTCGACGAGGGGCTCTCGAACCCCGCCAACATCGAGTGGAACAACGGCGACGCCGCCAACGTCTTCAGCGACGGCAAGGCCTACATGCAGTGGAGCCTGCAGTTCTACGCGGGCAACCAGTACGCGAACCACCCGGAGAAGTCCAGGGTGCGCGGGCAGGCGATGCTGGTGGAGCCCCCGGAGACCGGCGCCACCGTCGGGTTCGCGGCCGGGTACGGCATCAACGCCGCCAGCAAGCACAAGGACGCCGCCTGCAAGCTGGTCACCTTTCTGGGCGGGAAGGACGACAAGGGCGTCTACCTCACGCCGAAGGCGTGGGTCGACGCGGCCGCCCTCACGTGGGGGCAGCGCGGGGTCGAGAAGGACCCGGCGGTCCGCGCCTCGCTCCAGTCCTGGGGCGCCGATCCCGACCGCATCGCCGGCTACCTCGACAAGGCGGTGCACCTGAACCAGGTCCTCCCGTACCAGGAGCTCTGGTACTTCGAGTGGCAGGAGCTCGCCGACAAGCAGCTCCAGGAGATCCTGGCGGGGCGGCAGTCGCCGGAGGACGGGGTCCGGGTGATGGCGCAGAACGCCAAGCGGCTGGCCGCCCGGTACAAGCGATAGCCGCGGCGCGCGTGCCGGGCCGCCGCGCCGCCCCGGTGGCCCGGCCGTTTCCCGTGAGCCCGGACCGCGCGCTCTGCGCGATCGGGTTCCTCGTGTACCTGGCGCTCGGCTCGATGGGCCCGCTGGTCCCCGAGCTCCAGCGGGCTCTCGGGGCCTCGATCACCGACCTGAGCCTGGTCGTGGCGGTGTTCGGCCTGGCTCGCGTCTGCATCGACGTGCCGGTCGCCAGCCTCGCGAGCCGGCTGGGCCCCCGGCCGCTCCTGGCGGCCGGGACGGCGTGCCTCGCCCTCGCCTACGCCGGGTCGGCCCGGGTCGACGGGGTGCCCGGGCTGGTCGCCGCCCAGGCGCTGGCCGGGGCGGGCAGCGCGCTGTGTCACGTGAGCAGCCTGGCCGCGCTCGGCGCGGGCTCCTCGCCGGAGCGGTCGGGCCGGATGATGGGCGCCTACTTCTCGGCCACCTTCGGCGGCCTGAGCGCGGCCGGCCCGCTCTCCGGCTACGTCGCCGGCCACGCCGGCTGGCGCGCCTCGTTCGCGGTCGCCGCCGGCGCGGCGGTGGGCGCGCTGGCGCTCGTCGGCGCGTGGCTCCCCCGGCGGGGCGGCGCGCTCGCGGTGCAGGGGCGCGACCGGGCGGACTGGGGGCGCGTCCTCCATCCGCGGCTCTGGATCATCTACCTGCTCCACTTCACGGCCCTCTTCCTGTGGGCGGGAGTGCGCGGGCTCCTCTGGCCCACGCTGGCGGGCGGCGAGGGCGGGCTCCCGGTCGACGCGGTCGGCGCTGCCCTCGGCGCCGGCGCGCTCCTGAGCCTCGGCGCCCTCTACGCGGCCGGCCGGGCGGGGGACCGCTACGGCAAGCGCCCGGTGATCGCGCTCGGGCTCGTGGCCGTCGTGAGCGGCATCGCGCTGCTCGCCGCCTCGCGCGTCCCGGCCGTCCTGCTGGCGAGCCTGGCCCTCCAGGACCTCGGCCAGGGCCTCATGGCCGGGAACGCCAGCGCGCTGCTGGCCGATGCCCTTCGCGGACCCGGGATCGGGCTCGCGACCGGCGTGATGCGGCTCACCGCCGACGTCGGCTGGCTCGTCGGGCCGCTGGCGCTCGGCGGCGCGGCCGGCCGGTGGGGCTACGGCGCCGCCGTCGCGCTCGCGGCGGCGGTCCCGTTCGCGAACCTCGTGCTGCTCGGCCGGCGAGCGCCCGGCCGCGTTCCCGGCCGGCCCGCGGGGCCGGCCGGAGCGGCCCTGCGCTCCTGAGACGGAGGAACGGCGGACACATGTACCGGGTCGGGGTCGACGTCGGCGGCACGTTCACGGACGTGGTGGTCTACGACGAGACGACGAAGAGCTGGCGGCTCACCAAGGTCCCGTCCACGCCGCCCGACTTCATGGACGGCTTCGTCCAGGGCGTCGACGCGGCCTGCCGCCTGTTCCCGGGCGGCACCGTGGAGGCGATCGCCCGGGTCGTCCACGGGACGACCGTCGCCACCAACGCGATCCTCGAGCACCGCGGCGCCCGGCTCGGGATCCTGACCACGAAGGGGATCGAGGACATCCTGATCATCGGTCGGATGAAGCGCAGCCAGATGTACGACCTGTTCATGGATCCGGACGAGCCGCTGTTCCTCGCCCCCCGGCGCCGGATCCTCGGCATCAGCGAGCGGCTCGATGCGCGGGGGCGCGTGGTCGTGCCGCTCGCCGAGGCCGAGGTGGCCGCGGCGGCCGCCGAGCTCGTCGAGCGGCACCGGGTGGACGCGATCGTGGTGTGCTACCTCCACAGCTACCTGAACCCCGACCACGAGCGCCGCACGCGCGACATCGTCCGGGCCGCGTACCCCGACCTCGACGTCTCCCTCTCCTCGGAGGTCGACCCGCGGTATCGCGAGTACGAGCGCCTCGTGCTGACCGGCTTCGACGCGTACGTGCGACCGGTGATCCGCCGCTACCTGTCGGGGCTGGAGGCGCGGATGGCGGCCGCCGGCGTCCGGGCGCCGCTCCAGGTCATGCAGTCGCGCGGCGGCATCAACGGGGTCTGGGGGGTGCTGGAGCGGCCCGAGGGCACGATCCTGTCGGGGCCGGCGGCCGGGGTGATCGGGGCCACGCAGGTCGCGAGGTCGGCCGGCTATCCCGACTGCATCAGCGTGGACATGGGCGGGACCAGCGCCGACGTCGCGCTCTGCGAGGGCGGGCAGCCGGTCGTCTCGACCGATGGCTACGTCGACCGCTATCCGCTCCGCACCCCGATGATCGACATCCGCACGATCGGCGCCGGCGGCGGCAGCATCGCCTGGATCGACGCGGGCGGCGTCCTGAAGGTGGGCCCGCGGAGCGCGGGCGCCCGCCCGGGCCCGGCGTGCTACGGGCGGGGCGGCGTCGAGCCGACCGTCACGGACGCGAGCCTCGTCCTCGGGTACCTCAATCCCGCCTCGTTCGCGGGTGGCATCGTCCCGCGCCCGGAGCTCGCCCGGGAGGCGGTCGAGGGGCGGATCGCCCGGCCGCTCGGGATCCCGGTCACCGAGGCGGCGCTCGGGATCCACCGCATCGTCAACGCGAACATGGCCCACACGCTCCGGGTCGTCTCCATCGAGCGCGGGAAGGATCCGCGCCAGTTCGCGCTGGTCGCGTTCGGCGGGGCGGGGCCGATCCACGCCGGCCGGCTGGCCGAGGAGCTCGGCGTCCGGACGGTGCTGGTTCCCCCGGCGCCGGGCGTCCTCTCGGCGCTCGGGCTCCTCATGGCGGACATCGAGCACCACCATTCGCGGACCTTCCGCGCGGCGGCGGGGGACGCGGACGTGCAGGCGATCGAGCGCGCGCTCGCCGAGCTCGACGCGGTCTGCGCCGAGCGGATGGCGCGCGACGGGGTCGACCCGCGGCTGTCCCGGGTCGCCCACTTCGCCGAGATGCGGTACGCCGGGCAGTCCTACGAGCTCGAGGTGCCGCTCGAGGCGCCGGTCACGCGGGCGGCGCTGGACGCCGCCGTGCGCGCGTTCCACGCCACCCACCGCCGGGTGTACGCCTACGCGAAGGACGCGGCGGCGGTCGAGCTGGTCACCCTCCGCGCGGTGCACACCTTCGAGCTCCCGGAGCGGGTCGCCATCGGGCGGGTCGCGCCGGTCGCGGGGGGCGGACCCGTCGCACCCGGCGCGCGGCGGGCGTGCTTCGACGCGGCGGCCGGGTTCGTGGAGGTTCCCGTGTACCAGCGCGCGAGCCTGGACGTGGGCGCCGAGCTCGCCGGCCCGGCCATCGTCGAGCAGCCCGACACCACGACGGTGCTGTACCCGGGCCACCGCGCGGTGGTGGACGGGCTCGGGAACCTGGTGGTGCACGTGCCCGCCGCGCGGCCCCGGGCGGACGCCCCGGCCACGGCGGCCGGCGGGCTGGACCCGATCACCCTGGAGGTCCTCCGCGGCCGCCTCGGCACGATCGCCGACGAGATGGAGATGACGCTGCTCAAGAGCTCCTACTCGTCGATCGTCAAGGAAGCTCTGGACGCCACGGCTGCGGTGTTCGACCGTCACGGCCGCACGATCGCGCAGGCCGAGGCGCTGCCGGCCCACCTCGGGATGCTGACCGCCTCGGTCCAGCGCATCGCCCGCGAGTACCCGGAGGGGGTCGCCCGGCCCGACGACGCCTACATCCTGAACGACCCCTACGACGGCGGGACCCATCTCCCCGACGTCACGGTGGTGGTGCCGGTGTTCGACGGCGGTTCCCTGGTCGCCTACTGCGGGACCATGTCGCACCACCAGGACGTCGGCGGCGCGGCACCGGGCAGCACGGCCCCGAACGCGGTCGACCTGCACGCCGAGGGGCTCCGGATCCCGCTGATGAAGCTCGCCGACGAGCGGGGCCTCGACGAGCGCCTCGTCCGCCTCCTGCAGGCCAACGTGCGCGTGCCGGTCTCGTTCCGGGGCGACCTGGAGGCGCAGCTGGCCGCCTGCCGGACGGGCGTCCGCCGGGTCGAGGAGCTCTGCCGCGACTACGGGCCGGGCGTGTTCCTCGGCGGCGTCGAGGCGCTCATGGAGTACGCCGAGCGGATGACCCGCGCGGTGATCGAGCGGATCCCGGACGGCGTCTACCACTTCGTCGATCATCTCGATGGCGACGGCGTGGTGCCGGAGGCGATCCGGATCGAGGCGACCGTCACCGTCCGGGGGTCGGACATCCACTTCGATTTCACCGGCACCGGGCCCCAGCGCCGGGCGGCGATCAACTGCGTCCCGTCCTCGACGATGGCCGCCGTCTACTTCGCCGTGCGGGCCCTGACGGGCCCCCACGTCCCCAACAACGACGGCTGCTACCGGCCCATCTCGGTCACGCTCCCCCCCGGGACCATCGTCAACCCGGACTACCCGGCGCCGGTCGGCGCGCGGGCGCTGACCTTCAAGCGCATCGTGGACGTGCTGCTGGGGGCGCTCGCGCGCGCGCTCCCCGACCGGATCTACGCGGCGTCGAGCGGGATCGTGAACGTCCTCTACGTCGGCGGGTCCGATCCCGAGGGGGGCCAGCGCTTCGTCGGGTTCATCGGCGTCCCGATGGGCGGCGGCATGGGAGCCCGGCCCACCAAGGACGGGATCGACGTCGTGGAGACCGACCTCAACAACACGATCCGCTACCCGATCGAGGCCTGCGAGGCCGACCTGCCGCTGCGCATCCGGACCCTCCGCCTGTGGACCGATTCCGGCGGGGCCGGCCGGTACCGGGGAGGCCTCGGGTACGAGGCGGAGGTCGAGTGGCTGCGCGGCGAGGCGCTGGTCACGCTCCGCCAGGAGCGGCACACCACGCACCCCTGGGGGCTCCTGGGCGGGCGGTCGGCCCCCGGCTGCCGGACCGTGCTGCACCGCGCCGCGGGCGGCTCGCAGGAGCTCGAGGCGAAGACGATCGTGACCATCCGGGGCGGCGACGTCCTCCGGATGTGGATGACGGGCGGCGGCGGGTACGGCTCGCCGCTCGACCGCGACCCCGCGGCGGTGCTCGACGACGTCCTGGACGGCCGGGTCTCCCGCGCCGCCGCGCGGGACGTCTACGGGGTCGTGATCGTGGAAGACGGCGTCGACGAGCCGGCCACGCGGGCTGAGCGCGCCAGGCTCGGGGCGGCGGCGCGATCGGGGGACGCGCCGGCGCGGTGAGGGCCAGGCGGATCGCGCCACGGGCCGCCCCGCCGCGGTCGGCCGCGGCGCGGAACGCCGGCCTCCGGCGCCGGTCGGCGGCGCCGCGGGGCGGGCCCGACGATCAGCGGGAGGGCGGCGTCGTGACGTTCGCGCGGTCCAGCTGCCGGGCGGGAGGGGGACCATGAAGGGTCGGGCAGTGTACGTCGCGGGGGTGGCGGAGAGCCCGCTCGGGAAGGTGCCGGACCACAGCGAGCTCTCCATGATGGCCGTCGCGGCGCGCGAGGCGCTCGCCGAGGCCGGGCTCCGGCTCCGGGACGTGGACGGCCTGTTCGTCCGCTACCGGTCGAGCGAGCCACTGGTCGAGCCGACGGTCGAGTTCGGGGAGTACGTGGGGATCCGGCCGCGTTACGCGGACTCGACCGACATCGGGGGCGGCTCGTTCGAGGCGTACGTCCACCACGCCCTCGCGGCGGTGGCGACCGGGCGCTGCGAGGTGGCGCTGCTCGCCCACGCCTCGCGCCAGCGGAGCCGCCGCAGCCGGTCCATGCTGGCCCCCGCCGACGACTACACCCTCTCCGGCCAGTTCGAGGCCCCGTACGGGCTGCCGTCCCCGATCGGCCAGTACGCGCTGATCGCGGCCCGCCACATGCATGAGTTCGGGACCACGGAGGAGCAGCTCGCCGAGGTGGCGGTCGCCGCGCGGCAGTGGGCCCAGCTGAACCCGAAGGCCTGGGAGCGGGGCCCGCTGACGGTGGCGGACGTGCTCGCCTCCGAGATGGTGAGCTCGCCGCTCAAGCGCCTGGACTGCTGCCTGATCACCGACGGCGGCGCGGCGGTCGTCGTCACCACGCGCGAGCGGGCGCGCGACGCGGTCAAGCGCCCCGTCCGGGTCCTGGGGGCGAGCGAGAGCCACAGCCACTGGCACATCGCCCAGATGCCGGATCTGACGGCGAGCCCCGGGGGCGCCTCGGCGCGGGACGCCTTCGCGATGGCCGGCGTCCGGCCGCAGGACGTGGACCTCGTGGAGCCCTACGACAACTTCACCAGTACCGTCATCATGCACCTGGAGGACCTGGGCTTCTGCCAGCGGGGCGAGGGCGGCCCGTTCGTCGCGGACGGCCGGCTCGGCCCGGGCGGCGACCTCCCGGCGATGACGTCCGGGGGCGGGCTCTCCTACAACCACCCGGGGATGCTGGGCCTCCTGCTGCTGGTCGAGGCCGTCCGGCAGCTCCGGGGCGAGGCGGGCGCCCGCCAGGTGCCGCAGGCGCGGCTCGGGGTCGTGCACGGGATCGGCGGGATCTCGTTCGGGGCGGCCGCGACCGTGGTGCTCGGCCGTGAGTGAGCGGGCTCCGGCGCCGTACGGGGATCCCCTCCACGCCCCGTTCTGGGAGGCGGCGGCGCGCCGCCAGCTGGCGCTCCAGCGGTGCCAGCGCTGCCGGACCCACCAGTTCTTCGCCCGCCCGTTCTGCCTGCGCTGCGACGCGGACGCGCTCGAGTGGGTGCCCGCCTCCGGCCACGGCACGATCTACTCCCTGACCACCGTCCACCGGCAGGTCTCGCCCGAGCTGCCGGTGCCCTACGTCGGCGCGCTGGTGGAGCTGGACGAGGGGCCGCGCCTGCTCACGACGATCGTTGGGGATGCGCCGGCGCGGATCGGCGCCCGCGTGCGGGTGGCCTGGAAGGAGCGGCCGAACGCGCCGCCGCTCCCGGTGTTCGAGGTCGTCGACCGCGTGCCCTGAGGGTCGGTCTCGGCGAACCGCCGCCGCTGCGCCGGGCCCGGCCCCCCGGACCGGAGATCGTCCCCGCCGGGCCCGGGGCCGGCGCCTCGCCCGTCGTGCGGGGCGAGGGAGGCGGCGGGGCAGGGGCGTCCTGGCCCGCAGTCCCTCGGTACGACCCCCGTGCAGTCCACCTCTGCGTGGAGGACCCGGACGTGACGGTCCGTCGGGCGCCTCGACGCGGGCGCGAGGGGAGGCCATGCTCCTCGCGGAGGTGGGCGGACCACGGTGGGCGCGGTCGGCGACCGGGCGGCGGTGGTCGCTCGCCCCTCGGGGGCCGACGCGGAGGCCCGAGCAGCTCCCGCAGGGACGCCCGGGGTGGCTGGCGAGGGTGGAGGCCGCCCGAGTCGAGCGGCGCCAGGCCGTCGGCCTCGAAGCTGCGGGGTGCCGGGCGCACGCTGCTGCCGCGCGCAGGCCTGGCGCGCCGGATCGGACGCCTGGTAGAATGCGTCCCGTCTCCGAGGAGCGTTGCAACGGGCGCCACGCGGCGCCCGCCAGGCTCGGGACACCGGTCGAGGAACGGCGCTCGCGAACCCTCTTCTGCACGGAAAGGAGGGCGCGATGAGCGCCGCCCCCGCCCGCCCGTCCACCACCGACTTCGACGTCGCCGACCTGCTCCTGGCCGAGTGGGGCCGCAAGGAGATCGCCATCGCCGAGGGCGAGATGCCCGCGCTCATGGCGATCCGCGCGGAGTACGCCGCCCGGCAGCCGCTCAGGGGCGCCCGCATCGCGGGCTCGCTCCACATGACGATCCAGACCGCCGTGCTGATCGAGACGCTCGAGGCGCTCGGGGCCGAGGTCCGCTGGGCCTCCTGCAACGTCTTCTCGACCCAGGACCACGCCGCGGCGGCCATCGCCGCCGGCGGCACGCCCGTCTTCGCGCGCAAGGGCGAATCGCTGCCCGAGTACTGGGAGTTCACGCATCGCATCCTCGAGTTCGGCGACCACGGGCCGAACATGATCCTCGACGACGGCGGCGACGCCACCCTGCTCGTGCACCTCGGGTCGCGCGCCGAGAAGGATCCGTCGGTCCTGGCCAGCCCGGGCAGCGAGGAGGAGACGGTCCTGTTCGCCGCCATCGGGAGGCGGCTGGCCGCCAGGTCCGGCTGGTACTCGACGATCGCCCGGGAGATCCGCGGCGTGACCGAGGAGACCACCACCGGCGTCCATCGGCTCTACCAGATGGCGAGGGAAGAGCGCCTGCTGTTCCCGGCGATCAACGTCAACGACTCGGTGACCAAGTCGAAGTTCGACAACGTGTACGGCTGCCGGGAGTCGCTGGTGGACGGCATCAAGCGCGCCACCGACGTGATGGTGGCCGGGAAGATCGCCGTGGTGGCCGGCTACGGCGAGGTCGGCAAGGGCTCGGCCCAGGCGCTGCGAGGGCTGCAGGCGCAGGTCTGGGTCACCGAGATCGATCCGATCTGCGCCCTCCAGGCCGCGATGGAAGGGTATCGCGTGGTCACGATGGACTACGCGGCCGAGCACGCCGACATCTTCGTCACCGCCACCGGGAACGTCCGCGTCATCACCCACGAGCACATGCGGCGCATGAAGCACAACGCCATCGTGTGCAACATCGGCCACTTCGACAGCGAGATCGACGTGACCTCGCTGCGCCGGTACAAGTGGGAGAACATCAAGCCGCAGGTCGATCACGTCATCTTCCCCGACGGCAAGCGCATCATCCTGCTGGCCGAGGGGCGGCTGGTGAACCTGGGCTGCGGGACCGGGCACCCGAGCTACGTCATGAGCTCGTCGTTCGCCAACCAGGTGCTGGCCCAGATCGAGCTGTTCACGAACGCGAAGCGCTATCCGGTGGGCGTCCACCTCCTGCCGAAGCGGCTCGACGAGAAGGTGGCGCGCCTGCAGCTCGCCAAGCTGGGGGCGATGCTGACCGAGCTCACCGACGAGCAGGCGAGGTACGTGGGCCTCCCGAAGGAGGGGCCCTACAAGCCCGAGCACTACCGGTACTGATCCCGGCGGGGTCCCGCGCGGGGCCGGACCAGGCCCCGCGCGGGCCTGACCGGAGCGCCACCGCGGGATCCCGTCGCAGGGCGTCGTGCCGGGGAGCCGCGCGCGTGAGTGCGTCCGCCGCCTGGCGGCGCATTCGGAGCCGAGGCGAATGTGGGGAGGGCGCAAGCGTCGTCGCCCGACCGGCGCCCGCGGCGGCGGTCGGGCGGGCTACGCGAAGAGACGCCGGACGGCGTCGTGCGGCAGCGCGGGCACGAAGTGGTCGTCGCGCCCGGTCATGGGCTCGGCGGCCACGAGCGCGTTGAGGATCGCCTCCTCGGTCGCGTGCACCACCGCGTCGAAGAGGGGGTTCAGGGCGAGGTCGGGGACGAACTCGGCGCGGGCGAGCGTGTCGCCGCCGGCGAGCACGGCCTCGCGGTTCGCGGTCGAGAAGGCCAGGAACAGGTCGCCGGACGTGTGATACGCGAGCCCGCCCGTCCAGGCGACCCCGAGCGGCATGCG